>DATFWA010000124.1:0-5523 GCA_035259825.1 Candidatus Methylomirabilota bacterium | reverse complement strand
CTCCCACGTGTAGCCGACGCCGGAGGCGGCCAGCGTGCGCACGCTGCCCGACGCGCCCTTGGCCAGGGCCAGCTCGTAGGCCCCGCGGGCCGCCGCGTAGTCGCCCGACTGGTATTGCAGGTTGCCGAGCTGATAGGCGGCCACCGGTGCGGCCGACGTCCGCCCGTGCTGGGCCAGCACCTGCTGCAGCGAGGCGATCGCCCGCTGGCGCGCTTCTGCGGTGGCCAGCGGCCCGTCGGCCTGCTGGACGAGGTCTGCGGAGGCGGCGAGCGCGGCCTGGCCGTGGGCGTCCTCGGTGCGCAGCCAGAGCCAGCCCGCGAGGAGCAGCACCGCCACCACGGCGACGACGCCGGCGACCTTGAAGCCGAGCCGGGCTCCGCGCGAGCTCAGCACCTCGGCGAGATCGGTCATGGCCGTCGCTCCGGCACGCCCTCGCCGGAGCGCTCGATCCAGATCTCGCCCTTGACCGCGGCCCCGTCGGCGGCCGAGAAGCTGCCGGTGCGCAGCGTGCCGGTGAGCACGCCGGTGGGCAGGATCTCCACGCGCGTGGAGGCCGACAGGTTGCCGCGCACGGTGCCGCCCACCACGATCGCGCGCGCGTTGATGTTGGCGTCGACGTCGGCGCCTTCGCCCACCAGCACTCGCCCGGTCACGTTGATATCACCCTCGAAGCGTCCCGCGATGTGGAAGTCGCCCTCGCCCGAGACCTCACCGCGGAAGGCGAGGCGCTCGCCGATCGCGGCCGGCCCACCGCGCGCGTCCCGATGGGCGGCCAGATCGGCAGCCCGCGACTCGGAATCGGCGCCGCCCAGGCCCAGGTAGCGAAGGGTCCGGCTCAGCGCGCCCACGCCGACCGCTCTAGGTGCCGAGCGTCGGCCGCTCGCTCGATATCCGCTGGGCCTCGAGACGACGGAGCCCGAGACCCGACCACACGAGCAGCAGGCAGGAGCCGATGGTGAGGAAGGTGACCACGAGCGGTGGCGCGACCACCGGATACTCGGTGAGACGGACGGTGAACTCGACCGGCAGGCTGACGAGCGACAGCGTCGCGATCAGGCCGGCGCCGGTGCGGATCCATCCGGCGGTTGTCCCCGGTGTCCACGACATGCCGCGTAGTGTAGCCATCGAGATACGGGAAGGCAACTACTCGCCGGCTTGACGCCCGCGAGCGCGCGGACTACGCTCCTCGCGGCATGGCGCAACCGGATCGTCCGTCGCGTCTGATTCAGGTGGCCATCTGGCTGGCGACGCTCTTCTTCACCGTGATGCTGTTCGTGCCCCTGATTCGCGAGGCGCTCCGCCGGGCGGCCGAGCGGGCGCCGGGCGGGCCTTTCTGAAGACCGCCTAGCCGGTCGGCCCGTCCGGCGGCGGAGCCCCCTGCCCGTTGCGCCGCCGCGTCAGCTCGAACGCCATCAGCCCCACCGTGAGCGTGAGGATGATCCACCCCGCCGTGTCGAGGTTCACGATCAGCCAGCCGACCAGGCTGAGCGCGGCGAGCAGCCATATGAATGCGACGGATCGCGAGCTGGGCCACTTCATCGGCCCTATTGTCGTGGTGGTCGGGGTGCAAGTCAAACCAGGTCAGAGGCGGCGCAGGAAGCTGTCGGGATCGTCGAGGAACGCGCGCGTGATGCGCACGTGCTCGACGTCCTCGTAGGCGATCGGCGCGATCGTCCCGCCGTCGAGCAGCAGCAGCTCGGCGTGCGGCAGCGCCATGAGGATCGGCGAGTGGGTGGCGATGACGAACTGGCAGTCCTGGGCCACGCGATCCTGCAGGATGGCCAGCAGCGCGAGCACCCGCGTGGGCGACAGCGGCGTCTCCGGCTCGTCCAGGAAGTAGAGGCCGCGCGGCTGCAGCCGCTGCTGCAGCAGGTGGAGGAACGTCTCGCCGTGGGAGCGCGCGTCGGGATCTGGCCCGTACCGGCGGGCGAGCGCCGCGCGCTCCTTGGCCGCCGCGCCCACCGCCAGCCGTTGGCCCCAGGAGCCCTCGCGGAGCGCGGTGCGCAGCTCGTCCTCGACGTCGCGCAGGCCCTCCATCTGGTCGCGCACCCGCAAGGTGAAGCCGAACACGTCCTCGGCGCGCAGGAACAGGGTGAGGCGAGGATGACGCGCCCGTTGGAAGCGGAAGGCCCGCGCCAGGACCCGCGCCGCGGCCAGGGTGGGATCGCGCTCGATATCGCGCCCGCCCGCGGCCACCGCGCCCGTCCCGGCGGCCAGGCCCTCGAGCAGGGTCGACTTGCCGCAGCCGTTCTCGCCGACCAGGAAGGTGACGCGGGCCCGGAAGTCGAGGCGCTCGAGCGCGCGGAAGATCGGCAGTGAGAGCGGAAAGCGATCGGGCTCCCGCGGGACGCCGCCGCGACGCAGACCGGTGAGGAACAGTCCCGTCGCCGTGCCCGCCTTGCGGGAGCCCGCCCGCTTCACGCGGCGAGGGCTCCCTGGCCTAGCGCAGCTCGGGGATGACCCATAGCGGCCGCTCGCCGCGGGCCACCCGCTGCACGTTGTCGAACGCGTTGCGGAAGGCCTTGAACCAGTTGTCCCAGGTCGGTCCCGCGGTGTGCGGCGTGAACGTCACGTTCTCGAGCGCGAACAGCGGGTGGTTGGCGATGGGTGGCTCCTCGACCATGACGTCGAGCCCGGCCGCCGCGATGACCCCGGTGGTGAGCGCGGTGTGGAGCGCGGTCTCGTCCACCACCGGCCCCCGACAGGTGTTGATGAGCACCGCGGAGGGCCGCATCATCCCCATCTCGCGCGCGCCGAACATGTTCCGCGTGACCGCGTTGAGTGGCACGTGCAGCGACACGATGTCCGCGGTGCGCAGCAGCTCGGGCAGCAGCATGAAGCGGACCCCGAGGGCGTCCTCGGCGTCCTCGGCCAGGCGGACGATGTCGTAGTAGACGATCTTCATGTCGAAGGCGGCGGCCCGGCGCGCGACCTTCTTGCCGATGGTGCCGAGGCCCACGATCCCGAGGGTCTTGCCCTCCAGCTCGTAGGTGCGGTTCGAGGCGAAGTCCCCTACCCGCCACTTGCCGGTGATCACGTTGCCGTGGTGCCAGGAGAGCTTGCGGTAGACCGCGAGCATCAGCATCAGGGCGTGCTCGGCCACCGCCACCGAGTTGGATCCGCCGTTGTTGGCCACTGGCACCCCTGCCCGCTTGGCCGCCGACACGTCGAGGCGGTCATAGCCGGCGCTGATGAGCTGGACCAGCTTCAGGCCCGACGCGGCCTTGAAGAACTCGCTGTTCATCTCCCCGCGCGCGAAGCCCACAAAGTACGAGACCTCCGGCAGGGCCGCGGTGAACTCCGGGGTACCTGCGTCCGCCACGACCATCTCGAAGCCGACGGGCACGTAGCTCCGTGCGATGTCGAGCATGGCGGCGGGAAATTTTGGAGACACGAGGATCTTGGTGGCCACGGACGCCTCCTTTTGGCTGCGGGGTGATGGTCAGGGACACGCGCGCCAGTATAAGCCGTCGGCAGGTCTTGCGCGGGCCGGGGCGACCTCACCCTGGGAACGGCCCTGCCCAGCCTTGCCCGCGAGCTTCTCTGCATCCTCAGGTCACGCGCCGTAACGTCCCGGATTCGTGGTGACTCCGTGGTGGTCCGCCCCTTGCTCTCCTCTGGCCGCACCAACGGAGATTTCGCATGCAGCGATACCTGCTGACGCTGGCCTGGGTACTATGGGCGCACGAGATGGCGACGGTGGGCGACAAGGTCGTCGACCGCGGATACACCGCGATCGACTCGTTCGAGACGCGCCAGCTGTGCCACACGGCGATGGCCGACTACGCGGCGCTGCGACTGGTGCGGCTGGGCGCGGTGCGCGTCGATTTCACCTGCCTGCCCGACAAGACGGACCCCCGCTCGCCGCGCACCGCGATCGGCTAGCGCGGTCGGCCGCGCTAGGCCCCGTTGCGCGTCACCGCGGGCGCGGGCTGCGTGATGCTGATCGGTGCGTTGGCCTCGAAGGGGCTCCAGAGCCCCAGCTCCTTGCCCATCTCCCGCACCGCGGGCAGCACCTCCTGCCCGAGCAGCCGGATGCACGTCGTCGCGTCCTGGTTGCTTACGAACCCGTCGCTGGCCCAGAGCCCGAGGATCGACGGCCGCGTCTCCTCCAGCAGCCGGCGAAACTTCGGCAGCACCGTCTTGGGCGTGCCCGCGATGATCTGCTGATCGCGTAGCTGGTCCTCGAAGGAGGCCGCCCGCGGATTCGAGCCGCGCCCGACCGCGTACTCGACGAAGGCCTTGCGGTAGGACGGCGAGAAGTAGCCGGAGGGGCTCGACCACACCGGGTGCGCGAGGCCGGTGAACTCCCCCTGCATCCACATGAACTGCCGCGCGTTGGCGAGGGCCTTCTCCTCGGTCTCCGCGACGTGGCAGCGCTGCAGGTACCCCCGGTTCTCGGGCCCGCTGGTGTAGCCGACCTCGGCCGCGATCGAGTCGTAGAGCTCCCAGATCTTCTTGGTCGCGTCGATCGCGGTGCTGAGCGCGATGTAGGGATAGCGCTGGCGCGCCGCCCAGATGATCGTCTCCTTGCTGAGCACGCCAGGGATCCAGACGCGCGGGTGCGGCTTCTGTAGCGGCACCGCCCACGGGTTCACCACCCGGTGCTGGTAGTGGTTGCCCTCGAACCGGAACGGGCCTTCCTGCGTCCACGCCCGGACGATCAGCTCGTGGGCCTCCTCGAAGCGCTCGCGGTTGTAGGCCGGGTTGACGCCGGTGGCCAGCTGCTCCTGCCCACCGCCCCGCACGAAGCCGGAGACGAGCCGGCCGCGCGAGACCATGTCGATCATGGCCAGCTCCTCGGCCAGCCGCACCGGGTTGTCGGCGAGGGGCAGCGGGTTGCCGAGCAGCACGATCTTCACCCGCTTGGTCATCGCGGCGAGGATCGAGGCGAAGATGTTGCACTTGGCCTGCATGCAGAAGGGCGCGTTGTGGTGCTCGTTCAGCATGATGCCGTCGAAGCCCACTTCCTCGGCGAGACGGTAGTGCTCGAGGTACTCGTTGTAGAGCCGGCTGCCCGCCACCGGATCGAAGTGACGGTTGGAGAACATCAACGCGGTGGCGCCACGCTTCCGCCCCTCGTCCTCGGGGTACGCCGACATGGGCTGCTCGGTGAAGTACATGAGGTGCATGGGGTCCCCCGCTCAGGACTCGGCGACGAACTGCGTGATGAGCTTCGTGAGCGTGTCCGGCTGCTCCATGTCGAGGAAGTGGCCGGCTGAGTCGACGACGGCGAGCCGGCTCCTCGGCAGCGCGCGGGCGTACTGCTCGGCGCAGCCGCGCGGCACGATGCGATCGCGGCTGCCGTGGACGACGAGCGCAAGCGTCTGCACGCCGCCCAGCAGCGGCGGCAGCGTCGGGTTGTACATGTAGGGTTTCCACGCGATGCGGAACGTCATCTCCCGGTTCAGATCCCACTGCTCGAGCTGCGGCGTGGGCGGATCCGGGGAGAAGAGCCGGTCGAAGGCGCCCTGGTCCTCGAAGCCGGCGCGTACGTAGTCGATGTAGCTGACGAGGGCCTGG
>DATFWA010000123.1:0-18705 GCA_035259825.1 Candidatus Methylomirabilota bacterium | reverse complement strand
GACGCGTCGTCGTCGACCACGTACACGACCGCTTCATCCATCGATGGTCTTACGGTCTCCTCATCGGGCACGTGCGGTCCGGATCATCAGGCCTTTCCTACCATGTGCAGCGACGATTGTGCCACCAGCGGTCAGGCGAGGTGCCGGACCGGAAGACGGCCGGGACTGGTCACGCGTCAGTGGGTGCACACGCCCGACACCCAGCTCCCGTCGGCGCGACGGCACTCGCACGGCCGCCCGGGGGCGATGGTGAGAGGTAGCGCACAGATGCCTTCGTCCGTGTAGCATACTCGGGCGATCGCATACGTCCCACCGGCCGGAACCAGCTCGTAGAGCGCCGGCTCCGGAAGCGGCTGGTCCTGCCCGTCCGCCGGGCTCGCCAGGACGATGGTGGCCACCACGAGTATCCCGACCAGTACGTTCACGCCTTGTCGATACTGGCGGACCCCCCCTGGCCGTCGCTATGGGACCTTGGTCGTACGAGCGAGTGTGGCGCTAGGACCAAGGTCCCATACGTCGGGGGCGGAGCCTGGTCTACCGTTCGAGTCAGCCGAAGCGGGCCGATCGCACATCTACTTCTCCGACGGAGGACCACATGCATAAGTCGACGATGTTCTTCACGGTGCTGGGGCTCACGCTGACGTCGCTCGTGAGCGCGACGTCCATCGCCCCGGCCCAGGACAAGACGGACAAGAGCACGAAGGGGACGGTCACGCTGACGAGCAAGTCCGTCGCCGTCGGGGTTGGGGTGAGCTGGGGCGATGGGGTCCTCGACTACCATGGCAAAAAGTACAAGTTCAGCCTCAAAGGGCTCGACGTCTTGGATGTGGGCGTGGCCAAGGTGACCGCGAAGGGGAACGTCTCGAATCTGAAGAAGGTGGAGGACTTCGACGGCAACTACGTGCTCACGAGTGCCGGGGCGACCGTCGGTGGCGGAGCCAGCACGGGTGCGCTGAAGAATCAGAACGGCGTCACGATGACGCTGACCTCTACGAACAAAGGCCTCAAGCTCTCACTGGCGCAGGGCGGCGTCGAGGTCAAGCTCCAGCAGTAGGCCACACCGTGGGCGATCGTCCCATGGGACGATCGCCCACGGGCCCTGGCGATCACCGCAGCGCGCGGGACCCTTCGAGGACCGGATTCTGCCAGCCGCCCGGCGGGGCCACGATCTGGTCCACCTCGTCCGGTCCCCAGCGCCCCGGCTCGTACTCGTAGACCGGGGTGCCCGTCTTCAGGACCGGATCGACGATGCGCCACGCCTCCTCCACGTAGTCCTCCCGCGCGAAGAGCGTGGCGTCTCCCATCATCGCGTCTCCGAGCACCCGCTCGTACGCGTCCATCTCGTCGGCGCGGGGGTGGTGGCTCCCCAGGATCTCGGCGGACTGGCCGACCAGCGCTTCGCCGGGCGCCATGACGTTCAGCCCGAGGGCGATGGTGATGTCGGGGCTGATGCGGAACCGGAAGTAGTTCTGCCGGAGCGCGACGTCCGGGTACATCGTGGGCGGCTGCTTCAGGCGGACCACGATCTCGGTGCACGTCACGGGCAGGCACTTCCCGGCCCGGATGTAGAAGGGCACGCCCTTCCAGCGCCAGGAGTCGATCTGCAGCCGGAGCGCGGTGAACGTCTCCACCTGGGAGTCCGGCGCCACCCCGGGCTCGCGCCGGTAGCCGCGGAACTGTCCGCGAATGAGCGACCGCGGGCTCAGGGACGGCATCGCCTTCAGGACCTTCACCTTCTCGTCCCGCATCGACTCGCTGTCCGTCCGGACCGGCGGCTCCATGGTCAGGTTGGTCAGGACCTGAAAGAGGTGGTTCTGGACCACGTCCCGGATGGTCCCGGTGGCGTCGTAGAAGGCGCCCCGGCCCTGGACCCCGAAGTTCTCGGCCATGGTGATCTGCACGCTCTCGACGTGATTGCGATTCCAGAACGGCTCGAGGAACGCGTTGGTGAAGCGGAAGAAGATGATGTTGTGCACCTGGCGCTTGCCCAGGTAGTGATCGATCCGGAAGATGTGCTTCTCGTCGAAGCACCCCAGCAGGATCCGGTTCAGGGTCTGCGCGGAGGCCCGGTCCGTTCCGAAGGGCTTCTCCACGATGACCCGGCCGTCCTTGGCACAGCCCGACTTCGCCAGCTGCTCCACCACCAGCGGGAACAGGGCGGGCGGGATGGCGAGATAGTGCGCGGGCCGTCGGGCCGCGCCCAGCTGGGTGCGGAGGGCCTGGAACGTCGCGGGGTCGACGTAGTCGCCGTCCACGTAGCGAAGCCGCGCGATGAGCTTGTCGAAGGCGCCGGCGTCGAGGTCTCCGTGCTTCTCGATGCTCTCGCGGGCACGCTCCTGGAGCTGCTCGAGGGTCCAGCCCGCCTTGGCCACGCCGATCACCGGGACGTCGAGGTGGCCGCGCTTCGCCATGGCGTGCAGCGAGGGGAAGATCTTCTTGTAGGCGAGATCGCCGGTGGCGCCGAAGAAGACCAGGGCGTCGGACCGTGGCGCGCTCATCGCCCGCCTCGCTTCACCGCCGTCGCGTGGTTCCACAGACGAAAGCCGCCCCGGAACGCATTGGCATTGAGACCGGTGCGGCAGCCGGGCGGGAGCGTCTTCAGCTTCTTGACGTTGCCGCCGCCGATCACCACCGTGTCGGGCTGCACCGCCGCCACCAGGCGGGTCACCACGTCGTCGACCGCCCGCCGCCACTTCTTCTTCCCTCGCTTCCGCAAGCCGCGCAGTCCCACGTAGTCCTCGAATGTGCCGTTCCGGTAGGGGAGGTGCCCCAGCTCCATGGGATGGACGATGCCCTCGACGACCAGCGTCGAGCCGAGACCGGTGCCGAGCCCCAGGAAGAGCATCCGCCCGCCCTCGTAGCTGCCGAGCGCCTGCATCGCCGCGTCGTTGATGATCCTCACCGGGCGCCCGAAGGCGGCCTCGTAGTCGAACCCGACCCATCCGCGGGCGAGGTTGTGCGGCTCCTGCACCGGTCGGCCGTGGAGCACCGGTCCCGGATAGCCGACGCTGACCACGTCGTACTGCCATCCCCGGGTGAACTTGCGGACGCCCGCGACCATGATCTTGGGTGTCAGGGTCGGGCCCGAGTCGAACTTGCGCGCGGCGCCCTGTCCGGTGGCGCGTAGCTTGACGTTGGTGCCGCCGATGTCGACGACCAGCACCTTCGGTCGCTTCGTCTTCACCGCGTCACCTCGGTTTGGGGACTCTCGTTCCACAGTCGAATCACCGGTCGTGCGCGGCTGCGCTCGTAGCCGAGCGCGCTGAGGCTCGCGGTGTCCAGCGCCAGACATCGCCCCGCGCCCACCTCGAGCGCCACCCAGCGGGCGGCGAGCACGCGCAGGAAGTGTCCGCTCGAGAAGACCACCACGTCGCCCTGGCTCGCGCGCAGCCGGCCCACGACGCGGTCGGCACGCGCGCCGATCTGTTCCGGTGCCTCACCGCCGGGGCAGCCGTCGCGAAACAGCTCCCAGTCCGGCCGCCCCGCCCGGATCTCTGCGCTCGTGCGCCCCTCGTAGTCACCGTAGTTCCATTCGACGAGATCGTGGTCGATCCGGGCCGCGCCGCCAAGTCCGGCCAGCTCGCAGGTCCGGGCCGCCCGCTGCAGCGGGCTCGTGAGCACCTGGCCCAGGCTCAGGCCGCGCAGGCGCTCTCCCAGCAGCCGCGCGTGCTCCTCACCTCGCTCGGTCAGGGGCAGGTCGGTCAGTCCCGTGTGGCGGCCCGACAGGCTCCAGGCGGTCTCGCCGTGCCTGGCCAGGTAGACGACGGGGAGCACTTCGCTCATGCGGTCGCCGTTCAGACTCGTCGAATACGGGCGAAGAGTCCATAGGACCTTGGTCCTACGCTCGCGGCCTCGCGGGGCTCATCGGTTCGTGCGCGCACCGCGGCATTGCGAGGGCGTCGGTCGTGCCCGGCGATATTGGACGTTGGTCGTACCGCATTGCGCGGGAGTACGATGCGACCGTACGCTCTGGCGGGCCGCTCGCCCGACGCGGCCGTGAACAGGCGATGGCCCTGCGCATCGAGAGCTACGCGTTGATCGGCGACACGCACACCGTCGCGCTGGTGGGCGACAACGGGTCCATCGACTGGCTCTGCCTGCCACGCTTCGATGCGCCCGCCTGCTTCGCTGCCCTGCTCGGCACCGACGACAACGGACGCTGGCAGATCGCCCCGGCCGCGGAGGTGGTCCGTACCCGGCGGCGCTATCGGGGGCCCACCCTCGTGCTCGAGACCGAGTTCGAGACCGCGCACGGCGCCGCCCGTCTCGTAGATTGCATGCCGCCCCGCGGATCGCACGCGCGAATCGTGCGCGTGGTCGAGGGCGTGCGCGGCGAGGTGCCGATGCGCATGCGCTTCCGGCCGCGCTTCGACTACGGACGGGTGAGACCGTGGGTGAGCCGCGGCAGTGACGTGATCTGCGCGGCGGTCGGCCCCGACGCTCTCGAGCTGCGCGGCGACGTGCCGATCGACGGCGACGGCGACGATCCCGAGCAGACCGCCTCGTTCACGGTCACCGCCGGGCAGCGCGTGGGTTTCCTGCTCACGTTCCACACCGCGTGGGAGGCGCCGCCCTTCCCGGTCCAGCCCGCCCCCACGCTGGCCCGGACCGAGGGATGGTGGCGCGAGTGGTCGGCGCGCTCGACCTACCGCGGCGGTTGGGCCGACGAGGTCAAGCGCTCGCTGATCACGCTGAAGGCGCTGACCTACGAGCCGACCGGCGGGATCGTGACCGCCGCGACGACCTCCCTGCCGGAAAGCCTCGGCGGCGTCCGGAACTGGGACTACCGCTACTGCTGCCTGCGCGATGCCGCGCCGATGCTCGACGTGCTGATGTCGGCCGGCTACGTGGACGAGGCCGCCCGGTGGCGCGACTGGGTGCTGCGCGCGGTGGCCGGAGATGCCGAGGATCTCCAGGTGATGTACGGCCCGGGCGGGGAGCGGCGGCTCGACGAGTACGAACTGGACTGGCTGCTCGGCTACGAATACTCGCGTCCGGTGCGGGTCGGCAACGCCGCGTCCGGTCAGCGGCAGCTCGACGTCTACGGCGAGGTGACCGACGCGGTCTTTCGGGCCCGCGGGATCGGCGTGACGTCGGCCCAGGGCTGGAGCATGCTGAAGCGCGCGGTCGACTGGGTGCAGGCGCATTGGCGCGAGCCCGACGAGGGCTTGTGGGAGGTGCGGGGTCGGCCGCGTCATTTCGTGCACTCGAAGGTCATGGCCTGGGTCGCCGCCGACCGCATGGTGCGGGCGATCGAGGAGTCGAAGCTCGATGGGCCAGCGGAGCGCTTCCGGCGCTTGCGCTCCGACATCCACGCCGAGGTGTGCCGCGAGGGCTACGACTCCGTCCGGAACACCTTCACGCAGTACTACGGCTCGGCCCAGCTCGACGCGGCGCTGCTCCTCATCCCCCAGGTGGGCTTCTTGCCGCCGTCGGATCTCCGGGTTGTCGGCACGGTGGAGGCGATCCAGCGCGAGCTCGTGCGCGATGGCCTCGTGATGCGCTACGTCTCGGACGAGCGCGCCGCGGACGGCCTGCCGCCCGGGGAAGGGGCGTTCCTCGAGTGCAGCTTCTGGCTGGTCAACGCGCTCGCGATGATCGGCCGTCGACCGCAGGCCGAAGAGCTGTTCCGCCGGCTGCTGTCCCTGCGGAACGACGTCGGCCTGCTCTCCGAGGAGTACGATCCGGCCGGCCGGCGCATGGTCGGCAACTTCCCCCAGGCGTTCAGCCACCTGGCGCTCATCTCGAGCGCACGGGTCCTGTCGTGACCGGAAGGGCGGCGCGCAGGACCAAGTAACCGCAGACCCCGGCGGTCAGCGAGGCGATCAGGATGCCGAGCTTGGCCGCGTCGAGCAGCGCGCCGGCGCCGAAGGCCAGCTCGCTCACGAAGAGCGACATCGTGAATCCCACCCCGGCCAGCAGGCCGACTCCGGCGATCTGCGACCACGTGATTCCCTCGGGCAGAGCCGCGCGGCCGGCCCGTACCGCGAGCCAGCCCAGTAGCGCGACGCCGACCACCTTGCCGACCACGAGCCCGACGATCACGCCCAGGGTGACCGGCTCGGCCAGGACGGCCAGTCCCCGTCCGCCGAGGCTCACGCCCGCGTTGAAGAACGCGAAGAGCGGCAGGATCAGGAAGGCCTGCAGCGGGTGGAGGAAGCGCTCGAGCGTCAGGCCGGGCGGCCGCATGTCGGTGGCCGCGTCGTCGAGCAGCACGAGAGCGTCGAGCTGGGCCTGGTTGCTCAAGACGCTCTCCCGGGTGAGGTCGGAAGCGCGGAGCGCCTCTAGTCCCGCCGATGCCCGGGCGAGGAACTCGCTCGCGGCCAGGCGAGGCCTCACCGGCACCAGCATGGCGATGAGGATGCCGGCCACCGTCGCGTGAATGCCCGACTTGAAGATGGCCACCCATATGCCGACGAACAGCACCGCGTATACGATCGGCCGACGCACGTCGCGGCGGATCACGAGGGCGAGCACCGCCAGCAGCACCGCGCCGACCACGAGGGCCTCCCAGCGGATCCGCTCGGTGTAGAACAGCGCGATGACCAGCACCGCGCCCAGATCGTCGGCGATCGCGAGGGCGGTGAGGAAGACCTTCAGCGCCATCGATACGCGCGGTCCGAGGAGGGCCATGATGCCCAGGGCGAAGGCGATGTCGGTCGCCATCGGCACGCCCCACCCCCGTGCCCCCGGTCCGCCCGCGTTCAGCGACGCGTAGAGCAGCGCCGGCAGCACCATCCCGCCCACCGCCGCCGCCACCGGGAGGGTGGCCCGGCGGACCGAGGCGAGATGCCCCACGCTCAGCTCCCGCTTGATCTCGAGGCCCACCACGAAGAAGAACACCACCATCAGCCCGTCGTTGATCCAGTGCTGCAGCGACAAGGCGAACACGGAGCTGCCGACGGTGATCGAGATCTTCGTGTGGGCCAGGTGATGGTAGGCGTCGGCCCATGGCGAATTCGCCCAGAGCAGCGCCGCCACCGTGCAGACGAGGAGGATGACGCTGCCCGCGACCTCCGAGTGGATGAACCAGTCGAGGACGGTATGCCGTTCGGCCGGACCACCCTCGTGAGCCATGGCGGCGAGTCTAGCGCAGGCGGGCCGGCCCGGGCCCGTTTCGGGTGCCCGGCTTGACAGCCGGGTCAGTGGAGTTTAGTAATAGTTAATCCAAGTTTCATCATCACGTAACCGGCGCCGCCAGTAACCGGAGCCGCCACCGGAGCCAGATAGGTGCCCACGCTCCTGACGCTCAAGATCAATGGGGAAGAGCGCGACGTCCTGGCGCCGGCGCACAAGACGCTGCTCGAGGTGCTGCGCGAGGAGCTGAACCTCACCGGCACCAAGCACGGCTGCGAGCTGGGCGAATGTGGCACGTGCACCGTGCTGATGGATGGCGTCCCGGTGCTGTCCTGTCTCGCGCTGCCCGTGGAGTGCCAGGGCCACGAGATCGAGACGGTGGAGGGCATGGCCCGGGGCGGCCAGCTCCATCCGCTCCAGCAGGCCTTCGCCGAGCTGGGCGCAGCCCAATGCGGCTACTGCACGCCCGGCATCCTGCTCACCGCTGAGGCTCTGCTGGCGGACAACCCCACTCCGACCCGCGACGAGGTCAAGATCGCGCTGGCCGGCAACCTGTGCCGGTGCACGGGCTACACGAAAATCCTGGACGCGGTCGAGCTCGCCGCGCTACGGATGCGCGGGCGATCGCTTGGCGAGATGCCGCCGCAGGCGAGCCGAGCAGAGCCAAAGGTGGACCAACGATGAAGAAGGACGCCTTTTCAATAATCGGCCAGTCGCTCCCCAAGATCGACGCGTGGGCCAAGGTGGTGGGCGAGACGAAGTTCGCCGACGACCTGGTGATGTCGCGGATGGCCCACGGCAAGCTGCTCCGCAGTCCCCATCCGCACGCCCTGATCAAGCGCATCGATACCACGCGCGCCCGCGCCCTGCCCGGCGTCTACGCGGTGATCACCGGCCACGACCTGCCGCGCGTGAAGTTCGGCATCCTCCCGGTCTCGCAGGACGAGGAGGCGCTCTGCGTCGAGAAGGTGCGCATGGTGGGCGACGCGGTGGCGGCGGTCGCCGCGGTGGACGAGGAGACCGCCGAGCGCGCCACCGAGCTGATCGAGGTGGAGTACGAGCCGCTGCGCCCGCTCATGTCCATCGAGGATTCGCTGGCGCATCCGGAGGTGCGCATCCACGAGTACGGCGACCGGCCGAACGTGCACAAGGCGGTGGCCCTGCAGTTCGGGGACGTGGAGGCCGCCTTCGCCGCCGCGGACTTGGTGCGCGAGGACGTCTTCTTCTTCGAGGGCAACACGCACCTGCCGATGGAGCAGCACTCGGCGGTGGCCCAGTGGGGCGCCGACGGCAAGCTGACGCTATGGTCCTCCACCCAGACGCCCCACTACGTGCACCGTCTGCTCGCCAAGATCCTGGACGTCCCGCAGCCGCACATCCGGGTGATCGCGGCTCCGGTGGGCGGCGGGTTCGGCGGCAAGCTCGACCCGTTCGCCCACGAGATCGCGGCGTGCAAGCTCTCGCAGCTCACCGGGCGACCGGTGAAGATCACGCTCACCCGCGAGGAGGTCTTCTACGTCCATCGAGGCCGTCATCCGGTCCTGATGTGGATCAAGACCGGCTTCAAGAAGGACGGTGCGATCACCGGGATGCACTTCCGCTCCTGGCTGGATGGCGGCGCCTACGGCTCCTACGGGGTGGCCTCCACCTTTTATACGGGCGCGCTGCAGACCGTCACCTACAAGATCCCGGTCTACAAGTTCGAGGGCGCGCGGGTGTTCACCAACAAGCCGCCGTGCGGGCCCAAGCGTGGCCACGGCACGCCCCAGCCGCGCTTCGCGATGGAGTGCCAGATCGACAAGGCGGCCGAGCAACTTGGGCTGGACCCTGCCGGCATGCGTCGCGTCAACCTGGCCGAGCCGTTCACCAAGACCGCCAACCACCTGACCGTGACCACCATCGGCCTGGGCGAGTGCATCGATCGCGTGGTCGAGGCCTCCGGGTGGCGACAGAAGCGGGGCAACCTGCCGGCCGGCAAGGGCATCGGCATCGCGTGCTCGTCGTACCTCACCGGGGCGGGCACCGCGATCTACTGGAACGACATGCCACACTCCGGCGTGGTGGTGCGCGCCGATCGGAGCGGGCTGGTGGCGGTGCTCTGCGGGGCCACCGACATCGGGCAGGGCTCGGACTCGATCCTCGCCTACCTGGTCGCGGAGGTGCTCGGCATCGAGCCCAAGGACATCCGCGTGCACCCGGCCGACACGGACCTGACGCCGGTGGACCTCGGCTCCTACTCCTCGCGCGTGACCCTCATGGCCGGCAACGCGGCCATCCAAGCCGCCGAGCGGCTGCGAGAGAAGCTCTTCGCCGCCGTCGCGCGCAAGCTGGAGGTCACGCCGGATCGGTTGGTGGCGGGCGACCGCCGCGTGTTCGTGGAGGACGATGCCGAGGTCGGGGTGACGTTCGCCGAGGCGGTGGTGCTCGCCGAGAGCATGTTCGGCGTGCTCGCCTTACCCGGGTCGTACGCGCCGCCCAAGCGCACGGGGAAGTACAAGGGCGGCGGTGTGGGCCCGTCGCCGTGCTACTCCTACTCGGCGTGCGTGGTCGAGGTGGACGTGGACCGCGACACCGGCGAGGTGAAGCCCACCGAGATCTGGATCGCCCACGACGTCGGGCGCGCCCTGAACCCTCTGCTCGTGGAAGGGCAGGTGGAAGGCTCGGTCTACATGGGCCTGGGTGAGGTGCTGATGGAGGAGCAGGTCTTCCGCAAGGGCGTCCACAAGATTCCCTCGCTGCTCGAGTACAAGAGCCCGACCACGCTCGAGACGCCGGAGATCCACACGATCCTCGTCGAGGGCGACGATCCGGAGGGACCGTTCGGTGCCAAGGAGGCGGGCCAGGGGCCGCTCCTGCCGGTGATCCCGGCGGTGGCGAACGCGGTCCACGACGCGGTCGGCGTGCGCATCGACGAGACGCCGATCACTCCGGAGAAGGTCACCAAGGCGATGGAGGCCAGGCGGCAGGGCAAGCCGGCGCGGGTCGGACCCGAGCGCCTGCCCGTGTTCACGTTCCCCGAGCCGAAGATCGTGGAGTCCGCGTTCGGGTTGCCCGCGGAGAATATTGCCGTGCGACCGTTCGCGGACACCACCCCTCACCCTGCGCGGGGCGCGTCATGATGCGGCTGCCGCCGTTCTCGTACCTGGCGCCCGTGTCGGTAGGCGACGCGGTGAAGCTCATGACCGATCACGGGCCGGAGGCCATGCTGGTCGCGGGCGGCACCGACCTGTACCCGAACATGAAGCGGCGGCAGTTCGAGCCGACCGTGCTGATCGGCCTGCGCGGCATCAAGGACCTGTCGGGAGTGCGCCGGTCCGCCGACGGCGGGCTCGCGATCGGCGCGGGTACTACTCTCACCGCGGTCTCGCGCCACCCAGAGGTCCGGTCGACGTACGCGGCGCTGACCACCGCGGCCGGCGCGGTGTCGACGCCGCAGCTACGGAACATGGGCACCCTCGGCGGCAACGTGTGCGTCGACACGCGCTGCAACTACTACAACCAGTCCTACCAGTGGCGGAAGGCGGTCAACTTCTGCATGAAGAAGGACGGAGAGATCTGCCTGGTCGCGCCGGGCAGCCCGCGCTGCTGGGCGGTGTCCTCGTCAGACACCGCGCCCGTGCTCTGGAGCCTGGGCGCCCGCGTGCGCATCGCGGGGCCCGCGGGCGAGCGCACCATCCCGATCTCGGCGCTCTACCAGGACGACGGCATCCAGTACCTCACCAAGCAGCCCGGCGAGATCGTGACCGAGATCGTGCTGCCGGCGTCCGACGACGTCCGCTCGGTCTATCTCAAGCTCCGGCGCCGGGGCTCGTTCGACTTCCCGGTGCTGGGCGTTGCGGCGGCGCTGCGGATGGACGGCGATCGCGTGCGGGAGGCGCGGATCGTGCTCGGCGCGGTGGCGTCGCTGCCCCGCGAGGCGCCCGAGGCCGCGAGGCTGCTGGTCGGCGAGCGACTGACCGCCGAGGTGATCGACCGCGCGGCCGACGCCGCCTACCGGCCCGCCAAGCCACTGGACAACACGGACCTCACCCATCCGTACCGCAAGAAGATGACGCGGGTCTACGTGGCGCGGGCTCTGAGACGGCTGGCCGGGCTGCCGGAGGCTGCCTCGGCATGACCGCGCTCGGCCAGCGCATCAAGGCCTTCCGCGCCGAGCGCGGACTGCAGCAGCGCCAGCTCGCCGAGAAGGCTGGCCTCACCCCCAGCATGCTCTCGCAGATCGAATCCGGACGGCTCACCCCGTCGCTGCCGACGCTCGGCAAGCTGGCCGGAGCCCTGGGTGTCTCGATCGCCTCGCTGTTCGAGCCAGCGCCGACCGGACGTCTGCACGTCACCCGTAAGGTCGACTATCCGGTGGTCTCATTCGACGGCTCATCGGAGCGATGGCACGTGTTGGGAGCTGGGCTCTTCCAGGGTAAGATCCGGGCGGTGATGTCGACCCTCGGGCCTCGATCGCGAGGCGTGAAGACCGACAAGGTGGTCATCGGGCCGGGGCAGATGAAGCTCTTCTACGTCATCGAGGGCAAGGTGGCCCTGCACTACAACGGCGATCGCCACGTGCTGGACGCGGGCGACAGCGCCTACCTCGACGGAGGCACCGCACACGGCTGGGAGAACCTGGGCGCGCGGACAGCGAAGGCCCTCTGGGTGATCCTCGGATAGCGGGGCGGAGAGAACCGATCATGGCCGACAACGAGCGCGTGGTGGTGGACTTCCGGACCGAGCCGAGCCGGTACAAGCACTGGAAGCTGTCGTTCGCCGGGCCGGTGGCGACGCTGGCCATGGACGTGCAAGAGGACGGCGGCCTCGTGCCGGGCTACGAGCTGAAGCTCAACTCCTACGACCTGGGCGTGGACGTCGAGCTGTACGACGCCATTCAACGGCTGCGCTTCGAGCATCCCGAGGTCGGCGCGGTGCTGCTGACTTCCGGCAAGGAGCGGGTCTTCTGCGCGGGGGCCAACATCCGGATGCTGAGCCAGTCCTCGCACGGCTGGAAGGTGAATTTCTGCAAGTTCACGAACGAGACGCGTAGCGCGATCGAGGACGCGACCGCGCATTCGCGGCAGGCCTGGCTGGCCGCGGTACACGGGCCCTGCGCGGGCGGCGGCTATGAGCTGGCGCTGGCCACCGACTGGATCATCATGGCCGACGACGGCTCCACCACGGTAGCGCTGCCCGAGGTGCCGCTGCTCGCGGTGTTGCCGGGCACGGGCGGCCTCACCCGGCTGGTGGACAAGCGCCGGGTGCGCCGCGACCGCGCCGACTTCTTCTGCACGCTCGAAGAGGGCATCAAGGGACAGCGCGCGGTGGAGTGGCGGCTCGTAGACGAGGTAGTGCCGCGCTCGCGCCTGACCGAGGCGACGAAGGCGCGCGCGGACGCGCTGGCCGCCCGCACCGACCGTCCCGCGGGCGCGCGCGGGATCACGCTCGACCGGCTCGAGCGACGCATCGAGGGCGACCGGATCGCCTACGCGCACGTGACCTGCGAGATCGACCGCGGGCGCGGGGTGGCCGACGTCACGCTGACCGGGCCGACCGCTCCGCCGCCCGGCGACGCGGCCGGCATCCACGCCGCGGCCATGCGCTTCTGGCCGCTGGCCCTCGCGCGCGAGCTCGACGACCTGATCCTTCACCTGCGGACCAACGAGGAGGAGATCGGCCTCTGGATCCTCCGGGCCACCGGAAGCGCCGATCTGGTCGAGGCGCACGACCGCGCCCTCCTCGAGCACGAAACCGACTGGCTGGTCCGGGAGATCCGCCTCTATCTCAAGCGCACGCTCAAGCGTCTCGACGTCTCGTCGCGCTCGATCTTCGCCCTCATCGAGCCGGGATCCTGCTTCGCGGGCACCCTGCTCGAGTTGGCGCTGGCCGCGGACCGGGTCTTCATGCTGGACGGCGAACGCGAGGGCGACGCGCGGCCGGCCCCCGCCGTGCGCCTCACCGGGATGAACTTCGGTCCGTATCCGACGGTCAACGGTCTCACCCGGCTCGAGAGCCGGTTCCTCGCCGAGCCCGGGCGGGTGGACGACCTGAAGGGACGCATCGGCGAGGACCTGGACGCGGCGGCCGCGTCGGAGGCGGGGCTCGTGACCTTCACGCCCGACGACATCGACTGGGAGGACGAGGTGCGGATCGCGATCGAGGAGCGTGCCGCATTCTCGCCGGATGCCCTGACCGGGATGGAGGCCTCGCTGCGGTTCGCGGGGCCCGAGACGATGGAGAGCAAGATCTTCGCCCGACTCTCCGCGTGGCAGAACTGGATCTTTCAGCGGCCCAACGCGGTCGGCCCCAAGGGCGCGCTGAAAGTGTACGGCACCGGCGAGCGCGGCGACTTCGACCGCAGGAGAGTGTGATGGCGTCGATCGACTACATCGAGCGAATCCCCAACAACGTCAACCTGGCCGAGAACCGGCGGCTGCTGCGCGCCCTGGAGGACTGGCAGCCGAAGTTCCTCGAGTGGTGGCGGGACATGGGGCCGGACGGCTTCCAGGCCAAGGAGGTCTACCTGCGCACCGCGGTCAGCGTGGACGCCCGCGGCTGGGCGCAGTTCGACTACACGCGGATGCCCGAGTACCGCTGGGGCATCTTCCTCGCCGAGCCGGAGCCGGGACGCCAGATCAACTTCGGCGATCATCTGGGCCAGCCCGCTTGGCAGGAGGTGCCCGGCGAGTATCGGGGGACTCTCCGCCGACTGATCGTGACCCAGGGCGACACCGAGCCCGCGTCGGTCGAGCAGCAGCGCCACCTGGGCCGGACGTGCCCGTCGCTCTACGACCTGCGCAATCTCTTCCAGGTGAACGTGGAGGAGGGCCGCCACCTCTGGGCGATGGTCTACCTCCTCGACGCCCACTTCGGCCGAGACGGCCGCGAGGAGTCCGAGGCGCTGCTACAGCGCCGCTCGGGCGACCACGACAAGCCGAGGATCCTCGGCGCGTTCAACGAGCGGACGCCGGACTGGCTGTCGTTCTTCATGTTCTGCTTCTTCACCGACCGCGACGGCAAGTACCAGCTGGCCAGCCTCGCGGAGAGCGGTTTCGATCCGCTGTCGCGCACTTGCCGCTTCATGCTGACCGAGGAGGCCCACCACATGTTCGTGGGCGAGAGTGGGGTGGGGCGCATCGTGCAGCGGGCCTGCGAGATCATGCGCGAGCACAAGACGGACGACGTGCGGCGCTACGGGGGCGTCGACCTGCCGACGATCCAGAAGTACATCAACTTCCACTGCTCGGTCTCCCTCGACCTGTTCGGCTCCGAGGTGTCGACCAACGCGGCCAACTTCTACACCATGGGGCTCAAGGGTCGCTTCGAGGAGACCAAGAAGAAGGACGATCACCGGCTCAAGGACGGGACCTACAGCGTGGCGACCCTGGTGGGAGAGAAGATCGTCACACGGGATGAGGCCGCGCTGGTCTCGCTCAACGAGCGGCTGCGCGACGACTACATCGCGGACTGCCAGCGCGGGGTGAACCGCTGGAACGAGATCATCAAGAGCCAGGGCATCGACTTCACCCTCACGCTGCCCCATCGCGGCTTCCGTCGCGCCATCGGCGCCTTCGCGGAGGTCAAGGTCTCGCCCGACGGGCGTGTGATCAGCGAGGCGGAGTGGGACGCCAGGCACCGGGACTGGCTGCCCACCGAGGACGACGAGCGCTACGTGGCGAGCCTCATGCAGCCCGTCACCGAGCGGGGCAAGATGGCCGGCTGGATCGCGCCGCCCGCCCGGGGCATCAACAGCCAGGCGCCCGACTTCGAGTACGTCCGGCTGGGCTGAGCAGGAGCCTGGGCGCGTGAAGCCGGTCACCTCGAAGACGCTGGGACCGACGTTCGGGATGTACTCGCACGGCATGGTCGCCGCCGGCGGCGAGCTAGTGGTGGTGGCGGGGCAGGTGGCGGCCGACCGGGCCGGCAAGCTGGTCGGTCCCGGGGACGCGGCCGCCCAGACCCGGCAAGCCTTCGAGAACGTGCGCGCGGTGCTCGAGGCCGCGGGCTCGAGCATGCGCCAGATCGTCCGCTTCCAGACCTTCCTGACCCACGCGTCCGACATCGACGCCTTCATGAAGGCGCGCCAGGAAGTCTTCCCGCGCTACTTCCCGGACGGCGTCTATCCGCCGAACACCATCCTGGTGGTCTCCAGGCTGGTGCTGCCCGAGCTGCTGGTCGAGATCGAGGCGATGGCGGTGAAGCCGGCGGCGAATGGCGGACCGCCTGCCGCGAGAGCTGGCGCGAAGCGCCGCTCCGCGCGCGCGACCGGGCGCCGCACGACCTCGCGGAGGCGGTGATGATGCAGGTGCCGGCGCGGTTCAACGCGACGACCTTCTTCGTCGACCGCCATCTCGCCGAGGGCCGGGGCGACCGGATCGCCTTCTACCACGACGGCGGCTCGCTGACTTACGCGCAGCTCGCGGATCTGGTGAACCGTACCGGCAATGCCATCCTCGATCTGGGCGTGCGCCCCGAGCAGCGCGTGCTCTGTCTGCTGCTGGACTCGCCCGAGTTCCTCGCCACGTTCTGGGGGGCCATCAAGATCGGCGCCGTCCCGATCCCCGTGAACACGATGATGCGTGCCGACGACTACCTGTACTTCCTGGAAGACAGCCGCGCGCCGGTGGCGGTGATCTCGGAGCCGCTCCTGGCCGAGGCCGGCCCGATCCTGGACAAGGCGCGCTATCTGAAGCATGTGATCGTGGTGGGCCGCGCGTCGGGATCGCAGATCGGCTTCGAAGACTGGGCGGCGAAGGCCTCGCCGCGGCTTCAGGCGTTCGACACCTCGAAGGACGACCCGGCTCTGTGGCTGTACTCCTCGGGCTCGACCGGGCGGCCGAAGGGCGCGGTGCACCTGCAGCACGACATGGTGGTGTGCTGCGACACCTATGCGCTCCAGATCCTGGGCATGACCGAGGCCGACCGCACCGTCTCGGCCGCGAAGCTCTTCTTCGCCTATGGGCTCGGCAACACCATGTACTTCCCGATGCGCGTGGGCGGCCAGGGTGTGCTCTATCCGCACCGCCCCACGCCGGACGCCATGTTCGAGCTGATCCATCGGCACCGGCCCACGCTGTTCTTCGGGGTGCCTACCCTCTACGCGGCAATGCTGCAGGTGAAGGAGGCCGAGAAGCGCTACGACCTCTCGTGCCTGCGTTTCTGCATCTCGGCGGGCGAGGCGCTGCCGGAGGAGCTGTACCGGCGCTGGCAGGAGCGCTTCAAGGTGGAGATCCTCGACGGCATCGGCACCACCGAGATCCTGCACATCTTCCTGTCGAACCGGCCTGGCCGGGCCCGGCCGGGCTCCACCGGCCAGGTGGTGCCGGGATACGAGGCAATGGTGGTGGACGACGACGGCCGTCCGATGCCCGCGGGGGAAATCGGCAATCTCCGGGTCAAGGGCGACTCCACGATGGCCTACTACTGGAACCAGCACGAGAAGACGAAGGACGCTCTCGTAGGGCACTGGATCCAGACCGGCGACAAGTACTACCAGGACGGCGACGGCTACTTCTGGTACTGCGGGCGCGGGGACGACATGCTGAAGGTCGGCGGCATCTGGGTCTCGCCGGTCGAGGTGGAGAACACGCTGATCGCGCATCCCGCGGTGCTGGAGACCGCGGTGGTCGGTCACGCCGACACCGACGAGCTGATCAAGCCGAAGGCCTTCGTGGTGCTGAAGGACGGCCACTCGGCTTCCACCGCGCTCGAGGCCGATCTCAAGACCTTCGTGAAGGACAAGATCGCGCCCTACAAGTACCCCCGCTGGATCGAGTTCGTCACCGAATTGCCCAAGACCGCCACGGGCAAGATCCAGCGCTTCAAGCTCCGGCAGTGACGGCCTTGCGCGAGCCGGGCACCGACCGGCTCGAGACGCTCGACCCGGAAGCCCTCCGCGGTCACCAGTGGGCGCGGCTCTCAGCCCTGGCGGAGGCCGCCGTGCCCGCCAACGCCTTCGTCACCGCCCAGTGGAAGCGCGTCGGCCTCGTCGCCGCGCGAGACCTCCGCGACTGGGACGACTTCCACCGGCTCCCGCTCACACGCAAGAGCGAGCTGATGGAGGACCAGGCCGCGCACCCGCCATTCGGCACCAACCTCAGCTATCCGCTGGACCGGTACGTGCGTGTGCACCAGACCTCCGGGACCACCGGCACGCCGCTGCGCTGGCTGGACACGCAGGAGTCCTGGGACTGGTGGGCGCGGTGCTGGACCTCCGTGCTGCGAGGCGCGGGCCTGGGGCCGGGCGACCGCGTGTTCTTCCCCTTTTCGTTCGGGCTGTTCGTCGGCTTCTGGGCCGGCTTCGAGGGCGCGCGCATGCTGGGCGCGATGGCCATTCCGGGTGGTGGGCAGGACTCGGCACAGCGGCTGGCCACGATTGAAGCGCTCGGCGCGACCGCGGTCTGCTGCACGCCGTCCTACGCGCTCCACCTGGCGGAGGTGGCGCGCGAGCGCGGCGTCGCACTCGACCGTCTCGGCGTCCGCGCGACCGTGCACGCCGGCGAGCCCGGCGCCGGCATTCCCGCGGTGCGAGCCCGGATCGAGGAATGCTGGGGCGCGCGCGCGTACGACCACGCGGGCATGACCGAGATGGGCGCCTACGGCTTCGAGTGCTCGGCGCAGTCCGGCCTGCACGTCAACGAAGGCGAGTTCATCGCGGAGGTCGTCGACGTGGCCACCGGCCGATCGGCCGATGAGGGCGAGCTGATCCTGACCAACCTGGGCCGGCTCGGCTCACCCTTGCTGCGCTACCGGACCGGGGACCGGGTGCGCGTGGCCCGGACGCCGTGCGCCTGTGGCCGTCGCTTCCTGCGCCTCGAGGGCGGCATCCTGGGCCGGGTGGACGACATGCTCATCGTCCGCGGGGTCAACGTGTTCCCTTCCGCGCTCGAGGGCATCGTCCGCCGGTTCCCCGCCGTCGACGAGTTCCTCATCGAGGTCTACCGTCGGGGCCAGCTCGACGAGGTGCGCCTGCTGCTCGAGGTCAACGGCCAGCCGGCCGCGGTGGTTGCCGCGGTGCAGGAGGCCGTCCGCGTGGACCTGGGGATCCGCGTCGAGGCGGTGCCGGTGCCGGGGCAGAGCCTGCCACGCTACGAGCTGAAGGCCCGCCGCTTGGTGCGCCGCACGAGCGCATAGCTCCCGCCAGATCTACGCGCGCGACCGGCCGCCCGGATGTGTTGACCCGGCGGTGCTCCCGCTGGTAGTGATGGGTGGTCATGCCGCCTGCCGTAGCCGGGTCGGAGACCTTCCCCGCGCTCATCGCTCGCATCGCCACCGGCGATCGTGACGCGTTCAGCCGCTTCTACGACCTGGCCGCCCCGCTGGCCTTCGGCCTGATCCGCCGGGTGCTCCGCGACCCCGAGGCCGCCGCGGAGGTGCTGCAGGAGGTGTTCTGGCAGGTGTGGAAGGAGGCGCCCCAGTACGATCCGAAGCGAGGTAGCCCGGAAGCCTGGCTCGTCATGCGGGCGAAGACCCGAGCAATCGATCGGCTGCGGTCCATGCGTAGAAGAGACAGGACCTTCGTGGCGCCGGTGGACGACTCGGTGGCCCGACGGGACGACGCGCCCGGCGAGAGCCCCGCGGCCATGGCCGAGGACCGCGGCCTCGTGCAGACCGCGCTGGCGCAGCTGCCGGAGCCGCAGCGGCGGG
>DATFWA010000122.1:0-6497 GCA_035259825.1 Candidatus Methylomirabilota bacterium | reverse complement strand
CTGCTGGCGCGCGGCGCCCGCTGGGCCGCGTCCCCCGCGGAGGTCGCGGCGGCCGCGCAGACCATCATCACGATCCTGCCCACCTCCCGCGAGGTGCGCCAGGTGCTGATGGGGCCCAAGGGCCTGCTGGACGCGTTGCGGCCCGGCAGCCTCGTGCTCGAGATGACCTCGGCCGATCCGTCGGCCACCCGCGAGCTGGAGCCGGAGGTGACCGCGCGCGGCTCCGCCCTCATCGACGCGCCGGTCTCGGGCGGCGTGCGCGGGGCGACCGAGGGCACGCTCGCCATCATGGTGGGAGGCGATCCCGCGCTGCTCGAGCGGGCGCGCCCGGTGCTCGCGCGGATGGGTAAGCACATCTTCCACGCCGGGCCGGTGGGCGCCGGCCACGCGATCAAGCTGGTCAACAACATGTGCTCGGGCGGCATCCTGGCGCTCACCATCGAGGCGGTCGCGGTCGCGGCCCGGGCCGGCGTCGATCCCGCGCGCGCCGTCGAGATCATCCAGGCCTCTAGCGGGCGCTCCAACGCGAGCGACTACAAGTTCCCGCGCTTCATCCTGTCCGGAGGCTTCGACGCGGGCTTCGCGATCCGGCTGATGATGAAGGATCTCGACGGCTACGGACGTCTCGCGCAGGAGGCGGGCGTGCCGTCGCCGGTGGCCCGCGCGGCCTCCGAGGTGTATCGGCTGGCCATGGCGCGGGGCATGGGAGAAGAGGACCATACCGCCATCGCCCGGATCATCGAGGAAGCGGCGGGGGTCACGCTGCGCGCCGGGGGAGGCAAGGTATGACGCGCATCGGCTTCATCGGCGTCGGGACCATGGGACTGCCCATGGCGAAGAACCTCGTGAAGAAGGGCTTCACGGTCACCGCGTTCGACAGCAATCCCGACGCGGTCAAGGCGGCGGCCGCCGCGGGCATGACCGCGGCGGCGAGCGCGGCGGAGGCGGTGGCCACCGCGGACATGGTGGTGACCATGCTGCCCTCGTCGCCGCACGTGGAGTCCGTGTACACGGGCGACGGAGGCGTGCTCGCGGCGGCCCGGAGGGGTACGCTGTGCGTCGACATGTCCACCATCGATCCGGCGGTCTCCCAGCGGGTGGCGCGGGCCGCGCAGGAGCGAGGCGTGCGCTTCATGGACGCGCCGGTCTCGGGCGGCACGCCGCGCGCCACCGATGGGACCCTGGCCATCATGGTGGGCGGTGCCCCCGCCGACTTCGAGGAGGCGAAGCCCGCGCTCTCCGCGATGGGCGCCAACGTCATCCACGTGGGCCCGGTGGGCAGCGGGGAAGTCGTCAAGCTCTGCAACAACCTGATCGCGGGGGTGTGCGGCGTGGCGGTGAGCGAGGCGTTCCGGATCGCGGAAGGGTTCGGCATGGATCCGCGGGTCGTCACCGACGTGATCTCGAAGTCGTCCGGCAACACGTTCCTGATGGGCTTCATGCACCCGGTCCCCGGCATCATGCCGACCGCGGCCTCGAGCAACGATTACAACCCGGGCTTCATGACCGATCTCATGTGCAAGGACCTGGGCCTGGCGGTGGACGCGGCGCGGAACCTGCGCGTGCCGCTCTTCGTGACGCCGGCCGCCCAGCAGGTCTACCGCCTCGCGTCGTCGCACGGCCTCGGCCGGCGCGACTTCACGAGCGTGTACGCCTTCCTCAAGCCCTCCTCGGGTCAAGCGCCCGTGTAGGCGCACGGACCAGATGTCATGAGCCGCCGGCTGAAGCGCGCACTGATCGTCCTGGCCGCCCTGCTGGTGGTGAGTGCGGCCTTTCTCTGGGCGCTGCCCGAGATCGTGAAGTGGCAGGCGGTCAAGCAGATCGCGGCGCAGACCGGGCGGCAGGTCAGCATCGAGGACATCGACGCCAATCTCTTCACGGGGCGGGTAGCGATCAAGAACTTCCGCCTCGCCGAGCAGGATCCGTCGCAGACCTTCGTCGGCTTCGAGCGGCTGGACGTGCGCGTGGTTCCGTGGTCGCTCGTCCGGCGCACCATCAGGGTCGCCGAGCTGCGGCTCACCGCGCCGACCGTCAACCTCGTGCGGCTGTCGCCGACCGAGTTCAACTTCTCGGACATCCTGCAGCGGGTCGCCGCCGCCCCTGCTCCCCCCAAGGCCCGGCCGACCGGGCCCGACGCCCAGTCGCGCTGGGTCGTCGCACTCGACCAGTTCGCGCTGATCCGGGCGAACATCTCGGCCACCGACCGCGCGGTGAAGCCGGTGAGCGAGTGGAAGATCCGCGACCTGACCATCGAGGCCGGCAACCTGACCACCGCGCCCGCGGGGCCGCTCGGTACGCTGGACGTGCACGGCGCGCTCAACGAGTCGCCGGTGGAGTTCTCCGCGCACGACATCGACCTCACGCCGACCTCGTTCGCGGGCAAGTTCTCCATCCAGAATTTCAACCTGCTCCAGGTGAGGCCGTACCTGCCGCCGCTGCCCGTCGCGCTCGAGTCTGGCATCGCGGGCGTGAACATGGCGGTCAATCTCGAGCTGGGACAGGGGCCGGGAGGGCTCGCGAAGGGGCTGGTGACCGGTGACGTCGCGCTGACCTCGCTCGCGCTGAGCCAGCCCGGGAAGCCCGCGCCCTTCCTGACCGTGCCTCGCATCGGGGTCGGGCTCAAGGAGGTGAACCTCGTCTCGCACGTGGTCACGCTCTCCGCGGTGGACGTCGAGGGCCTGGATCTCCGGGCGGTCCGCGACAAGCAGGAGCAGATCGACCTGATGGACCTGGCGAAGAAGCCGGAGGAGAGCAAGTCGGCGAGCCCGCCCGCGCCGGCGTCCAAGCCGGCCCCGGCGCCCGCGGCCCCCGCGGCGAAGGCCCCCGCGCCCGCGGCAACGAAGGGCGAGTCGTCGGACTACAAGATCACGATCGAGAAGATCGGCGTGAAGGGCATCGTCACCTTCACCGACGAGTCGATCTCGACGCCGCCGACCGTGCTGAAGGTGAGCGATCTGGCCGTTGCCGTCGACGATGTCACGTGGCCCGCGGTTCGCCCCATGAACCTGGCGCTCACCATGGGATTGCCCGGCGGCGGCAAGTTCGGCGCGAAGGGGCCGGTGCAGATCGAGCCGCTCGACATCACCCTCGCCGTCACCACGCGCGACGCGCCGATCGAGCCCTATCGCGCGTACTTTCCGTTTCCGGCCAGTTTCTCGGGCAAGTTCAACGCGGACAGCCAGAACCGCGTCCGCGTGACCAACGGCAAGTTCACCGCGCTCTCACGCGGCAACAGCTGGGCTACGAACATCGCGGTGAAGGGGCCCGACGACAAGGACGCGCCGCTGAAGCTCGAGCGAATGGAGATCACCGGGATCGACTTCGGCTGGCCCACCCATGTGCGGGTCGCCAAGGTCCTGCTCCGGAAGCCGTCGAACGAGATCGACCGCGCAACGGACGGCTCGCTGAACGTGCAGAAGCTGTTCACTCCCGCTCCCAAGGAAGGCGCATCGGGCTCGACCGGGCCCGCGAAGGCCAAACCCGCCGCTGCCAAGCCGGCCGCCGCGGAGCCTCCCGGACCGGATCCGCTCAAGACGATGGATCTCTCCTTTAAGGAGATCGTGATCGAGGACGGGTACATCCGCTTCCTCGACCACACCACCAAGCCTCCGTTCTCGAACGACGTCTCGAAGCTCAATCTGTCGGTGAAGGATCTCTCCAACAAGGCGAGCCAGCGGGCGGCGGTGGACCTGAAGGCGGTGGTCGGTGGTGACTCGACGCTGGGCCTCCGCGGCCAGCTGTCGGCGATCGGGGCGCCGACCTACGTCGACATGAACACCGAGCTGAACAAGTTCGCGCTGCCGTCCGCGAACCCGTACGTGGACGGGGCGATCGCGTGGGTCATCCGGCGGGGAAGCCTGACCGCCAAGCTCGATAGCAAGATCGACGGCGAGAAGCTCGATCTGAAGAACGACATCCTGATCGGCAACCTGAAGGTCGCGCCCTCGCGCCCTTCCGACGAGGTCAAGAAGCGGCTCGGGCTGCCGCTGGGGCTCATCGTGGCCCTGATCAAGGACGGTGACGGTAACATCCACGTCAACGTGCCGATCACCGGCACCCTGAGCGACCGCCAGTTCGACTTCAGCGACGCGATCTGGACCGCGGTCCGGAACGTGCTCGTCAACGTGCTGAAGGCCCCGTTCCGGGCCATCGGCGGTCTCTTCACAAGCGGCGACAAGATCGAGGAGATCAAGGTCGATCCGATCACCTTCGCGCCGGGGGACGGCGCGCTCAGTCCGGAGATGGAGCGGCAGACCGTCCGGGTCGCCGACTTCCTGCGGCGCTCGCCCTATATCAGCCTGACCCTCGCCTCGGTGACCACGCCCGAGGACGTGGAGGCGCTGAAGACGCGCGAGGTGACCGCCAAGCTCGACTTCTTCCAGAAGGAGAAGAAGATCGGCGATCGGTCGCGCGCGATTCGCCGCTACTACGAGACCAACTTCAAGGACGTGCCGGTGCCGCCCACCGAGAGCGAGCAGATCGCGTGGCTGCGCCAGCGGGAGCCGGAGCCCATCGGGCCGCTCGAGGACCTGCGTCGGCGGCGTCTCGAGGTGACCCGGGACCGTCTCGCGAAGGTCGAGGGGATTCCGGAGGGAAGGCTCCAGACCCAGGAGCCCGGGCAGCAGCCGGCGGGCGCGGCTCCGGCCGCCGGCAGCGCTCCCGCACCGGGCGGTGCCGCCACGCCGGGCGCGGCGCCCTCGGGGAGTGCGTCGACGCCGAGCGGCGCTCCCACGCCGGGCGCCGGCGCATCGTCGGGGGCTGCTCCCGGCACTGCCGAGGCGCCGGCCAACCCGCCCGCCTCCGGTGGTGCGCCCGCTCCCGGCAATGCCGCCGCGGCGGGAGTGGCGGAGTCCGCGGCTGCCGCGCCGCCTGGCTCGCCATCGGGGGAATCCGGGGCGACCGCCGGACCCGGGGAGACGGCGGCGAAAGCTCAGGGCGGAGGCCGGGTCGAATTCGGCATCGTCGGCGAGAGCGACTGAGCGCTTTGTTATACTACGCGCGATCTTCGCGCGTACGAGGAGGCGCACGTGGCCCACTATGTGATGCTGAGCTCGCTGAGCGAATCCGGCCGGAAGGTGCTGCACGCCCGGCCGGGCTGGATCCGCAAGGTCAACCAGGAGCTGTCGCGGCGGGGAGCCAAGGTGATTGCCCAGTACGCCGTACTCGGGCCCTACGACTTCGTGACGGTCCTGGAGGCTCCCGACAACGAGACGGTGTCGTCGATCTCGATCGAGATGGGCGCGCGCGGCTCGGTGCAGATGATGACGATGCCGGCGATCCCACTCGACACCTTCATCAATCGCCTCGCGCGTGGCCGGGCCACGCCGGGGCGGAAAGGGAAGCGGCGCTGACCTACTGATGAAAGTACTCGCGCTCCATCCGGCCAAGTGCACCGGCTGTCTCCGGTGCGAGCTGGCGTGCTCCTACATGCAGACCGGTCTCTTCCAGCCGTCCAAGTCGGTGATCCGGGTCTCCCCCTTCGAGGGCTACACGTCCTACGCCCCCTACACGTGCACGCAGTGCGCGGAGGGCTGGTGCATGACCGCGTGCCCGGTCGGCGCCATCCAGATCAACGCGGCGGGGGCCAAGGACGTGATCGACGACACGTGCGTGGGCTGCAAGCTCTGTACGATCGCCTGCCCGTACGGGACGATGTTCTACGACGGCGACACCCAGAAGGCCTACAAGTGCAACCTCTGCGGTGGCGCGCCCGCATGCGCGAGCGCTTGCCCGGCCGAGGCCATCACCTTCGAGGAAGCGGAGACCGCCGACTGGATCGGCGACTTCGCGGCCGAGCGCACCGCCCGCGTGCTCGCGCTGGAGGCGCGCTGATGCCGGCCCGTCATCTGATCGTCGGCGGCGGCACCGCGGGGCTGAACGCCATCCGGACGATTCGCGAAGAGGAGCGGATGCGGGGGCTCGACCCGTCGGAGATCACCCTGGTCTCCGCGGAACGGCCCTATTCTCGGATGGTCTTGCCCTACTACCTCTGGGGCACGATCTCCGAGAGCCATGTGTATACTGCGCCGCCGGCCGCCCTGACCGCGTGGAAGGTGAGGGCGCTGGTTGGACGCAAGGCGAAGGCGCTCGACCCGGCCGCCCGGACGCTCACGCTGGACGACGACGCGGAGGTCGAGTACGACGACTGCCTGATCGCCACCGGCTCGCGGGCGGCCAAGGCCCCGATCCCGGGCGCCGATGGATCGGGCGTGCACTGCTTCTGGACCCTCGACGAGGCCAAGGACGTGGTGGCCACCATCGCGCCGGGGAGCCGGGTGGTGATGATCGGGGCCGGCTTCATCGCGTTCACCATCCTGAACGCGATCCTGGCCCGGGGAGCCAAGCTCACGATCGTGGAGGTCGCGCCGCGCATCCTGCCCCGCATGGTGGACGACAAGTGCGCCGGCATCGTGCAGCGCTGGCTCGAGGACCACGACGTGGCGGTGCGGGTCGGCGCCACCGTGACGAAGATCGAGCAGGCGGGCGGCCGGCGGAAG
>DATFWA010000121.1:0-25611 GCA_035259825.1 Candidatus Methylomirabilota bacterium | reverse complement strand
GGGGGCGGCCAGTGCGGACGGTCGCGCCCAGTCCGGCACGCCCGCGGACGCGTGGGGCCCGCTGCACGGGATCCGCGTGCTGGATCTCTCGCAGTGGCTGGCCGGCCCAGCCGCCGCCGCCTTGCTCGGCGACTTCGGCGCCGACGTCATCATGGTCGAACTGCCGAGCGTGGCCGCGGATGCCCAGGGCCGCAAGAGCCCGGGCTTCGTGGTCACCAACCGCAACAAGCGCAGCATCACGCTCGACGTGCGCTCGCCGGCCGGGCGGGAGACGTTCCTCGGTCTCGTCGCGGCGAGCGACGTGATCGTGGAGAATTTCCGCCCGGGCACGCTGGAGCGATGGGACCTGGCGCCCGCCACGTTGCTGGCTGCGAATCCGCGGCTCGTGCTGCTGCGCTCGTCCGGGTTCGGGCAGAGCGGCCCGTACACGCAGCGTGCGGCGTTCAATCCAGTTGGTCTGGCCTTCGGCGGGCTGACGTATCTCAACGGCTGGCCCGACCGGCCGCCGCTGCGCGACGGGGTCATGGCCGGTGACTACTCCACCGCCCTCTTCAACGTGCTCGGTGTGATGGCGGCCCTGCTCCGCCGTGACATCGACGGCCAGGGGCAGGTGGTCGACACCGCCATGTTCGAGGCCGCGCTGCGCCTGACCGGTGATCTGCTCGCCGTGCGTGGCGCGCTCGGCATCCGCCGCGAACGCGCCGGCGGCGAGTCGGCGCTCTATCCGGCTGGGGTGACCGTGGACGCCGGTGGTCGGTTCATCCAGGTGTCCGCGTCGTCATGGGCAGAAATCGGGGCAGCGCTCGCGCGACGGCGTCGGCGCTCGGGACAGAAGAATCACGAGGCGGTTCGAGAAACCGACGTTCGCCGCAAGCCCGAAGCAATCCGTGAAGACCTCACCGATCTGGTGGCGGGGTTGCCGGCCGGCGAGGCGGTCGCCCTGTTGCGCGCGGCCGGTCTCGCGGTGAGTCCGGTCAACTCGGTCGCCGACCTCGTCCGTGAGCCACATTGCTGGAGCCGCGGCGACCTGGTGCACCTCGCGCATCCGGACCTGGGCGAGATCGTCGCCCAGGGCATCGTGCCGTCGCTGTCGCGGACTCCGGGGCGCGTGGCCGGCTGGTCCCGAAACGCGGGATCCGACAACGTGGCCGTGCTCGGAGGGCTCCTGGGCTACTCCGCGGAGCGGACCCAGGCGCTCCGGTGAGCGCCGGAGATGGACGGTGCCGGCGAGCGAGGGCCCGTACTCGGCGGCCTGGCGCTGCTACCGGCGCTGGAGTCTGGTCTTCTGGCTCGTGTTCCTGCTCTACCTGCCGGGTCTGGCCTACCTGAGCCACACGCTGGGATGGACGCACGGCGACGGGGCGCCCATCCTGATCGCCGCCTTCGTGTGGATGGTCGCCTTCGTGGCGATCGGCTACGTGAAGTCGAACTTTCGCTGCCCGCGCTGCGGCGAGCTGTTCTTCCGGAAGTTCGACGATCGCTCCTGGCGCCGGGACTGGCAGCACAACCCGTTCGCTCGCCGCTGCATGCACTGCGGCCTGGGCAAGTGGTCAACCGAGGATCCGAGCCCGCAGGCCGCCGCCTGACGGGAGAGCTCGCATGAGGAGGAGAAGCCCATGACGAAGATCACTCAGATCACCGTCACCGCCCAGTCCAAGCCCGGTGTCCTGGCCAAGATCGCGCGCGCCGTCGCCGATGCCGGCGTGAACATCTCTGCGATCTGCGCCGGGGAAACCCCGGGGCGCGGCAAGCTCCGGATGGTCGTCGACGATCCGGAGCGTGCCAAGAAGGCACTGGCTGCCGCCAAGATCCGGTGCGCGGAAGAGCCGGCGCTGCTGCTCTCGGTCGAGGATCACCCGGGCGCCCTCGCCACCCTGGCGGAGAAGCTCGCGGCCGCCAAGATCAACATCAAGTGCGCGTACGCGACCACCGTGATCCCCGGCGGTGGCCCCTGCCACGTCGTGGTGGCCGTCACCAACGCGGACAAGGCGGAGAAGGCGCTGCGCTAGGTGTAACTTCGGCGACGTGGGGACCTACGGCTGAACGCCAGCCGGTCCATCGCTCAATCAATCACTTGATCAGCCCGCTGCAGGAGCGATGGCGGGATCGTCAGGCCGAGGGCCTTGGCGGTCTTCAGGTTGATGACGAGTTCGAAATTGGTCGGCCGCTCCACAGGCAAGTTAGCGGGCTTCGCGCCCTTGAGGATCTTGTCGACGTAGACGGCCATTTGCCTGCGCATGTCAGAACGGCTTCCGGCATAGGACATAAGGCCTCCGGATTCCGCAAATATGCTGTACCCGTATACCGCGGGCAGACGGTTCTTTGCCGCGAGTGCTGTGATGCGTTCTCGCTCGCCGAGGAGGATCGCGTCGATCAGGACGACCAGCCCATCCGCGCGCTGTCGCGTCATCGCCACGAAAGCCTTCTCGATCTCCGCGGAATCACGCGCCCCCACGGGCTGAAGCCGCAACCCCGAGGCCGCAGCCTCGGCCGCTCGGAGCTGTCGTGCATTTCCTGCATTGGTCGGGTTCCAGAGGACGGCCACGCGGGAAATCTTGGGCACGACTTCGACGAGTAGCTCCAGCTGCTTCCCCACGAGCTCCTCCGAGAGGAGGGTAGGCCCAGTGATGTTTCCCCCGGGCCGCGCGAGGCTGGCGACGAGTCCGGCCCCCACTGGATCAGCAGGACCCGAAAAGACGATAGGAATCGTCTTGGTCGCGCGTTGAGCAGCTTGAGCCGGAGGCACACCTCCATCCGCCACGATGACGTCGACCTTCATCCCGGCCAGCTCCGTCGCAAGCTCGACAAGCCGTTCGGACCTCCCCTCCGCCCATCGGTACTCAATCGCGACGCTCTGACCTTCCACATAGCCGAGTTCGCGGAGCGTTTGCCGGAAGAGATCGACAGAACGTTGGAACTGGGGGTCAGAAGCGGAAAACAGCGATAGCCAACCTACGCGAAGCACCGTCCCCGCCCGCTGCGCCTCGGCAGCGAGCGGCGCGGCGAGCACGCTGCCCGCCAAGGCCCCAAGGAACGCGCGTCGGTCCATAGCACCCTTTCGCCTGGCCGTATCGGCTGGGACGGACAGGGCGGGACGGCCAGCGCGACGACCTTACACCAGCGGTGATTCTGGGGACTACGATTTCCTCGTGGGCTCCCAGTCGCGCTCGCCCCTCGCGATAGTTCGGCTGCTCGAAAGCGGAGAGCACTTCGAGCATGGCATGGGAGGGTAGCACACTGAGCAGGCGCGGACGGTGGCCTTGCGAAGGCACGCAGCCTGGTCTATTTTGACTTTGCCTGCACCCCGGCCGGGTACGACTTCCCGCGAGGTCCCCACATGCAAGACCTTACTCGTCGCCTACTCATTCGCGCCAAACCTGGCTCGCGTCCCTATCACGCATGATCGCAGCGTTCCTCGGCGGCGTACTTCTCAGCATCGTGATCCTGTTGGCCCTGGTCGTGTGGTCGATTCGCCGTCACCGAGACCCCGATCTGCACATCGAGTGCGACCCGCGCATCGATCAACTGATACCCACGCTCGCAGGCTTGACCCTGGGGACGGCCGTCGCCGGCAACACGGCGGAGGTGCTCGAGAACGGTGCCTTCTTCGATGTGCTGATCGGCCGTATCCAAGCGGCGCGAGAGTCCGTGCACTTCGAGACCTTCCTGTGGAAGGAGGGGGTCCTGGGCCGCCGTATCGCCGATGCTCTGATCGATCGGGCACGGGCACGAGTACATGTGAGGGTTCTGCTGGACGCCGAAGGGTCCAAAGCCGCCGGCACGAATGTCGTGCAGCAGATGCGCGACGCGGGCTGCCGGGTGGTGTTCTTCCACGAGCGGAGGATTCGAAACATCGGCGTGTTCAACGACCGTGACCACCGCAAGCTTGTGGTCATCGACGGGCGCGAGGCCTTCATGGGCGGCCACTGCGTCGTGGATGAGTGGCTGGGCAATGCGGAAGACGGCAAGCACTACGCCGACGTCAGTCTCCACCTGCATGGGCCCATCGTGCACACCGTGCAGAGTGCCTTCAGTGAGAACTGGGCCGGCGAGACGGGCGAGCTCTTCGTGGGGGACGCCGTCTTCCCTGCGTTGGAGCCGACGGGCAACATCCTGATGCACGCCGTGTTCGCCAAGCCCGAGAACTCGGCGCCTGCGGTCAAAATCCTGCACCACACCGCGATCTGCCTGGCACGCGAGCGCATCTGGATCCAGAATCCCTATTTCATTCCGGAGCCTGACGCCATCGAAGCCTTCGGCGCCGCCGTGGCCCGCGGGGTGGACGTGCGAGTCCTGATGCCCTCGACCAGCGGCTCAGACAACCCGATGGTGCAGCACGCCGGACATCGCAACTTCGAAAAGCTGCTCCGTTGCGGCGTGCGTCTCTTCGAGTACCCTCACACCTTGCTGCACCAGAAGGTCATGACCGTCGACGGTGTCTGGAGCGCCGTCGGCTCGAGCAACTTCGACGACCGCTCGTTCGAGACGAACGACGAGCTCACCCTCTCCATCCGGGACGAGACCCTGGCCAGGCGGTTCGACGCGATCTTCGAAAAGTACGTCGCGCGGGCGACCGAGGTCGAACTCGAACGCTGGCGCAAGCGGGCCCTGTCGCACAAGCTCACGGACCACTTCTTCTATACGCTAAACGAGCTTCTCTGACCGACCCGAGGATGGTGATTTGTGCCCTTGATCGAGATGACGGTTCAGCACGGCCGGACTCTGGAAGAGGCTAGACGTCGCCTCGAAATGGCGGTCCATGAGGTCTCTGGCCGGTTCGGGGCACTGGTCCGGCGGGTCGAATGGGCGGTCGACCGCAATCGCGTGAAGCTGGAGGGAGTAGGGTTCTGGATCGAAATGCGGGTGGATGCCCAGGCGGTTCATGCGACCGGCGACGTCCCGATTCTCGGTGGGCTACTGGGCGGTCCGGTGGCCTCGGGACTGAAAGCGATCGTCCAGCAGATTTTTCAGAAGAAGCTTCCATAACTCAGACGGTCTCGCGTGCCACCTGCTTCGTCAGTCGACGACGCCACGCCAACGCTCCTGTTGCTCCTCCAACAATCACGATGGTCGGAACCGCGATGACGAGCCATGCCAGCCCGAGGAAGAGAATCACTGCGCCGATCAGACCGATTGACGTCATGCTTAGGAGCAGGATGAGCTTGATCATTAGTTCACCCCCGACGTTCGTGGCTTTTGTCAGGCCTTACTTGGTGCCACCACTCTGTGGACCCTCAGTGATCTCGAGCGACATGACCACCTTCTGCCCGCTTTCTTCTCATAGGTGGCCTTGATCTCCGAGCCCGCCTTCAGTTCATCGGCCTTCGCCTCGGTCTTTGGCACCGTCAACTTCATGCCGCTGTCGAGCGTGATCTGGTCGCCCTTACGTTTCTCACACGGCCCTCTACCCTCGGCGCCTTTCGTTCTCCCCATCGGTTTCTCGGGCATCGTACCGGGCTTCGTCGTCTGAGCCTGAGCGCTCAGCAGCGCGATGCTCATGCTCGAACAACTCATCACGGCCAAGGCAGCAGCTCCAGCGATCCATTTGAGCCTGGCAAGGCATGTGCCATGCGAATAGTTCCAGTTTTCTCGCCGTTTTCGGGTCGGTCGGCCTCTAGCGGTCCGTAGAACCAACTCGGCAAGGGTGACCGACGTCGTCAAGCGAGACAAGCTCACCTGGCGAGCCGTCGGCCTCTCGGTCAGCCTCCACCTGTCGCGATGGCCCAGCCGGCTGTCCGTTACATGGTGGCGGAAGAGCGTCTCTTGCGGTACGGCGGGGCAGAGGTGCGCCAGAGGATTCGTCACCTCAAAAGGAGCTTGCCGACCTGCCGGAAGGAGGCGCTGAGGGCAGCGATCTCACTAGAGCGGTGAAGGTTGTCCCCCCGCCTGGAGAGAGGTTGCGTGTGGGAGGGTGCCCAGGTGCAGGGGGTGGACGAGGCCGGTGTCGCCGGTCACGTCCTGCGCCGAACAACGGTTTGCAGGCGATTGCCCAAAGTGCCTACACTTCGCTTCGGCTTCCGGCAGCTGAAACCTGGCGTTCACTATCCCGCCATGCGCACTCTGACTCGGGCGTCGGGTGGGGCATCTCAATGGAGAAGCGACATGGTCAAGCCAGCAAAGAACACGATTTGCCTTTGGTACGATGGCGACGCCGAGGGGGCGGCGCGGTTCTACGCCAAGACCTTTCCCGATTCGTCCGTCGGGACGGTGCACCGCGCGCCGGGCGACTTTCCGTCCGGCAAGAAAGGGGACGTGTTGACCGTCGAGTTTACCGTGATGGGCATTCCGTGCCTCGGGCTCAACGGCGGACCTGCTTTCAAGCACAACGAAGCGTTCTCATTTCAGGTCGCAACCGCTGACCAAGCCGAAACGGACCGCTACTGGAATGCGATCGTCGGCTATGGCGGCCAGGAGAGTGCATGCGGCTGGTGCAAGGACAAATGGGGATTGTCCTGGCAGATTACGCCGATCGCCCTGACGCAGGCGGTCACCGATCCCGATCGCGCCGCCGCCAAGCGCGCGTTCGATGCGATGATGCAGATGAAAAAGATCGACATCGCGGCAATTGAGGCGGCACGCCGCGGTTGAAGTAATGCGACCCCTTCGGTATTCCATCAACGTCACATTGGACGGGTGCTGCGATCATCGTGCGATGGTCGCGGACGAAGACTTGCATCGTCACGCGGTCGAGAACCTCAACCGGGCCGATGCCCTCCTCTTTGGCCGGGTGACTTACGAAATGATGGAGGCAGCGTTTCGGTCGCCGGCGCGAACGGGAGCGAGGCCTGATTGGATGGAACCTTTCGCCCGGACGATCGACGCGGCAAAGAAGTACGTCGTGTCGAGTACCTTGGACCGGGTCGATTGGAACGCGGAGCTCGTGCGCGGGGATCCGGGGAAGGCCGTTCGGCAGCTCAAGCGGGAGTCGGGTAAGGGACTGTTCGTGGCAGGCGTGAAGCTCCCCCTGGCATTGGCGGAGCTGGGATTGATCGATGAGTACGAGTTCGTGGTCCAACCCAGGCTAGCGGGCCATGGGCCGACGTTGTTCGCGGGGCTCTCGACGCGTATCGACTTGAAGCTCGTGAGCCGGCTGGAGTTCGGCTCGGGGGCCGTGGCGATGCGGTATGAGCCGAGAAGGTAGACTGGGCCTCTCACCCTGCTCTCTCTTCCGAGGAGAGCGCGGGTTCGGTGGGGCGCATCGGATAGCCTTCGGGCTCCACTACGATAGTGCAGAGCGCCGCGGCGACTGCCAGCGACAGGCCGCCGATCACCACGACCGCCAAGCGGTTATCTCCGCCCAGGTGCATCACCAGCGTGCTCTCGTCGGTGAGCAGCCGCTCGAGCAGCGTGCCGAAGCCGAGGGCGGCGAGGATCTCGGGGATGACGATGAAGAAGTTGAAGATGCCCATGTAGATGCCGGTCTTGCCGGGTGGGAGGGAGCCGGCCAGGATCGCGTAGGGCATGGCGAGCGTGCTGGCCCAGGCGATGCCGACGCCGATCATGGGCAGGAGCAGCACGTACTTGTCGTCGATGGCGGCCACCGAGGTCAGGCCGGCGGCGCCCGAGAGCAGGCACAGGGCGTGAGTGAGGCGACGACCCAGTCGCTTCGCCAGGGGCGGCAGCGCGAACGAGAAGGCGAAGCAGACCGCGGAGTACATCGCGAAGCAGTTGCCGGCCCAGGCGATGCCCTGGTCGTACTCGGGAGTGCCGGGGGTGCCGCCGAAGATGTTGCGGGCGACCGCGACGCCGAAGTAGAGCCACATGCAGAAGAAGCCCAGCCAGGTGAAGATCTGCACCCACGCGAGGCGGCGCATGGTCAGCGGCATGGCCAGGAAGTCGTGGAAGATCTCGACGGCGGCGGCGCGGAAGCCGGTCTTCTCGGCCTTCATGCGGCGGAAGGCTTCCATGTCCTCGGGCGGGTGCTCACGCGTGGTGAAGATGGTCCACAGCACCGCAGTCAGGAAAGCGATGGCGCCGACGTAGAAGGCCAGTCTCACCGCAAGCGGGATGGCTCGGCCGGCCACGACGCCCTCCCTGCCCGGCGGAAACAGGCCGTAGAGCAGCCACGGCAGCATCGAGGCGATCACCGCGCCCAGCCCGATGAAGAGCGCCTGCATGGCGTAGCCGCGCGTGCGCTGCTCGGGCGGCAGCAGGTCGGCGACGAAGGCGCGGAAGGGCTCCATGCTGATGTTGATCGACGCGTCCATGATCCAGAGCAGCCCGGCCGCCATCCACAGCGTGCTCGAGTGCGGCATGGCGATCAGCGCGAAAGAGGCGAGGAGCGCGCCCGCCAGGAAATAGGGCCGGCGCCGGCCGAGGCGGTTCCAGGTGCGATCGCTCATGTGGCCGATGATGGGCTGCACGAGCAGGCCGGTGAGCGGAGCGGCGAGCCACAGCATGGGGATCTGATGCGCGTCGGCGCCCAGGTACTCGTAGATCGCGCTCATGTTCGCCATCTGCAGCGCCCAGCCGAACTGGATGCCCAGGAAGCCGAAGGCCATGTTCCAGATCTGCCAGAAGCTCAGGGGCGGTCGCGCGTTCATTTGATGAGTAGCACCTGGCCCTCGTGGGGGCCGAGCGTGAGCGGCAGTCGCTTCGCCGCGCCGAGCTTGCCCTGGACCTTCAGGGCGAGGAGATCGGTGATCGTCCCGCCCGCCGGCGCGGGCTCGATGGCCACGGCCTCGCGGACGGGCGTGCGCGCGAAGTTGGCCGCGGTGACTTGGATGCCCGCGCCGCGGGGCAGGCGGTGCACCATGACCACCAGGCCCGGGGCCCGCACCGCCGGCAGCGCGACCTGCTCGCTCTCGTTGATGCGGTACTGTGCGCGCACCTGCAGCATCGCTCGAAGCTGCGACGCGAACGAGTTGGGGCTCTGCAGCTGCTCCGGCAGCGCCCCGTAGAGCGCCTGGGCGCGCGGCAGGCCGCTGCTCGAGGTCGTCACGCCCGCGTGCTTGCCCAGCAGGTCGTAGGCGCCCCGGTTGATCCAGCGCGTGTCGCCCTCCGCGATCAGCGAGCCGACCGCGTCCCCCGGCAGGGTCACCGCGCCGACCAGGTCCCAGCCGGAGAGCGCGAAGACACCCGGCTGCATGGCGTTGAACAGGGCCAGCAGCAGGTGCGCGCGCTGGATGTTTTGGCGCTGCGCCGGGGTGAGACGCTCGAGATCGTGGATGCCGAGGGCGGCGGCGGCCACGGTCACGCTGGTGCACGAGATGCCGTTGGCCGCCTTCAGGTTGTAGGGGGCGGCTGCGCCCATGAGGCGGCCGTGCATCTCGGCGCGGATGGTGTCGCGCAGCGCGCTGCCTTTCACCGGCTTGCCGCGGAAGGTGAACGTCGCGTCCTTGTGCTTCGTCCAGAAGTGCACCAGCTCGAGCGTCAGCTCGTCGTGGTTCTGCAGCGCGTGGATGAGGGACGCCGGATCGACCTGGTAGGTGCGCTGCAGCGCGAGCATCAGGCGCAGGAACGAGGCGTCGCCGGTGGCGAGGGCGTGGTGGTAGGCCGGGCGGCTGATGAAGTCGTAGGAGAGATCGGCGCCGCCCTGCGACATCGCCTTGATGTCCTCGAGCGTGAGATTCAGCTCCTGGAAGGTGAAGCCGCCCAGCTTGCGCACGAGGCCGGCGATGAGCTGGTTGGAGGTGACCGAGAGCGGGTGGCCCTCGGACCAGGCGCGGTTGCCGTCTGGGGCGGCCTCGATGCCGAGGAATCCGTTGGCGTCGAGGCGCAGCATGCGCTCGCCCAGGGTGGCCAGCGAGTTGATCGCGTCGCCCGCCACCAGCCGCGGCGCTGCGAAGGTCGGGTCGAGCCAGTTGAAGGTCGGCTGCCCTTCCTTGAAGTAGTGCAAGTAGACCCAGCGCCGGCGCTGGCCGTCGGCGCCGACGACGGTGTCGGTGGCCGACCAGTCGGTCTCCTTCACGCCGGGCTCGTAGAAGATGGTGCGCGGCAGTTGCCCGACGATGTAGCCGCGCGTCTTCAGCGCGTCGACCGCAGCGGGCTTGAGGTTGACCGAGTCGCGGCCGGCCGGCACCGCGGGGAGCAGGCCCCAGTCCTCCGGGCTGATCTCCACCATGTGGTAGAGGCCCGGGTAGTCGCCGTAGCGCCGCTCGGCCAGGCGGAAGTCGGCGCCCTTGCCGCTGTGGCCGGGGATGATGTCGCCGATGATCACCGCGCGGTTGTCGGCGGCGCGCCGGACCATCGCCTTGAACTGCGCCTCGGTGCCGAAGGCGGGATCGATCTCGCTGCTGATGCGGTCGAAGTTGCCGTCCACCGTCGGCGTGTACTCTCGGCCGCGCAGGCCGCCCGCGCGCTTCATCGGGCCGGTGTGCATGCCGCCGATACCGATGCTGCGGAAGACGCGCCAGAGATCGGCGTCGCCCAGGCTCTGCAGCACCGATTCGCCCGGGCCCGTGATCTGCGAGGGCGGATACGCGGTGAACCACACCGAGGCGAGTGCGGAGGCGGCGCGCGGCTCCGGCACCGCATAGGGATGCCGCCACTGCTCGCCGGTGCCCGAGACGCGGCGCGCGGCCAGGTCGCCCTCGTGGAGCATCGACTGCTCCACGAGCCACTGGATGTAGGCCGCGTCGGAGCCTCGGTCTTGCGCAGTTGCCGGTGGAGCGGTGCGGGCTGCCGGGGCCTGGGGCGCGACGGTCGACGGGGCGCCGGGCGGGGCGGGCCTGGGCGCGGTCCTCGGCTGGCAGGCGGGCGCGAGCGCGCCGAGGAGCATCGCCAGGAGGAGCAGCACGCCGCGCCGGCTCATCGGTCCCACATCGAGCACGAGACCAGAAGCGGCCCGAGCGGTCAAGCGCGAGTCTCCGGGCCGGCGCTTTGCGCCGGCTGTACCCTGGGGTCGGGTGCAATTCAACGCCGACGGAGATGCGACATGGCCAACGAGGACCGGATGCAGACCGTGGCCGGAGCGCTCGACCAGTTCCGCGACCGCGGGTACCGCCAGGAAATGGCGATCAAGGCAGGACGCCTGCAGGTGGACGGGACCGACAGGACGTATCGACCCGACGAGGTCGTGGTGTGTGACTACTGGCGGTATGAAGGCGTCTCCGACCCGGGTGACGAATCGGTCGTCTACGCGATTGAGACGAGCGACGGGGTGAAGGGCACGCTGGTCGATGCCTACAACGCCTACGCGGACCCATCCGTCGGCGAGTTCCTGCGGGCGGTGACCACGACGACGCGGCCCGTGAAGGATCCCGCGCCGACCCTGCCGGCGTTCGAGAAGGCCGCGGGCAGGGACGACGTGCGGAGTGGATGACCTCGCTGCGTAGCGAGCGAGAATGATGCTCTCGCTCGAGGGAATCCTCGATCAGTTGGCCGCGCACAATACCTATGTCGGCGTCTTCGCCTTGCTCCTGGCCGGCGGCCTCGGTGTGCCGATCCCGGAGGAGCTGCCGGTGCTGGCGGCCGGGGTGCTGAGCCGCGAGGGTCTCGCGCAGTGGTGGCTGGCGCTGCCGGTGTGCGTACTCGGTGTACTCTCCGGCGACCTGATCCTCTACTGGGCTGGGCGCCACTGGGGCGAGCGCGTGGTGTCCTGGCGCCCGGTGCGCTGGGTACTCTCACCGGAGCGCGAGCGCCGACTCAAGGCCGCGTACCGTCGCCACGCGGTGAAGACCATCGTCATTGCGCGGCACGTCATCGGTCTCCGCGCGGCGGCATTTCTCACCGCCGGGATCGCCCATGTGCCGTTCTGGAAGTTCCTGGCTACCGACGCCGCCGCCGCTCTCGTGGGGGTGCCGCTGTCGTTCGGTCTCGCGTACTTCTTCACCGACCAGATCGAGGCGATCGTCACCGACGTGCACCGGGTGGAGCGGTGGGCACTGCTGGGGGCGCTCATACTGGGAATCGTGGTGGTAGCGGTGATGGTGCACCGGTGGACGCAGCGCGCCGAGGAGGAGATTCCCCTGGATCAGCCCATGGAAGAGCCTCTGGAACACTCGACACACCGCGACTAGCCATCGCCCCGACGATTGGGGTAACATCCCTGCCATGAAGCGTCTCGCGGCTACCGCGCTCGTCCTCCTGATGATCGTCACGCTGTTCGCCGTGCCTAGCGAGGCCGGTGGCCGCGGTGGCTGGAATGGCGGTCACGGCTGGCACGGCAAGGGGTGTTGCTGGGGCGGCTGGTGGTGGCCGGGCGCGTTCGTCGGCGGCCTGGCGCTGGGGGCGGCCGTCGCCGCGACGTACCCGCCGTACTACGCGTATCCGCCGCCGTACTACTCGGCGCCCCCGGTCGTCTACGCGCCGGCTCAGACCTACACGACGGCGCCGGCGGCTCCACCGGCAGTCCAGCGCGAGGTCGTGTATCCGCACGGGAAGTACGTGCTCTACGGTGATGGCGCGAGCCAGCCCTGGCAGTGGGTCTGGATCTCCGCCACGCCGGCCCCGCCTCCGGCTCCGTCTCCGCCTGCTCGGTAGGCCTTCCTCTTTTTCCGCTCGCGTCGAACTCTCGTTCGCCCGAGCTCTGGTTCGTCGAGCTATGGCGTGGACGGCTAGTCTCGAGTTGATCGACGCGGGAGGGGCCGGCCCTCGCCCTGACCCGGACGTAGCCATCCACTTCGTCAGTCCTTACAGGTAGTCGCCTTCGTCTCCGTCGCCCGGCTCTGCCGGTCCCGCGTCCTCGTCGTCCACCCAGTCGGGCGTTCCAGGTGCCGCGGTGGCGAATCGCCCGGCGACTTCCATGAGCGTGCCAGGGCTCGGATCACCCACCGCGGTGAAGAGATCGTGCGCCTCCGCGAGAGTCAGGATCATGCAGTCGGGCTGGTGCGCGCGCATGATGCGCGTCTGGGTCGGTGAGGTGACCAGCCAGAGAAGTGCTTCCGGCAAGTAGCTTAGCTGTACGGCGAGGACTTCCCCGTGGCTCAGCAGGGAACGGCAGAAGGCCTGGCCGTCCAGGGACAGTGCGTCGAGACGATTCAGGATCTGCTCGAGCGTGTACACGGCTGACATTGGCTCGCCCTCCTTCTGCCAGGAGAGAGCGGCAAGCCGCATGCCAGCGGGGGCAAGCCCCGGCAAATGGACCGACACGGCCCCGGCTACGGACAGAGCGCACCGCCTCGACCGGACCCGTCGGGCGCCGCGACCGTGTAAGGGTTGCCGGGTGAACGCCTACGGCTGCGGCTCGGACGGCTCGTTTTGGTCGATCCACGCCTTGGCGAGATCGATCACGAAGCGCTCGGCCTCGTCTTCGGTGTCGAAGCGCTGCTCCGAGACGGGCAGGTCGATGTTACGCATGCCCGTGGACGTGGACTGCTGCAGGGTTGCCACCGCCGACCACCGGCCGTCGCGCATCTTCTCGCTGGCGACGGCAATGCTGTAATCGCCCTGGGCCGGAATCGTCTTTCGCTGGATCATGGATGACCTCCTCGGAAGACGTGATGGTTCTGTCAAGAGGACCACCAGCTTTGCCGTGAGTCAAGACGGAAGGGCGCGCCGCGCACCGTCCGTGTCGGTAAGGACGACCCGTCGTCTGTTACCCGGCCACGCTGTACGGGCGGCGTCGCTCGCGTCGAACCGTAGACGAATCGGCAACTTCGATGACAGGCGCGATGTTCATCGGAGACGGCATTTGGCTTGCTAGTCCAGACTCGCGATGGAATGCCCGAGGTGCAAGACCGAGTTGCCGCCGCAGGAAGCGGAGCCACGAGACGGCAAGCTTCAGCCCGACGGCCGGAAGCGGCAGTCGCGCTCCGAGTCCGCTGCGGTCACTCCAGAGGAGGCCCTACGCGCCGACGCCCCACCGGGTCCGTGCCCGCAGTGCGGCTGGAGCACGATGTGGAACGAGTGAAGCAGCGCACTCCCGCGCGGGCCCCCGCGTCGAGCGACCCCACGCGCGGGGCCGCGGCCGGATCAGCGCCCGTCATCAACGACCTCTGGTACAAGAACTCGATCATCTACTGCCTGTCCGTCGGCACCTTCATGGATGCCAACGGCGACGGCATCGGCGATTTCGAGGGCCTGATGCGCCGCCTGGACTATCTGCAGGGCCTCGGTATCACCGCGATCTGGCTGATGCCGTTCCAGACCTCGCCGGGTCAGGACGACGGCTACGACGTGTCCGACTACTACGGGGTGAATCCCGCGTACGGCACGCTGGGCGATTTCGTCGAGTTCACGCACGCGGCCAAGCAGCGGGGAATCCGGGTCATCATCGACCTGGTCGTCAACCACACGTCCGACCAGCACCCGTGGTTCCAGGAAGCTCGACGGGATTCTAGCTCGAAATACCGAGACTGGTACGTGTGGTCCGAGAAGAAGCCGGCGCACGCCGACAAGGGCATGGTGTTTCCCGGCGTGCAGAAGTCCACGTGGTCCTACGACGCCGAGGCGCGCGCCTGGTACTTCCACCGCTTCTACAAATTCCAGCCGGACCTGAACACGTCGAACCCCCATGTGCAGGCCGAGATCCTCAAGATCATGGGCTTCTGGATCCAGCTCGGCGTCTCGGGCTTCCGGATGGACGCTGTGCCCTTCGTGATCGGCACCAAGGGCCCGAGCGTGAAGAAGCCGGTGGAGCAGTACGACCTGCTGCGCACGCTCCGGGCGTTCCTACAGTGGCGCGTGGGCGACTCCATCATCCTGGCCGAGGCCAACGTCCTGCCCGACACGGATCTCCAGTACTTCGGCAAGGACGGCGACCGAATGCACATGATGTTCAACTTCCAGGTCAACCAGAACCTGTTCTACGCGCTCGCCGCGTCCGATCGCCGCCCGTTGGCGCGCGCGCTGAAGGCCACCATGCGCCGGCCCGAGACCGCGCAGTGGTGCCTGTTCCTGCGCAACCATGACGAGCTGGACCTGGGCCGGCTCACCGAGGAGCAGCGGCAGCGGGTCTTCAAGTGCTTCGGGCCCGATGGGAGCATGCAGCTCTACGACCGCGGCATCCGCCGGCGGCTGGCCCCCATGCTCAACGGGGACCGGCGGCTCCTCGAGCTGGCGTACAGCCTGATGTTCACGCTGCCCGGCACGCCGGTGCTGCGCTACGGCGACGAGATCGGCATGGGGGACGACCTCGGGCTCCCCGAGCGCAACTGCTCGAGGACCCCGATGCAGTGGTCGACCGAGCCGCACGGGGGCTTCACCAAGGCCGACAAGCCAGTGGTGCCGGTGATCAGCGACGGGCCGTTCGGCTATCAGCACGTCAACGCCGCGGTGCAGCGGCGGGATCCCGGTTCGCTGCTCAACTGGACGGAGCGTATCATCCGGATGCGGAAGGAAGTGCCGGAGGTCGGCTGGGGCGACTTCGAGATCCTGCCGGTGCGAGATCCCTCGATCCTGGTCATGCGTTACGACTGGCGGAACAACTCGGTGCTCTTCGTGCACAACCTCTCGGACTCACCGCGCGAGGTGGCGTTCTCGGCGGGTATCGACGGGCCGGAGGCCCGGACGCTCGCGAACGTACTGTCGGAGCATCACTCCTTCGCGGCACAGGACGGCAAGCACCATCTGCTCCTCGAGGCGTACGGCTACCGCTGGTTCCGAGTCGGCGGCCTGGACTATCTGCTCAAGCGCAGCGACATCGAGACGCCGCCACGAGGCTGACCGCGGCCGTGGCTTCCCTGGCCCCTCTTGCCTGGTGGCAGACCGCGGTCATGTACCAGGTCTATCCGCGCTCATTCCAGGACGGCAACGCCGATGGCGTCGGCGACCTGCGCGGCATCCGGCAACGGCTGCCGTACCTGGGCGAGCTCGGCATCGACGCGGCCTGGATCTCGCCGATCTATCCCTCGCCGATGGCCGACTTCGGTTACGACATCAGCGACTACACCGGCGTCGATCCGATCTTCGGCTCGCTCGAGGAGTTCGACGCGCTCCTGGCCGCGGCCCACGCGCAGGGTCTCCGGATCCTGCTTGACCTGGTGCCCAACCACACCTCGGATCAGCACCCGTGGTTCCGCGAGAGCCGCGCCTCGCGACAGAGCGCGCGCCGCGACTGGTACATCTGGCGCGATCCCGCGCCGGACGGCGGCCCGCCCAACAACTGGCTGTCCAACTTCGGCGGCAGCGCGTGGGAGCGCGACGAGGCCACCCGGCAGTACTACTACCACGCGTTCCTGGCAGCCCAGCCCGACCTCAACTGGCGCAACCCGGCGGTTCGCGAGGCGATGCACGAGGTGATGCGCTTCTGGCTCCGCCGCGGGGTCGACGGGTTCCGCGTGGACGTTATCTGGCACTTGCTGAAGGACGATCAGTTCCGCGACAACCCGCCGAATCCGGCGTATCAGCCCGGCGAGCCCCCGCATCATGTGGTGCTGCCGGTCCACACCGCGGACCTGCCCGAGGTGCACGAGGCGATCGCCGGCATGCGCCGGACGCTCGACGAGTTCCCGGACCGGGTGCTGATCGGGGAGATCTATCTGCCGATCGAGCGGCTGATGGCTTACTACGGCCGCGACCTGGGCGGCACGCACATGCCGTTCAACTTCGCGCTGCTTTCCACGCCATGGCGCGCCCGCGAGATCGCCAAGCTGATCGACGACTACGAGGCCGCGCTGCCGCCGGGCGGCTGGCCCAACTGGGTGCTGGGCAACCACGACCGCCCGCGCATCGCGGGCCGGGTGGGGCCAGCGCAGGCGCGCATCGCGGCCATGCTGCTGCTGACGCTGCGCGGGACGCCGACGGTCTACTACGGCGACGAGATCGGCATGACGGAGGTGCCGATCCCGCCCGATCGCGTGCGGGATCCGTTCGAGCGCAACGTGCCCGGCATCGGCTGCGGCCGCGACGGGGCGCGTACGCCGATGCAGTGGGACGCCACCGCGCACGCGGGGTTCTCGACGGCGGAGCCGTGGCTGCCGGTGGCCGACGGCTTCGGCACCGACAACGTCGAGCACGAGCGGCTCGATCCGGCGTCCATGCTCCATCTGTACCGCCGCCTGATCGCGGCGCGCCGGCACTCGGTGGCCCTGCAGCGGGGTGACTACCGGCCGATCGTGGCCAGCGGCGACCTGCTGGTCTACGTCCGGCAGCACGCGAACGAGCGCATGCTGGTCGGCCTGAACCTGGGCCGGGACGCCGCGGTGGTAAAGTTCCCCGATCGGCAGGTGCGGGGTGAGATCATCGTGTCGAGCGCGGCGGACCGGGACGGCCAGAAGGTCGAGGGCGAGCTCTCTCTGCGGGGCGACGAGGGCGTCGTGGTGTCCCTGACGCCCGGCGTGGTCGTGCCTCGGTCGCTCGGCGAAATCGACGCTTGAGGAGGAGGACTGCGATGCGTAAGCGCGTGATCCGGCCGGCGGCCACCGAGGGCCTACCCGCCGAGCAGGAATGGCTCGACATCGAGCAGCTGGCGCAGGTCGAGGTGACCTCCGAGGACGCCGCCCACCCGATCGAATCGGCGTTGATCCTCGGAGACGAAGGCGGCTGGCGCGCCGCGCAGCCCGGCGAGCAGACCGTCCGGGTGATCTTCGACCAGCCGCAGCGCCTTAGCCGGGTGTGGCTGCTGTTCATCGAGGCGGACAGGGCGCGCACGCAGGAGTTCGTGCTGCGCTGGTCTCCGGACGGCGGCCGCACGTTCCGCGACATCGTGCGCCAGCAGTGGAACTTCGGCCCGCCCGAGACCATCCGCGAGGCCGAGGACTATCGCGTGCAGCTCACCGGCGTGACCGCGCTCGAGCTCGTGATCGTACCCGACAAGAGCGGAGGTGACGCGCGAGCCTCGATCGCGCAGTGGCGCCTGGCCGCCTAGGGCTGGCCCCGCGCGCGGAAAGCTGAGACACTCCCGCGGGGGTGATCAGCATGGCGACGACGCTCGGGTTCGTCGGGCTCGGAGTGATGGGCGAGTCCATGTGCCGCAACCTGGCGAGGAAGTCGAAGGCCGCGGTCGTGGCCTTCGACCGGCGCGGGGAGCCGCTCGCCTCGCTCGCGCGCGATGGAGTGGAGGCCGCCGCCTCCGTCCGTGACGTGCTGGCCCGGGCCGATGTCGTCTTCCTCTGCCTGCCCGGCGAGCGGGACGTGCGCGCGGTGGCGCTCGGGCCCGACGGGCTTGCGACGAGCGTACGGCGAGGGCAGACGGTGGTCGACATGAGCACGACGCCGGTGGCGCTCGCCCGCGAGCTGGGCCGTACCTTCATGGGCCTGGGGGTGGACTTCGCCGACGCGCCGGTGGCGCGCACCGCCCAGGCCGCGCGGGACGGCACGCTCTCCATCATGGTCGGCGCCGACGGCGTGGTGTTCGAGCGGCTGCGGCCCTATCTGGCGTGCATGGGCACGGAGATCACCCACTGCGGGGCGGTCGGCGCCGGGCAAGCCGTCAAGCTGATGAACAACATGGTGGTCGCGCAGACGGTGGTCGCGCTCGCCGAGGCCATCGCGGTGGCGCGCGCCTCGGGAGCGGTGGAGCCGCGGGTCCTGTTCGAAACGCTCGCCAAGAGCTCGGCGGACAGCTTCGTGCTGCGCAATCACGGGATGAAATCGCTGCTGCCCGATACTCACCCGACCCAGGGCGCGTTCCCGACCAGCTATATCATCAAGGATCTCACGTACGCGCTGGCCCTGGCCGAGTCGGCGGGGCTGACGCTCGAGCAGGCCACCACGACGCGTCGCCTCATGGAGCGCACCGCGGAGGCCGGGTACCGGGACCACTACTACACCGCGGTCAGCCGAGTGATCGCACAGGAGGCGGAACGCATGCCGCAATACATCCCGAGCCCGCGCCAGTGGGTGCGCGAGCAGGTCGAGCTCTACGAAGGTAGCGGCGGCACGCAGGGCACGACGCTGCGGGACACCGGGCTGCCGGTCATCATCGTCACGCACACCGGTAACAAGTCCGGGGCGATCCGCAAGACGCCGCTGATGCGCGTGAAGGACGGCGCCAACTACGTGCTGGTCGGCTCGATGGGCGGGGCGCCGACCAACCCGGTCTGGGTCTACAACCTCCGCACGAGACCGGACGTCGAGATCCGTGACCACACCGCGGTGCAGCCCATGCGCGTCCGTGAGGTGAGCGATGAGACGGAGCGCGCGCGGCTGTGGAAGGTCGCCGTCGCCGCGTTCCCGCCTTACGAGGAGTACCAGGGCAAGACCGCCCGCCGGATCCCCGTCTTCCTGGCTGAGCCCCGTGCCTGACCGGCGCAGGCGAAGAGGCTAGCGCGGCGCGTCCTGGCTAAGCCCGCGGTTGCTGACGGGGACGGCCAGGACCGGACAGGGCGCGCCTCGCAGCACCCGCTCGGTCGTGCTGCCGCGAAGGCCGTCCATGAAGCCGTGGCGGCCCTCGGTTGTCATCACCACCAGGTCGGGACCCCACTCCTGCATCGCCTGGCCGAGCGCCGTGACCACGTCACCGGACAGGGCGCGGCGCTCCCACTTGCCGGCGCTCTCCTTTGGGATGTCGTGGTCCGGGAACGAGCCGTCTCCCACGTGAACGATGCGGAGGGTGGCTGCGCCCGGCTCCGCCAGCGCCGCCATGGCGGCGGCTGCGTCGATCGCCGGCTGGGCGGACGGCACGGCATCGATCGGGATCAGGATGCGCCGAAGACTGATGTCGCCCGTCGTCGTCGATACGAAGCCCGCGCGGCCCGCAGGTACGAACAGTGTGACCTCCCCCACGTTGCGAGCGATGGCCTCGGCCACGCTCGGCTGCCGCCAGCCTGCCAGGCCGTCTCGCTGATGAGTGGCGAGCACGATCACGTCGGCCGGGCGGCGCTGCAGAAAGTCAGCTGTCGCCATCACCGGGTCGCGTCCGTAGGCGTAGACCTTCTCGACATCGATGCCGAGGTCGGTCACCGCCTCCCGCGGGCTCCCGGGCGGCAGCGCGCCCCATCGCTCCAGCGTTTCACGAATGCCCGGGAAGCCTTGCCACTGGACGGGAGTGCCATTGGGGTCCACGTGGAGGATGTGCAGCTGCCCTTGGGTCACCAGCGCGAGCTTGAGCGCGTGAACGAAGGCCACTTCGCTTGCTTCGGAAAAATCGGTTGGGTGGAGCACACGGAGGCCCATGCCCGCGACTATATTGGCGAGGGCGAGCCACAGTCAATCGCCGAGGCGATTTGGCGCGTAGCGATGGTGAGCGAGCGCCACGGCGGCGACGCGCGCGCCTTCGTGACGCTCGCTGGGCCGCTAACGCGTGGTCGGCGGGGAGACCGGCGAGCCGGGCGGCACCGGGCCGCACATCGAGCTGCCGGTCGGCCGAGCCTGGCCAGCCGGGCAGGGTAGCCCGAGGTCCCGGCCGCGCCCCGGCACGTTCGTCCCGGGCGTGGGGAGGCCAGGTGTGTTGGCACCCGGCGCGCCGGTGTTCGAAGGCGGCGGGTTCATCGTGCCCGGTCCGCCTGGAACCGTGGGACTGCTCGGAGAAACCGGAGTCCCGGGAGTCCCCGGTGAGCCCGGTCCACTACCCCCTGGACCGGGTCCGGTCGTGCCCGGTATCTGCGCAGCGGCCGGGCCCCCGAGCAGCAGGCCCGTCGCCAGGATCGCAAATGTCGTCTTCCACGTCATGACGCTCCTCCAGACCGACGAACCGAGTTAGACATTGGGCGGCGCCGCCGAGATATCGGCCAGCGCCGAATCGGGATCACGGTCCCGCGCCAGGTCGCCGAGGCTGACGATGCCGACGACCTTGCCCTTCTCCACCACCGGCAGCCGGCGGACCGCCTTTTCTCGCATGATCTGCACCGCGCGACCGACCGCATCGTCGGGCGCGACAGAGGCCAGATTGCGGCTGGCGATGTCGCCGATGCGGGTGGCGCGCGGGTCCCGGCCCTCCGCGATCACCCGCACCACGAGGTCACGGTCCGTCAGGATGCCGGCGACGTTGCCGTTTTCGTCCGTCATGATCACGTCGCCGATGTCGTTGGCGCGCATCGCCTCCGCCGCTTCTCGTCCGGTGGTGCTCTCGGGCAGTACCTGGGGATTCGGGGTCATCACATCGCTGATGCGCTCTGCCATGGGATCCTCCTTGCTCGAAATTGCCGCACGGGAACTTTCGTCCACTCGCCCGCTCACGACCGGACGGAGCAAGGCCTGTGCCCGCGTTCGCGAGGCCCGCATTCCGATCGCCGCGCGCGCGATTCGCGCGCGGGACGCCCACGGAGGGCAGAGAGTGCCGGGTGACCCTTACCGGCCGGGCAAGAGGGTGTAGCGTGATCCCATGAGCGCCCGTGCGCCCACGAGAAACCTCCACGGCGGCGCCCCCGGCCGGTCGCCGGTCGTCTTGCTCGTGATCGATGCCATCAACGATTTCGACTTCGAGGAGGGCAAGGAGGTTCTCGCCGACGCCTACCCGGTCGCCCAGCGGATCCGTCGGCTGAAGCAGGCGGCGCGGCGCGCCGGCGTCGCCACCGTGTACGTCAACGACAACTTCGGCCGGTGGCGGTCGGATTTCCGCACCCTGGTGGCCCATTGCCTGCGCGCCACGGCCCGGGGCCGCGCGGTGACGCGGCTGCTCCGGCCCGATCAGCGCGACTACTTCGTGCTGAAGCCAAGTCACTCGGCGTTCTACTCGACCACGCTGGAGCTGCTGCTCCAGCATCTCGACGCCCGCACCCTGATCCTCACCGGGCTGCTGGCCGACAGCTGCATCCTCCTCACCGCGCAGGAGGCGCACATGCGTGGCTACCACGTCGTCGTGCCCGCGGACTGCGTGGCGGCGCGCCTCCCCGAGGACCGTCGACGGGCCCTCGCGCAGATGCGCCGGGCGCTGCGTGCGGACACTCGTCCCTCGGCAGCGCTGGACGTGAAGGCGCTGCGGCGAGGTGCGGGACGGGACGGTCGCGATGGCCATCGGTAGCGATCCGGCGCTTCTCTTCGATCTCGACGGCACGCTGGTGGACAGCGTGTACCAGCACGTGCTCTCCTGGCGGGAGGCGCTGGAGGAGACCGGTATCGAGCTGGCGGTGTGGCGCATCCATCGCCGTATCGGGATGAGCGGCGGGCTCTTCGCCAACGCGCTGCTCCGCGAGACCGGCCACCGCGTGACCGCGGACGAAGCCGCGCGGCTCCAGCGGCGGCACGCGGAGGCCTACGCGCGGCGGGCCCACCAGGTGCGCCCGCTTCCCGGAGCGCGTGAGCTGCTGCAGCACCTCACCGCCATCCACGTGCCGTGGGCCATCGCCACCAGCGGTCGGGCGGAGACGGCGCGGTCGGCCCTGGCCCTGCTCGACCTGCCGCCGGAGGCCCCGGTCGTCACGCGAGACGTGGTGCAGCACGCCAAGCCGGACCCGGACCTGTTCATCGCGGCGGCGCAGCTGGTCGAGGTGCCGATCACCCAGTCGGTCGTGGGCGACAGCGTCTGGGATCTGCTCGCGGCTCGTCGCGCGGGGGCGCTCGGGGTGGGTTTGCTGTCGGGCGGCTACGGGCAGGACGAGCTGGACCGCTCCGGTGCCTATCGGGTCTACCAGGACCCCGCCGACCTGCTGCTACATCTCGACGAGCTCGGTGTCCGCTCCGAATGATGCAGGATCCCTGTCCCTCGCGGGAGAGGCAGGGCGAGGGATGGTCTCCTACTCCGCCGCCATGCGACTCACCGGCCGCGTCGCATACGCCCGCTTCGTCAAGCAGCGCGCGAAAGTGGTTGCGAGGGCGTCGCCGTCTCGCCCGCGGTCGCGCCGCAGCACCTTCACGTTCACCCAGTCCACTGCCTCGGCCAGCTCTCCGCTGCGCGCGCCGGCGACCGCGCCCGCCTCGGTGGCGCAGGCCTGCAGATCGAGCCGCACCTGCTCCTGCGATGGCTTCCTCGGCGCCGACACGGTCAGCTCCGCCATCGTCCAGTAGGTCGCCGCCGAGACGTAGGTGCGGTAGCCCTGCGCGATCATGCAGGCCATGTAGTCTGCGCGCCGCTCGAACTCGGCACGGCCGGTCGCGGTCTGCTCGCAGGCCAGCGTGTCCAGCTCGAGCTGTCCCGCGCTCGGGTAGGCGGGGATCGCGGTGGAAAGGGACGAAGCGCATCCGGCGGCGAGCGATGCAGCGAGGGCGAGGACGACCGAGAGGGAGAACCGCGACATGGCCGGTCGAGCAGAGCTACTCGAGCAGCCGCTTGATGATCCGGCGGAGGGATCCGCTCCGGAAGGGCTTGGTCAGCAGCGGGGCGCGAATGACTTGGAGGAAGCCGTCATACGCGGAGGTGTTGCCGAGACCGGAGACGAAGAGGACGGGCGGCGGACTCGGCCATCGACGCGTGACCTCCGAGTAGAGGCTCGGGCCGTCCAGCTCGGGCATGCGCAGCTCCGAGACGATCAGGTCGTACCAGCTGCGGCCGAGCATGCTCATGGCCTCGAGGCCGCTGCTGCTGGCGTCCACCTCATGGCCGTCGGCACGCAGGCTCGAGACGATGAAGTCGCGCGCCCGCTTGTCGTCGTCGACGACCAGGATCCGTCCGGCGCTCGTGCTCACGGTCGATTGCAGGGGCATCTCGTCACCTCGTGCCGGGCCGACTTGTGAACCTCTGTCGCCGCCGGTCTGCTGTCGGGGTAGCATCCGAGGTGCCAGGGAAATACGCTCGCTATGAAGCACATTTGGAGCCCGAGCGTGCAAGCCCTGTTCGCCGGGTGACGTCGCTTGAGTAGGAATTACACGACGCCGCCGGCGCCCCGGATCGCCCGCCAGACCCGCTCCGGGGTCACGGGCATGTCGAGGTGCCGCACGCCGAGAGGGGCCAGGGCGTCGTTGACGGCGTTGAGCAGGGCGGGCAGCGCCCCCACCGTCCCGGCCTCGCCCACACCCTTGGCGCCCAGCGGGTTGACCCGCGTCGGGACCTCGTGGGCATCGACGTCGAAGGACGGCACGTCGTCCGCACGCGGCATCGCGTAGTCCATGAACGAGCCGGCGAGGACCTGGCCGGACTCGTCGTAGGCGAGCACTTCGGCGAGGCCCTGGCCCAGGCCCTGGACGGCGCCGCCGTGGATCTGTCCCTTCACCAGTAGCGGGTTGATCATGCGGCCGACGTCGTCCACCACGGTGTAGCGAACCACGCGCACCACACCGGTCTCGGCGTCGATCTCGACCTCGCAGACGTGGCTGCCGTTGGGGAACGTGACGGAGGGCGGCGTGAACGTCGCGGTCTCGCTGAAGCCGGGCTCGAGGCCGGCCGGCTGGTTGCGCTGATACGCGGCGCGCGCGACGCGACCCCACGCGACGTCGCGGTCGGTGCCGGCGACGACGAAGCGCCCGTCGCGCAGCGTGACGTCCTCGGGCGCGGCTTCCAGCAGGTGCGCGGCCAGGCGGCGGCCCCGCTCGACGATGCGCTCGGTGGCGCGCAGCACCGCGGCGCCGCCGACGCAGATGGCGCCGGATCCGCCGTTGCCACGGCCCGCGCCCAGCGCGTCGCTGTCGCCCCAGAAGACCTGGATGCGCTCCGGCGGCACCCCGAGCCGGTCGCTCACGATCTGCGCGAAGGCGGTCTCGTTGCCCTGGCCCATCGACGTCGTACCCGCGAAGAGCGAGACGGAGCCATCGGGATTCACGCGCATCTCCGCGGTATCGGGATTGACCGAGGTGTACGGTCCGCCCGCCACCTCGATCGGGTTCGCGAGGCCGAGGCCCAGCAGCTTGCCGCGCGCCCGCGCCTCGGCGCGGCGCCGCTCGAAGCCGGCGCGGTCGGACTGGGTCAGCGCCATCGTCATGACCCGCTCGAATTCGCCGCAGTCGTAGGTGAACACGAGCCCGGTCTTGAACGGCATCGCGGAGGGCGGGATGAGATTGCGGCGGCGCAGATCGATCGGATCGATCCTCAGCTCGCGGGCCGCCACGTCGATGACCCGCTCGATCGCGTAGGTGGCTTCGGGTCGACCGGCGCCGCGGTAGGGGCCGGTCGGCGTCGTGTTCGTGTACACGCCGGTGCTCTCGATGTGGATGGCCGGCGTGGTGTACATCCCGGCGAGGCCGCCCACGTTGTTCGTGGCCGGACCGGCACTGCGCGGCGTGAGGTAGGCGCCGATGTCGACCTTCAGCGCGACGCGCAGAGCGAGGAAGCGGCCCCGCGCATCGAGGGCCAGCTCCGCGGCCGACACGTTGTCGCGGCCAGGCTCGTCGCTGAGGAAGCCCTCCCGGCGGGTCGACGTCCACTTCACGGGGCGGCCGAGTCGCTTCGCGGCCCAGAGGACCAGCACCAGCTCCGGGTACATGCCGCTGCGCATGCCGAAACTGCCGCCGACCTCGTCGGTCACCACGCGCACCTGCCCGTGCGGTACACGGAAGATCTGCTCGGCAAGCTGCGCGCGCAGGCCGTGCGGGCCCTGGATGCCGGTGTAGAGCGTGTAGCGCCCGCTGCGCCGGTCGAAGTCGCCCACCGCCGCGCGCGGCTCGAGCGGCGCGGCCGCCACGCGGGTCACGACGAAGTCGAGATGGATGACGTGCGTGGCCTGGGCGAAGGCGCGCGCCACCGTGTCGCGCGAGCCGGCCTCCCACACGAAGGCCACGTTGTCGGCCGCCTCGTCCCAGACGGCCGGCGCTCCGGCGCGCGTGGCTCGCTCGGCGCCGGTCACCGCGGGCAGGGGCACGTACTCGACGGCCGCCAGGTCGGCGGCGTCCGCGGCGGCTTCCGGGCTCGTGGCCACCACCAGCGCCACCGGATCGCCGACGTGGCGGACCCGGTCTCGCGCCAGGGCCGGCCGCGGCGGCGTGAACGCGGGCGAGCCGTCGCGGCGCTTGCGCGTGGCGTCGGTCGGCAGGTTGCCGACG
>DATFWA010000120.1:0-2209 GCA_035259825.1 Candidatus Methylomirabilota bacterium | reverse complement strand
AGGGCCACCAGGATGCCCTGGGCCAGGAAGATGCCGGCGGTCAAATCGGCCACCGGGATGCCCACGCGGACCGGTCCCTGGCCGGGCAGCCCGGTGATGGACATGAGCCCGCCCATGCCCTGGGCGATCTGGTCGTAACCGGGGCGATCGCGATACGGCCCGTCCTGGCCGAAGCCCGAGATGCTGCCGTAGATCAGCCGCGGATTGATGCGGGAGAGCGTCTCGTAGTCGATGCCGAGCCGCGTCTTGACGTCGGGTCGGAAGTTCTCGACCACGACATCCGCGCTCTTGACGAGCTTGTGGATGATCTCGATCCCGCGCGGCGACTTCAGGTCGAGCGTGAGCGAGCGCTTGTTGCGGTGGAGGTTCTGCGAGTCGAAGCCGCGCCGCGGGAAGTCGCCCTCGACGTCCTCGCGCGCCGAGATCTGGACGACGCGCGCGCCCATGTCGGCGAGCTGACGGACGCAGGTAGGGCCCGATCGGGCACGGGTGAGATCGATCACGGTGTAGGGAGCCAGGGGCAGCGTCATCGCGAATCTCCGGGGGCCTTGACGTCGGCGGGCATGATCGCCGAGCCGGTCTGCGACTTGGGGTTGCGGAGGGGCCAGCGTCCGGCGTCCACCGCGGTGAGGAAATCCAGCAGGGCGCGGTTGAAGAGGTCGGGGTCCTCGAGGTTGATGGTGTGGCCCGCCTTCGGAATTACCACCAGCCCGGACGAGCGGATCTTGCGCTTCATGAAGATGGCCGGCTCGAGGCACGGATCGTCCTCGTCCCCGGTCATGATCAGCGTCGGCACCTCGAGCCGCTCCATCGCGGCCTCGAGCTCGAAGATGGACGGTCGCGACATCTGCACGCCCCGCATGGTCAGCGCGTGGCCTCGCGCCGACTGAGCCACGAACTGGTCGTAGAATTCCTGCCAGCCGCGCGGATCCTTGTCCATGAACTGCACGCGCGTCGGACCCTTCGTGTAGAACGACGCGACACCGGTCATGCCGTCGGTCTCGAATCGCCGCGCCGTTTCGTCCACGTCGCGGCGGAAGCGCTCGCGCTCACCGGGAACACTGCCGTAGCCGGCGCCCGCCACCGTCAACGAGAGGGCGCGCTCCGGGTGCCGCAGCCCGAAGTGCAGCACCGCGTAGCCGCCCATCGACAGGCCACAGATGTGGGCCCGGTCGATGTGGAGATGATCCAGGAGGCCCAGGATGTCATCGGCGGCCTTCTGCTGCGAGTACGCCTCGGGCTTGTCGGGCACGTCCGACGGCGGATAGCCCCGTGCGTTGTAGGCGATCGTGCGATAGCGCCGGGCGAAGCAACGCACCTGCAGGTGCCAGCTCTGGTAGTCGCCCGCGAACTCGTGGACGAAGACCAGGGGCGCGCCCTGTCCGGTCTCCTCGTAGAACAGCTTGACTCCCCCGACGTGGGCGAACGGCATGGCCTGGCTCCCGATGGGTGCTGGGGTGGCGCGTAACGCGCAAGCGGCAGTCTACCACGCGACGCGCGCGGCCGTCCCCGCGGACCCGGCTCGATGTCTCCTCAGAACGACCAGCCCGCGCCGAGGATGAAGCGCTGGTCGGTCGTATCGCGGCCCGCGGCCGGTTTCGAGTCGTAGCGCAGCTCGTAGCGGAACTCGGCGAACAGCCCCTTCCACACGGTCAAGCGCACGCCGGCGTCGGCGTTGATGAGATAGTTCCCGCCCGGATCGTCGAACGCGGGCAGGTACTCGAGCTTGTTGTAGAGGTACAGCGGATCGATGGGGGTCCAGTCCACCGCGTAGGCCAGCCGCGCGGCGACGAATTCCTGGGTCCGGCTGTGCTTGAAGTTCTCGTAGACCCACGACACACCGGCCTCGGTCGCGAGGTTGAACTTGGGCCCCTCGTACCACTGGTAGCCCACGCCGACGCCGGGGGCGAGCCGCACCTCGAGCTCGGCGACCTCGTCGTGCTCGGCCTTGAAGTTGAGGTAGCCGTAGAACTTCTTGGTGAAGAAGTGATCGTACTTCGCCAGGGCCATCGCGTAGTTGATCGTGGTGGTCTTCTCGCCGGTGTCTGGGTCCCTCTGCCGTCCGAACGAGTATTCCGCGCCGAAGGTGAGCCGGTCGTGTGGCCACCGCTTCGTCGCGTTGGCCAGGAAGCCCAGCTGCTCGGTCTCGGAATTGCCGGTGGTGAACAGGCCGTTCAGGGAGAGCGCGCCTTTCCACGCCGGCAGCGGC
>DATFWA010000119.1:0-16122 GCA_035259825.1 Candidatus Methylomirabilota bacterium | reverse complement strand
TCATCTCGGTGAATCTCTCGGGGCTGGCCGGCACGCTGATCCCGATGCTCTCGAAGCGTCTCGGCTTCGATCCCGCGCTCACCGCCGGTCCCTTCGAGACCGCGTTGCAGGACGTGCTCGGCGTGACCATCTTCCTGTCGCTGGCCACCGCGCTGCTGCACTGGCTCACGTGACCGCGCTCCTCCGGAGGATCCGACACATGATATCGGCCATTGATGAGGCGTTCGCCAGTGGCAAGCGCCTTGCTGTTCTACGGCCCTGTCATGGAGCGCGCGCAGCCGGAGGAGAACGACGCGATCGCCGCGCCGGGCGTGGCCTGCCAGACATTGTCCGCCCCGGACGCGACCGCGACGAGGCTGCCCTCCCAGGCTCTCGTGGTGGACGACTCGCTGGTAGTGGCCGACGTGGTGACTGCGCTGCTGAGGCGCACCGGCTGGACGGTGGACGTGGCGACCAGCGTGGACCGGGCGCTCGAGCACGTGCACGGCGTGCCCTACGATCTGGTGGTTTGCGACGCGTGCATGCCGGACGGCGGGGGGCCGGCGGTCTACTACGCGACGATCGCGCGGCGGCCGGACCTGGCCAGCCGCTTCCTGTTCATCACCGGCAACGTGGACGATCCGGGGCCGTGGCGCTTCCTCGCCAAGATCCGCGCCCACGTGCTGGAGAAGCCGTTCACGGGGCGCGCGCTCCGCAGCGCACTCATCAAGGTCATCGCCTGACCGCCCGGCTCGCGCCGGCGCTCCTGCTGCTCCTCGCGCTCGCCGGCCCCGCCTGGGCGGGCGCTCCGACCGACCAGCTGAAGGCCCATACCGATCGAGTGGTCCGCGTCCTCGAGGATCCCGCGCTCGATCAGAGCCAGCGCAAGGCCGAAATTCGCGCGGTCGCGCTCGCGGCCTTCGACGTCGCGGAAGCGGCCCGCCGCGCGCTGGGTCCGCACTGGGGGAAGCGCACCCCGGCCGAGCGCGAGGAGTTCATCGGTATCTTCCAGGGCCTGCTGGAGCGCGGCTATCTCTCGCGCATCGGTGAATACGGCGGCGAGCGCGTGCAATACGTGGGCGAGCGCATCGACGGCGACTACGGGGTGGTGCGGGCCCAGATCGTCACCGCCAAGGGCACCCAGGTCCCGGTGGAGGCACGGGTGCTGCGACGGGGCGACCGCTGGCTCATGTACGACGTGCTCATCGAGAACGTGAGCCTGGTCGCGAGCTACCGCTCCCAGTTCGACCGCGTCATCCGGACCTCGTCGTACGAGGATCTCGTGAAGCGGCTCAAGGAGCGCGGCACGCCCTAGCGGAGCCGGCCCTCCGTCCCGGCGAGCTGCGCGCACGCCAGCAGCAGGGCGTTGGCGCCATGCTCGATGTCGTCGAGCGCGGTGAACTCCTCCTCGCAGTGGCTTCGACCCGCGCGCGACGGCACGAAGATCATCCCGGTAGGCGCGATGGCCGCCATGTACTGCGCGTCGTGGCCGGCCCCTGACAGGATGCGACGGTGGCCGCAGCCGATGGCGATTGCCGCGGCCTCCACCGCGTCGACCACCTCCCGGTCGAAGCGAGTGCGCGGCACGCGCCAGCAGTGCTCGACCTCGGCGCGCACGCCCTCGCGCTTGGCCGCGGCGCGCACCACCCGATCCAGCATCGAAAGCGCGCGGTCCAGGGTGGATTCGGCCGGGTCGCGGAAGTCGACCGAGAAGCCTACCCGGCCCGGGATCGCGTTGGGGATGTTGGGGGTCACGTCGAGACGACCCACCGTGGCCACCAGGTTGCCGCCGATCTTGCGCGCGATGCCGCGCACGCCGCCCACCACCTCGGCGGCGGCCACGAGGGCGTCGTGACGGATGCGCATCGGCGTCGGGCCCGCGTGGTCCTGCACGCCGTGGAAGGTGATCCGCGACCACGAGATCGCCACGATGCCATCCACCACGCCGAGCGGGATCTCCTCCTCTTCCAGGATCGGGCCCTGCTCGATGTGCAGCTCCAGATAGGCGCGCATGGGGCGGGGCACGCAGGGTTCCGAGCCCAGGTAGCCGATGCGCTCGAGCTCGTCGACGAGGCGCAGCCCGTCGCGGTCGCGCGCGTTGTAGGCGTCCTCCAGCGGGATCTTCCCGGCCATGACACCGGAGGCGATCATCGCGGGCTGGAAGCGGGCGCCTTCCTCGTTGGTGAAGACGATCATGCCGACCGGGTGCCGGGTGCGCGCTCGTGCGTCGGTCAGGGTGCGGATCGTCTCGAGCGCGCACAGCACGCCGAGCTGGCCGTCGTACTTGCCGCCGGTCGGCACCGAGTCGGCGTGGGAGCCCATGAACACGGGCGGCAGGGACTCGGTGCCCGCGCGGATCCCGAAGATGTTGCCCATCTGATCGACGGTGACGGCGAGGCCGGCCTGCTTCATCCAGGCGACGAGCAGATCGCGGCCCCGCCGATCGTCGTCGGTCAGGGCCACCCGGTTGAGGCCTCCGCGCGCGGTCTCCCCGATCTTGCCGAGGGCGTCCATGCTCTCGGCGAGCCGGGCTCGATTGATCCTCATGGGCTGCTCTCGCATGGCGCTACTGGTCCTGCTGCTCCCGGGCCGCGATCGCCTCGGCCGCCGGCCGGCTGCGGTCGCGCCGGCGCTCGGGGATCTCCTGGTAGACCGGCACGTCGATCTGCTCCATCTCCTCGTGCAGGGCCGAGATGTCCTTGGGCGCCGACTCCTGCGTCTGCACCGCGGTGCGCAGCCCCTCGTCGGCGTTGCCGCGGTAGATGCCCTTGTTGGGCGGCACGTCGTCGTAGTGGCGGCCGTGTCCGACCACGACGTAGCGCTCGTCGATCTCGCGATTGTGGGTGGGATCGAACGGCACCCAGCCGTGGGTGGGCGAGTGGAACTCGACCCAGGCGTGACTCTGGGCCGCCTCCTCGCCGCCTCCCAGGTGCAGGTAGCCGCTCACGTAGCGGCAGGGAATCTGTCGGAGGCGCAGCAGGCCCAGCATGAGATGGGTGAAGTCCTGGCAGACGCCGGCGCCGAGGGAGAGGAAGTCCTCGGTGGTCGAGTCGTAGCGGGTCACGTTCTTCTTGTAGATGAGCTGGCCCTGGATGTGCCGGCCGCAGGCGCGCACCTGTTCGCCGAGGCCGGCGGCGGGGTCGGCCGCGGCGCCCTGGGAGAACTTCCGCATCGCCGCGCTCGGTCGCACCGGCCCGTCGAAAGCCACGAAGTCCAGCAGCGGGTAGGGCGGCTCCGGGAACGGGCGCGGATCGGTCACGCGGTCCAGGGGAGGTCCGCTCGGATGTGTGCTGACCGCTGAGCGCGCCACCACCTCGATCCGGTCGTGGAAGTGCACGATCGTGAAGTGGTGCACCGCGTTGCCGTTCCAGTCACGGTAGCGGGAGATCCGGGTGGGCGGGCCGACCGCGAGCACGAACGATTGCAGGGTCTGGTCGGCGGTGGTCTTCGGCTGCATGCGCAGCTCCAGGAACGATTCGCGGATGTAGGCGTCGTAGGTCAGGGACAGCGTGTGCTCGATCTCGACGAACATGGCGCCTCAGGTCCCGAAGTACACGGTGGACAGGGCGTCGTGGGTGCGGCCCAATTCGGCGAGCACGTGGTCCAGGAACGGCAAGATCTGGCCTTCGCGGATCAGCTCGTGCCCCTGATAGGACAGCTCGGCGGCCAGCTTGCCCACGATGCGAGCGGGCTGGCTCATGTCGCTGCCGCTTGAGATCCGGTCGAGGTGCTCCTTGACCAGGCTGGCCCCGTAGCGCACCGATCGCGGGGTCTGCGGATCGAACAGCACGAACTGCAGCACGTCGATCGGCTCGAGGCGCGCCGCGAACACCCGACGGTAGTTCTCCAGGCAGGAGAGGCCGCGCAGCAGGCTCCGCCACCGGCTGTAGAACAGCGGCAGGTCGATCTTCGGTTCGGCCGCGACGAGGGCCGGCAGCTTCACCCGGAGGATGACCACGGTGCGGAACACGCGCTCGAGCGCCTCGCCGAGCTTCAGGAAGAGCCAGCCCGCGTCGCGGGTGAGGGTGTGCTCGATCGCCCCCACCGTGCTCATGATGCCGCGCTGGGTGGACTGCAGCGCGCTGCGGAAGGCGGCCGGGTCCGCGAGCTGGCGCCGGTTCTGCGTCTCCAGCTCGCGGTAGGTCTCGTTCAGGTTGATGAAGACCTCAAGGGTGAGCGCCTCGCGCACCGAGCGGGCGTTGTCGCGCGCCTTCTTGAGCGAGTAGAAGACCGAGTAACGGTTCTCCGGATCGATCGAGAGTCCGAAGAGGGACGCGGCGGCGAGGCCGGTCAAGGTACGCGCGGGCGCCTCGTCGTCCGCAAAGCCGGGGAACACCGCGCGCAGGTCCTTCCACTCCTCGCGGGCCAGCGCCTCGTCGAGCCCGAGCACCTCGGTGGACAACTCCTCGGTGACCAGGAGCAGGCGCGCGGTGTTCTCGGCGCGCTCGAGGTAGCGGCCCATCCAGTACAGCCCGTCCGCGACGCGGGAGAGGATCATCCCTCGCGCGGGGCGAGCACCCAGGTGTCCTTGCTGCCGCCGCCCTGGGAGGAGTTGACCACGTACGAGCCCTCGCGCAGGGCCACCCGGGTGAGCCCCCCCGGCAGCACGCGAATGCGGTCGCCGTAGAGGATGAACGGGCGCAGGTCCACTCGGCGCGGCTCGAAGCGGCCGCCGATGTGAGTGGGATGCGTGGAGAGCTCCACGAGCGGCTGCGCGATGTAGTTGCCCGGATTCTTCTTCATCGTGGCCAGGTAGGTCTCGCGCTCCTTCGCGGCCGCGAACGGGCCCATCAGCATGCCGTAGCCACCCGCGTCGCCGGTGGTCTTCACCACGAGCTGATCCAGGTGCTCGGCGATGTACTTGAAGTCGTCCTTCTTGAATCCGAGATAGGTCGGCACCTGCGGCAGCAGCGCATCCTCGCCCAGGTAGTACTTGATGAGCTGCGGCATGTAGGCATACACCGACTTGTCGTCGGCGACCCCGGCGCCGGGGGCGTTGGCCAGCGCCACGTTGCCCTCGCGGTAGACGTTGAGCAGCCCGGGCACGCCGAGCAGGCTGTCGCGCCGGAAGGCGAGAGGATCCAGGAAGTCGTCGTCGATCCTTCGGTAGATGACGTCGACCTGGCGCTTGCCGTGGGTGCGGCGCATGAACAGGTGATTGCCCTCCACCAGCAGGTCGCGGCCCTCCACGAGCGGTACGCCCATCTCGCGCGCCAGGAAGGAGTGCTCGAAGTAGGCCGAGTTGTGGATGCCCGGGCTGAGGATGACCACCACCGGGTTCTGGCCGCGACGGGGCGCCACGAAGCGCAGGGTCTCGAGCAGCAGGGTCGGGTAGTCCTTGATCGGGCGCACCGGATAGGCGCCGAGGAATTCGGGGAACACGCGGCTCAACAAATTCCGGTTCTCCAGCACGTAGGAGACCCCGCTCGGCACGCGGCAGTTGTCCTCCAGCACGAGGTACTCGCCCCGGTCGTTGCGGATGATGTCGGTGCCGACCACGTGGGTGAAGATCTTCCGAGCCGGCATCAGGCCGAGCAGCGGGCGCTTGTACTCCTTGCGGGACAGCACCACCTCGGCCGGGATGACGCGGTCCTTCAGGCACTTCTGCTCGTGGTAGACGTCAGCCAGGAAGAGGTTCAGCGTGGTGATGCGCTGGACCAGCCCGTCCTGCAGGCTCTTCCACTCCGGAGCGGGGATGATGCGGGGCACGAAATCGAAGGGGAAGATGCGCTCGAGGCCGTCCTTCTCGCCATAGACCGTGAAGGTGATGCCCTGGTTGCGGAGGGTCAACTGCTGCAGCCGCTCACGCCGCTCCACGTCCTCCTTGGTGAAGGACTCGAGGATCGAGATCAGCGCCGCGTAGTGGGCGCGGGCCTCACCGCTCCCATCGAAGACCTCGTCGAAGCCGCTCCGGGGCGCGACCCATTTCATGGACGCGGCGCCTCCCTTCGACCGCGAGCCTCGCGCGCGAAGCCGTCGGGTGTCAAGGCGTCGCGGCGCCGCGTGCTAGACTGGCCCGCGTCATGTCGTCCGATCCGTCCCCGCGCGCGCTCACGCCCGAGACGGTGCGCTTCTGTCCGCTCTGCGGCGCCCGGCTCGAGCGGCGTCCGGTCGGACCCGACCAGCGGCTCGAGATGGTGTGCGGGGGCTGCGAGTTCGTCTACTACTTGAACCAGAAGGTGGTGGCGGGCACCATCCCGCTCGCCGACGGCCGCATCCTGCTCACCCGCCGGGCCATCGAGCCGTCGCTCGGGAAGTGGACGTTCCCGGGCGGCTACGTGGACTGGGGCGAGACGGTCGACGCGGCCGCGCTGCGCGAGACCTGGGAGGAGACGGGCCTCCAGGTGGCGCTGGGCGATCTGGTCGGCGTCTACTCCTACGCGGCGACGCCGGTGGTCATCGTGGTCTACGCGGCCCGCGTACTGGGCGGCACGCTCACGCTCTGCCACGAGAACGACCGGCTCGAGTGGGTCGCGCCCGCCGACATCCCGTGGCCGGAGCTGGCCTTCCCATCCACGGAGGCGGCGCTGCACGATTTCCTCGCGCGACTCGGCGACGGAGGTCACGCGTCGCGCGACGCGCCACCCGCGTGACGTGAGCGGGCGCGCTCGAGGAAGCGGGCGAGATCTGGCACCATGAAGCGCTCGTGTCGGCCCCCGGCGATCTTGTCGACCTCGTCCCACGCTTCGACCTCGAAGACGCACCGCCGGCCGTCGGTCTCCAGCAGCACCGCCTTCGCGCGCACCGTCATGCCGGGCGGGGTTGCGGCGAGGTGACGCATGTCGACGCGGGTGCCCACGGTGGCGCCGCCCGGCGGAACGTGCGGCGCCATCACCGCGTGGGCCGCGTTCTCGAGCAGGGTGAGCACGAACGGGGTCGCGAACACGGTGACGCCGGGATTGCCGAGGACGTCGGCGGTCAACTCGCGGGTCACCACCTGGTGCACCTCGGCGGTCTGGCCCGGCTCGAGCGGCATGGTGGGTCCTCTTCTACCCCGGTTGTCGCAACAGGTCAACGACTCGGGAAGAAGAGCATGTGCGCCCCGAAGAGGAGCAGGAGCACCTCGATGACCCGCACGAACGTCCGCTCGCTCATGCGATCGAGGAGGCGTCGGCCCGCGAACGCGCCGACGATCATCACCACGCCGAGGAAGAACCCGATGGCCACGGTCTGCGCGCCCATCAGCTCGTTCCGACGGAAGACGACCAGGCGCAGCGCGAAGGTACCGACGGTGCAGAGCGCGTCGGTCGCGACGTAGGCGCCGCGGTGCAGCCCGTAGCCGAGGAAGAAGGGGCTGATGATGGGCCCGGTGGCGCCCACCAGAGCGGACAGCAGGCCGAAGGCCCCGCCCACGATCGGGAAGTGGCGAAGCTTCACCGACGTCCCGCGCGCGAGGAGCCAGCGGCGGAATGGGACCGCGAGCAGGAGGAAGGCCCCGAGCACCCGGCTGATCGCGGTCCCGGGCGCGCGCGAGAAGAGCGTCGCGCCCACGACGGTCATGGGCAGCGAGCCGGCCAGGAAGGCGGCGACCACGCGCCACTGGACCTCGGTGCGGCTGAACCACGCGCGCGCCCCGTTGCCGATGAGCATGGCCACCGTGAGGATCGGCACCGCCGCCTTGATGCCGAGGGTCCACGCGATGATCGGCACCATGATCACGCCGGTGCCGAAGCCGGCGACGCCGCCCACGGTGGACGCTACGAGCGCGGCTGCGCCGAGGACCAGCCAGCCGAGCGCGTCGGGCATGGCCCGCTAGTATACGCGGCCGCGCCGGCGGCACGTATACTTGCCGAATGCCCGTCCTCCTGGCGGCGCTCGGGGCGCTGCTCATGTCGCTCGACTCGGCGATCAACATCGTGCTTCCCGCGATGGCCGAGGACTTCGGCGTCGCCCCGGCCGCCATCCGCTGGGTGATCATCTGCTACGTCCTGACCTACGCGCTCACCGCGTTCGTGGCGGGCCTGCTCGCCGACCGGCTCGGGCCGGGCCCGGTGTTCTCGGTGGGGCTCTGGCTCTGCGGCTTCGCGCTCCTCGGCTACGCGGCCGCGCACTCCTACGCGGTCGTGCTGCTGCTACGCGTCCTGCAGGGGCTGGGCGGCGGGCTCGTCTACGGCACCGCGCCCGCGCTGGTCACGCTCTCGCTGCCGCGCGAGCGGCACGGGCGCGGGCTCGGCGTCATGAGCCTGGGCCTCGGCGTGGGGCTCGGTATCGGCCCCGTGCTGGGCGGCGTGTTGCTCGACGCGTTCGGTTGGTCCTCCACGTTCCTGTTCCGCGCGCCGCTCTTCCTGAGCGCGGCCTTGCTCGCGCAGACGCGGCTCCGCGCGCTCGGCGGCGCGCCGTCCGCCCCGCGCCGCATCGCGCTGGCCGACCTGCTCCGGTTTCCCGTGCTGCGCTCGGCCGCGCTCGCGTTCCTCTCGAACCACGCGCAGTTCTCGGTCTGGCTGCTGGTGCCGTTCTACCTGGTGGGCCCGCTCGCGCTCTCGCCGACCCTCGGCGGCGTCGTGTTCACGCTCACCCCGCTGGCCACCGCGCTGGCCGCGCCGCTGGGCGGCGTGGCCACCGACCGCATCGGGCCGCGCGTTCCGCTCGTGCTGGGGCTGGTCCTCGAGCTGACGGGTCTGCTCGCCATCGCCCGCATGACCGAGCACACGCCGCTGCCGGTCGTGGGTGTCGCCATGGCGCTGATCGGCATCGGGGTCGGTCTCTTCCAGGTGCCGAATCTGGCCCAGATGATGGCCGCGTTCCCGCAGGCGCAGCAGGGAGCCGCGGGCGGCCTCGGCTTCTTCGGCCGCACGCTAGGTAGCGCGGTCGGCGTGCAGGTGACCGCGGCGCTCTTCAACGAGCGGGTCGGGCGCGACGGGTTCCTGCCCGCGTTCCACGTCGCGTTCCTCGCCGCCGCCGCGGTCTGCGCGCTGGCGCTGCTGCTCGCGCTGCTGCCCGGCCCGGCGGCGCGCGAGCCGCGTCGGCGCATCGGCGACTGACCGCGGCGCCGTCCGCTACGGCTTGGGGATGCGCAGGGTCTTGCTGATCATCATGCTGCCCGAGATCACGAACAGCAGCGTGACGAGGTGGAAGCGGAGCCCGAGGATGTCGACCGGATAGAGCCTCTCGTAGGAGAAGGCCAGCATCAGGAGGCCCAGCGGCAGCACGCTGGTCGGGATCGGCGTGCCCTCGAAGTAGGTGACCTTGTCCGCGTCACGTGACAGGTCCGCGGCGGTGATGTTGTAGCGGGCTAGACGGCTCAACCCGCAGCCCACGAAGTACATCAAGGCGAGTTGGTCGAGCGCGCGATCGAGGCCGGCCGCGAAGGCGATGGCCGCGGGCGCGACGCCGAAGGAGATGACATCGGCCAGCGAGTCCAGCTCCCGCCCCATCTCGGAGGCCTGATGACGCCAGCGCGCGATCCGTCCGTCGAGGACGTCCATCACGAGAGCGACCGGAACCAGGAGCGCGGCGATGTAGAGGTGACGACGGTTCTGGGTGGCCAGGAACGTCATGGCCTGGAACACCGCCGCGACGCCGCAGAACCCGTTTGCGATCGTGAACAGATCGGCCAGGTGGAAGCCGCGCAGCATCGAGAAGTGCCGGGACCGGGCGCGCTCGGCCATGCTAGCGCTCGTTGCCGCCGCGTGGCTCGGTGCCCAGCACGTAGGCGGCGAATAGCTCGTCAAGGGCGCGCGCCGGATCGTTGGCGAGGCCCGCATGGACTGGCGAGGACTGCAGCACGTCGGAGCGCGGCGCGGTGAGCCAGTGGAAGCGCTCCGAGGGCGGCGCCAGCGCGACCGGCCCCGCCGCGGGATCGCCGGCGGCCACCGCGCAGCACGAGCGGAGATAGCGCGCCAGCAGCTCGTGATCGACGTCGGGCACTCGCGCGGCCAGCTCGGCCGGATCGCTGAGGGTGCGCATGCCGAGATATCCGGCGGTGCGCGCGTGCACGACCACCCCGACCGGGACGAAGGCGCCGAGGTGCACGTGAGGCACCGCGCGGAGCACCGCGAAGTCGTAGGCGATCCGCCCGTCATCGGTCATGCGTGGCTCGGGGCTCACCGGCGCGCCGACAGCGGGCGCGGAGGCTCGCGCCGGAGCTGGTCGCGCGCGCGGACGGCCTCGGCCACGAAGTCGCGGGGCGCGCGCAGGCGGGTCAGCAGGTACTCGCGATAGCGGGCGCGGGCGGCCGCCGCGGTGGCGAACTCGCGGCAGCTCACCGGATCGGTGAGGAGCGCGTCGGGCACCTCCGCCAGCACCGAGGCGATGACGTCGGCGTCGAGGCGGCCGGCCAGCGCGGCGTCGACGGTGGCCAGGTCGTCCGAGCGGTCGAGCAGCACGTGCTCGCGGATGCGTGAAAACGGCGTGCGGGTTCGCGCCTCGTCGACCGACGCCCAGTCGTGGTGGGCGTAGAGCGCGCCGCCGTGATCGATGAGCCACGGCTGGCGCTGCCACACGAGCAGGTTAGGGTTCCGATGGGTCCGATCCGGATTGGTGACGAAGGCGTCGAGCCACACCAGCCGCGTGGCCAGCTCGACCGGGATCAGGTCTCCCGCCGCGCTCGCGTCGAAGTTGAAGGCGGAGTCGAGATAGCGAAGTCCCACGTTGGCGCCGTGACTCCCGCGCAGGATGTCCTGGATCTCGGGGTCGGGCTCGCTGCGGCCGAAGGCGGGGGAGAGCTCCACGATCGCGAGGGCCGGAACCGGGAGGTCGAGCGCCTGGGCGAGCCGCCCCACGATCAGCTCGGCGATCAGGGCCTTCGCCCCCTGGCCGGCGCCGCGGAACTTGACCACGAAGAGGCCGCCGCCGTCGGTGTCGACCACCGCCGGCAGCGAGCCTCCCTCCCGGAGAGGCTGCACGTAGCGGGTCGCCGCGTGGCGGGCGAGCGGGGGCAATGTCGGCATGATCGCCAGGACTGTACTACACGGGCCCGGGGGCCCGGAGGATCATGCTCGCCATGGAAATCCTCGATCCGGTCGGCTCCGCCATCGCCACGTCCCGCGCCCCGGCTCCGCGTCCCGGCTCGCTGCAGGGCGCGGTGATCGGCGTCCTCGACAACTCCAAGCCGAACGCGCGCGCCCTGCTGGACGGCGTGGCCCGCGCGCTCGCCGAGAAGGTCGGCGCCCGCGACGTCCGCGTCTGGCGCAAGCCCGGCGCCTCGATCGGGGCGACCGCCGCGGTGCTCGACGAGATGGCGGCCCAGTGCGGAGCCGCGCTCACCGCTTCCGCGGACTGAGGGTCGTGCACGTCGTGGAGTATCCACGACGCCACCGAGCTGGAAGGGCGGGGCCTGGCCACGGTCGTCCTGGGCACACACGAGTTCCGTCCACTCGCGCTCGCCGAGGCCCGCGCCAAGGGCCTGCCCGATCTCGGCATCGTCACGGTGTCCCATCCGATCGGCGGAGTTGACGAGTCGATCGTCACGGGCAAGGCGCTGACCGCGGTCGGCGACGTGCTGTCCGCGCTCACCCGTCCGGCGACCGGTCTCCCCGGAGCCGGCCGAGCGGAGGGCGAGGCGCGTGCCCACCCGGCGCCCGACGATCTGCTCGAGTTCCAGTCGTTCATGATGGAGCGCGGCTGGGGAGACGGCCTGCCACTGATCCCAGCCACCGCGCGGCGGGTCGCGGCCATGCTGGCGGCCACGCGCCGGCCCGCCGACGATCTCGTCGCGCTGCTGCCGCCGCGGCTGGGCCGCGCCACCGTCGAGCGCGTGGCGATCAACGCGGTGCTGGCGGGCGCGGCGCCCGAGCACCTGCCGGTAATCCTGGCCACGGTGGAGGCGGTCGGACAGCCCGAGTTCAATTTGCAGGCGGTGCAGACCACCACGCATCCGTGCTCGCCGCTGATCATCGTCAACGGGCCGATCGCGGGGCGGCTCGGGATCAACGGAGCTGGCAATGCGCTCGGGCAGGGCCATCGCGCCAACGCGGTGATCGGGCGCGCGCTGCGCCTCGTGCTGCAGAACGTGGGCGGCGCGCGGCCGGGCCACGAGGACCGGGCCACGCAGGGGCACCCCGGCAAGTACAGCTACTGCGTGGCCGAGAACGAGGCGGCCTCGCCGTGGGCGCCCCTTTCGGTCGACCGGGGCTTCGCCCGCGAGGTCAGCACGGTCACGGTCTGCGGCTCGGAGGCCCCGCACAACATCAACGATCACGGGTCGTCGACGCCTCAGGGCATCCTCACCACGGTGGCGGGCACCGCGGCGGTGGTGGGCTCGAACAACATCTACCTGGGCGGCGAGCCCCTGGTGATCCTGGGACCGGAGCACGCGGCCACGGTGGCGGGCGGCGGATGGAGCAAGGACGACTTCAAGCGCGCGCTGTGGGAGCGGGCGCAGGTACCGCTGTCCGGGTTCGATCCCTCGAACATCGAGCGCTTCGCGGTGATCCATCCGGCCGGATTTAGGGATCGACCGCCTGAGACGCTGGCGCCCATCGCGCGCCAGTGGTCGGACATCATGATCGTGGTGGCGGGCGGCGCGGGCAAGCACTCGGTGTTCGTGCCGACTTTTGGGGCGACCCGCTCGGTCACCCGCCGCGTCGAGACGTGACGATGCGGGCGCGTGCCGTCCTGCTGGGAATCGTCCTCCTCACCGCGGCGCCGGCCGCCGCGGACATGACGCCGGCGCCGCCCCGAACTCAGATGCCGCCCGCGCCCTCGGCCGAGGAAGAGTATCGTCGCGGCGTCGCGGCCACCCGGGCCAAGGAATGGAGCGTGGCGGGCGCCGCGTTCAGCCGAGCCGTCGAGATGCGGCCAGGCTACGCCGAGGCCTGGAACGGGCTCGGCTACGCGCTCCGCAACCAGGGCAAGTATCCGGAGTCCCTCAAGGCGTACGACGAGGCGCTGAGGCTGCGGCCGGACTACCCGGAGGCCCTCGAGTACCTGGGCGAGGCCTACGTGAAGATTGGCCGGCTCGACGACGCCCGACGCGTGCTCGAGCGGCTCAAACCGCTGGACGCCGCGCGCGCCCGCGAGCTCGACGAGGTCATCGCGAAGGGGAAGTGACCGAGTAGAGCCGCCCGAAGTACTCCTGGACCATCCGGTCCGAGGAGAAGCGCTCGGTGGCCATGCGGATCGACGCGCGCATCATCCGCACCCACCGGTCCGGATCCGCGAAGGCGGGGAGGACCTCGCCCTCCAGCGTGTCGTAGAGCGAGCGCAGATCACGGAGGTCGGGATCGCCGCCGACGGTGCCGTCGCCGATGGCCCAGCCGGTCACGCCGGCCTCGCAGCCCTCGGGCCACCAGCCGTCCAGCACCGAGAGATTGAGCGTGCCGTTCATGGCCGCCTTCATGCCCGATGTGCCGCTGGCCTCCATGGGCCGGCGCGGGGTATTGAGCCATACGTCGCAGCCGCGGGTGAGCAGGCGACCGAGCCCCATGTCGTAGTTCTCCAGGAAGGCCACGCTCTCCGGCCATCGCTTCAGCGCGTTGACGAGCCGGGCGATGACCGCCTTGCCTTCCTGGTCGGCCGGGTGGGCCTTGCCCGAGAACAGCAGCTGCACCCGGTGACCGCGGACGAGCGCGGCGAAGCGCTCCGGATCGCGCAGAAGCAGATCGGGCCGCTTGTAGGTTGCGGAGCGGCGGGCGAAGCCGATGGTCAGGGCGGCCGGGTCGAGCCGCACTCCGGTGCGCGCGCGCACCTCGGTGAGCAGCTCGCCCTTCAGCGTGCGCTTGGCCGCCTGCAGCCGCTCGTCGCTGCCGTGCGCGGCGGGAATGCGCGCGTCCTGCCAGGTGGGCACGTGGACCCCGTTGGTGATCGCGATGATCGGGGCCGCGTCCTTCACGTGCGCCCACATCGCGCGCGCGGTCTCGCCGTGCAGCTGCGCCACCGCGTTGGCGATGTGGGCCAGCCGCAGGCCGGCCACCGTCATGTTGAACGGGTCGCCCCCGATCTCGGCCAGCTCGCTGGCCACCAGCTCGCAGCCGGCTCCGAGCCGCCGCAGCTCCGCGAGGGAGTGCACCTCGTTGCCCGCGGGCACCGGGGTGTGGGTGGTGAACACGATCGACTCACGCGCGGCTCGCCACGCCTCGGGGAAGCCGAGGCCGGCCTCCATCCGGTCGGCGATCATCTCGATGCCGGCGAAGACCGCGTGGCCCTCGTTGAAGTGGTAGCGCTCGACCGGCAGGTGGAGCGCCCGCAGCGCGCGCACGCCGCCGATGCCCAGCAGCATCTCCTGGGCCACGCGGCAGTCCGGGCGCGGGTCGTAGAGGCGCCGCGTGATCCAGAGATCCCGCGGATCGGTGGGCTCCAGCAGGTAGAGCGGCGCGATGGCGTAGCGGCCGACCCGCCACACTCGACAGGCGACCTCGCGGCTGGCTACGCGCACGCGCACCCGCGCCCCCGTATCGGTGAGCGCGTCCGGCTTCTGATCGCGCCACTCGTCGTAAGGATAGCCGTCGGCGCCGATGTGCTGCGAGGTGTAGCCCTGACCCCAGCGCAGGCCGACGCCGACCACGGGCAGGCCGAGATCGCCGGCGGACTTCATGAAGTCGCCCGCGAGCACGCCGAGGCCTCCCGCGTAGGAGTGCAGCTCCTCGTGGAGGCCATACTCCATCGAGAAGTACGCCACGAGCGGCGGGCGACCCGCGGTCACGAGGCGGAGATCGGCGGCGGCGAGGTCTCAGCGGGACTCATCACACCGAGCATAGGGCAAAGCGACGGCAACGCAAAGCCCGCGCCCGCCACCGTCAGGGCTTCGGACGCCAGGGACGGGTGATCAGTCGCGCGCCGCGCTGCCAGCTCACGTACGCCCACGCCCACTCGAACAGCACGAGGAACCGGTTGCGGAAGCCGATGAGGAACATGATGTGGACGAACAGCCAGGCGAGCCAGGCGGTCAGGCCCGAGAGACGAAGCGGTCCGATCACCGCTACTGCAGCGGCGCGGCCGATGGTGGCCATGGTGCCCTTGTCACGATAGCGGAACGGTCGCGTCGGCTCGCCGGCGAGGCGGTGCAGCACGTTCGCCGCCACCGCCCGCCCCTGCTGGATCGCCACGGGCGCCAGGCCGGGCAGGGTCTGGCCGTGCTCGTCGAGGAGCGTTGCCATGTCGCCGATGGCAAACGCCTCGGGATGCCCGGGGATCGAGAGATCGCGCTCCACCTGCACCCGTCCCGCCCGGTCGAGGGGGACGCCGAGCGAGCGGGTGAGCGGAGATGCGGCCACGCCGGCGGCCCACAGGACGGTACGAGCACGGATCTGCTCGCCCCCGAGCCACACCGCGTCGGGAGTCACGCGGGTGACCAGCGCGCCGGTCCTCACCTCGACGCCGATGCGGGTAAGGGCTTCCCGTGCGCGCTCGGACAGCGGCTCCGGGAAGCCGGCCAGGATGCGCGGGCCGCCCTCGAGGAGGACGATCCGGGCCTGCGTCGGATCGATCACCCGGAAGTCGCGCGCGATCGTCTCGCGCGAGATTTCCGCGAGCGCGCCCGCCAGCTCGACGCCGGTGGGCCCGCCGCCGACCACCACCGAGGTGAGCAGCGCGCGCTGCTCGGCCGCGTCGCGCTCCCGCTCCGCCAGCTCGTAGGCCAGCAGCACGCGCCGGCGGATCTCCAGCGCGTCCTCCAGGGTCTTGAGGCTCGGAGCCAGCGGCTCCCAGTCGTCGTGCCCGAAATAGGAGTGCCCCGCGCCGGCGGCCAGCACGAGGGCGTCGTAGCGCAGCTCGCCCTCGTCCAGGATCAGCCGGCGATCGGCCAGCTCTACCGACTGCACCTCGGCCAGCAGCACCGTGATGTTGGCGGCCTTCCTCAAGACCGCGCGTAGCGGCGTCGCGATGTCGGACGGATTCAACGCCGCGGTGGCGACCTGGTAGAGCAGGGGCTGGAAGAGGTGGTGATTGCGCCGGTCCAGCAGCGTGACGCGCACCGGGCGTCCGGCGAGACCCCACGCGGCGTAGAGGCCGCCGAAGCCGCCTCCAACGATCACCACGTGCGGCAGGTCGCCCCGCTCGCTCATGCCCTCATCTTCCGGCCGCGCCCGGGAGGTTTCAAGCGCAGGAGCCCCGGACGCTTGACAGGGCAGTGTCTTGGACCTACGGTTGACCCACATTTGTCGCCGAAGGAGCCGCTCATGACCGCCCGGATCAGCTCGCAGCGCTATGCCGTCGATGACTACACGCAGGCCCTCGACCTGTGTTACCGGCGGGGCTGGACGGACG
>DATFWA010000118.1:0-26254 GCA_035259825.1 Candidatus Methylomirabilota bacterium | reverse complement strand
GCCAGCTCGCCCGCGAGTACGCCCGCACGCAGCCCTCGGTCATCCGCATCGGCGTCGCGGTGGAGCGGCACTCCGGCGGCGGCCAGACCGTGCGGGCCCTCACTTGCCTGCCGGCGCTGGTCGGGGCATGGCGCCACGTGGGGGGCGGCATTCTGCAATTGCCGGTATGGGCGTTCCCGGTCAAATGGGATGGCCTGATGCGGCCGGAGTGGATCACGCCGGGCACGCGCGTGCTGAACCAGTGGAAGCTGGGCGCCGCCCTCACCGGTGAGCTGGCGCTCGATCCGCCGATCCGGTCGCTGTTCGTCTACAACGCCAACCCGATGGTGGTGGCACCGGAGCAGGAGAAGGTCGTCGCCGGCCTGGCCCGGGAGGATCTGTTCACCGTCGTCAGCGACCATTTCATCACCGACACCGCCCGCTACGCCGACATCGTGCTGCCCGCCACCACCCAGATGGAGCAGTACGAGATCATGTTCTCGTGGGGCCATTTCTATCTGTCGCTGAACCAGCGGGCGATCACGCCGCGCGGAGAGGCGGTGCCCAACACCGAGTTGTTCCGGCGCCTGGCGGCGGCGATGGGCTTCGACGATCCGTTCTTCAAGCGGAGCGACGAGCAGATGGCCGTCGAGGCGCTCGACTGGTCGAGCCCGGCGCTGGCGGGAATCACCATGGAGCAGCTCCAGCGCGACGGCTACGCCCGGCTGAAGCTGGGCACTCCGGATACCTATGCTCCGCACGCGGAGGGCAAGTTTCCGACACCGTCGGGCAAGGTCGAGCTGAAGGCCTCGATGGCGGCCGGCGGCAACTTCGTCTTGCCGCTGTTTCGCCAGGGCTCGAACGAATTCCAGGACGGGACCGCCGTCGATCCCCTCCCCACCTATGTCCCTCCGCAGGAGTCTCCGGACACCAACCAGGCGCTGGCCGCCCGGTATCCGCTGAGCATCCTCACCCCGAAGAACCACGCGTTCCTCAACTCCGGGTACGCAAACATCGCGCGCCAGCTCGGGCACGCGGGCGAGCAGTACGTGGTAATCCACCCGAAGGACGCGCGGGCCCGGGGCATCGCCGAGGGCGAGCGGATCGAGGTCTTCAACGACCGCGGTCGTTTCCAGGCCGACGCCCAAGTGAGCGACGAGGTGCGCCCGGGCGTGGTCGTATCGCCGCTCGGGTACTGGGCGTCGGTGAGCCCTGGCGGGCGATCGGCGAACGTGATCAACGCGTCCCGCTACGCGGACCTCGGGCGCGGCCCGACGTTCTCTGACACGCTGGTGGAGGTCCGGCGGCTGTCGGCGTAGCGGGGATATCGCTGTCCCTTCAGGGTCAGCATCGTGTGTCTCGTGGCGCGTCTCTTGGAGAAAGGATCTGCTATGGCGATCACGACCAATCCCTCCGTTGGGGTGCTCCACCCGCTCGATCCTCTCAGCGCCGACGAGATCCGCGCCGCCGTCGCCGTCGTGCGCGCGTCGGGACGTGTCGGCGGCGATGTCCTGTTCGTGCGCGTGTTCCTGCACGAGCCGGCCAAGCCCGACGTGCTCGGGTTCCGCGAGGGCGATCCGCTCGAGCGCCAGGCGTTCGTGCTGATCCGCGACCGTCGCGCGCGCACGAACTACGAGTTGGTCGTCTCGATCACCGACCGCACGATCGTCTCGTGGAAGGAAGTGCCCGGAGTCCAGCCGCCCATCACGCTCCACGAGTTCTTCGAGTGCGAGCGGATGGTGCAGGCCAATCCCGCCTGGCAGGCTTCGATGAAGAAGCGCGGCGTCAACGACTTCTCGCTGGCGATGGTCGACCCGTGGTCGGCCGGACACTACGGTCCCGCCGACGATCCCACCCGCCGCCTCGTCCGGGCCCTGACGTGGATCCGCACCGAGGAGCTCGACAACGGCTACGCGCGGCCCATCGAGGGCCTCATCACGCTCGTCGATCTCGACCGGATGGAGGTCGTCGAGGTCGAGGATCACGGCGTGGTCCCGCTGCCGACGCGCGACGGCAACTACACGGCCGAGGCCATCGGCAGCCCGCGGAATGTGCCGTACTTCCCGGCCGGTCAGCGCGCCGATCTCCGGAGGCTCGAGATCAACCAGCCGGATGGGCCGAGCTTCGAGCTCTCGGGCCACGAGCTCCGCTGGCAGAAGTGGCGACTCCGGATCGGCTTCACGCCGCGCGAGGGGCTCGTGCTCCACACGGTCGGCTACGAGGACGGCGGCCGCCTGCGACCGATCCTCTACCGCGCGTCGCTGGCCGAGATGGTCGTTCCGTACGGCGACCCCGCGCCCACGCACTGGAGGAAGAACGCGTTCGACGAGGGGGAGTACGGCGTGGGCATGCTCGCCAACCGCCTCCAGCTCGACTGCGACTGCCTTGGCGAGATCCGCTACCTCGACGCGGTGGTCTCGGATGGCCAGGGTGAGCCGGTGACCCTCGAGAAGGCGATCTGCATGCACGAGGAAGACTTCGGGATCCTGTGGAAGCACACGAACTTCCGCACCGACCAGGTCGAGGTGCGGCGCTCGCGCCGCTTCGTGATCTCGTCGATCGCCACCGTGGGCAACTACGAGTACGGGTTCTTCTGGTACCTCTACCAGGACGGCACCATCGAGCTGCAGATCAAGCTGACGGGAATCGTGTCGACAGGTGCGATCGCGCCGGGCGCCGTGCCCGAGCATGGCGTGCTGATCGCCCCGGGACTCTACGCGCCGAACCACCAGCACTGGTTCAACTTCCGGCTCGACATGATGGTGGACGGCACCGAGAACTCCGTCTACGAGGTGAACAGCGAGGCCCTGCCCATCGGACCCGCGAACCCCAACGGAAATGCGTGGATTGCGCGCCGCACGCTGCTCGCCCGCGAGTCCGAGGCCCAGCGCTCCGTCGATCCGCTCGCGGGGCGCTACTGGGTCGTGACGAACCCCGCGGTCACCAACTCGCTCGGCCAGCCGGTCGCGTACAAGCTCGTGCCCGGCGAGAACGTCGGCGCCTTCGCCCACCCCGACTCGTCGGTCGCCCGCCGCGCCGGCTTCATGATGAAGCACCTCTGGGTCACGCGGTACGAGCGGACGGAGCTCTTCGCCGCCGGCGACTATCCGAACCAGCACCCGGGCGGCGCCGGGCTCCCGGCGTACGTGAAGGCCGACCGCCCGCTCGAGCAGAGCGACATCGTCTTGTGGTACAGCCTCGGCTCGCACCACATCTCGCGCTCCGAGGAGTGGCCGGTGATGCCGGTCGGCTACGCGGGGTTTCACCTCAAGCCCGCCGGCTTCTTCGTCGGCAGTCCGGCGCTCGACGTGCCCGCGTCTTCCCATAACGGGCGAAACGGCGCCGCGCACTGCCACTAGCCATGCTGACGGTCTACAAGGTCGGCGAGCAAGACCGGCGCGTGGTGGAGGAGTTCCAGCGGAAGCCGGTCGGGCATCACAGCCCGGAGCTCCAGCGCGTCCTCAACGTGTTCCGGAGCGAGCCGCTGGCGGGAAAGTACGTTTTGATCTGCACCGTTCCCCATCGCGAGTGGCGGCTCGCCCAGCTCAGCGGGGAGCGCGGGAAGCCCGTCAAGGAGCTCGACGTGGTGTTCACCGACCTGGGAGAGGCCGAGCGCGCGGTGTTCCGGCTCCGCTGGAAGAAGTTCACCGGCTCCGAGCTGTAGTCCCGCCGCTCATGCTCGACTCCTTCGCGAAGTGCTCCTGATGCTGTGCGGCTACTCCGATCGACTCAGCGCGCCGCCCGGCCAGGCGATCCGCTTCATGGTGAACTGCGAGCGACCGAGCTACGAGGCGCAGATCGTGCGGCTGATCTGCGGGGACTCGAACCCGATCGGCCCCGGCGTGAAGGAGGCGCCGATCGACTCGCCGGTCAACGGCGCCCATCCCGGCCGGGCCCAGGCCATCGAGTCGGGCTCCTACGTCGAGGTGGACGATGGCCCGCGGCTCGAGGTTGCCGGGAGCTTCTCGCTCCAGGCCATGATCTGGCCGACCACGCCCGCCAAGGGCGAGCAGGTGATCGCGGCGAAGTGGCGCGACGCGGACCGCGCCGGCATTGCGCTGGTCATCGGCGGCGACGGCGCCCTTGCCGCGAGGCTCGGCGATGGGCGGGGCCGCGTCGAGACCCTGTCCACGCAGAAGCCGCTCCTCGCTCGCGAGTGGTACTTCGTCGCCGTCACGTTCGACGCGGCTACGCGCGAGCTCGCGCTCTACCAGGAGCCGCTCGCGCGCTACCCGCGCGTCGACGACGCCGCCGTGGTCCGCGCGGCCGTCGCGGCGGCTCGGGCTGGCACCACCGGGGCGCCGCTCATGTTCGCGGCCTGCCGCACGGCCGGCGGCGCACTGAGCGGCAGGTACAACGGGAAGATCGAGGGCCCGCGCCTGGCCAACCGCGCCCTGACCCGGACCGAGTTGGAGACCCTCCGGACTGGGCCCGTCCCGACCTCGCTCGTCGGCGCGGTGGTCGGCGCCTGGGACTTCTGGCGCGACATGAGCTCGGAGCGCGTCACCGACACGTCGGCCAATCTCCTCCACGGCCGCGCCGTGAACATGCCGGCCCGCGCGATGAAGGGCGCGAGCTGGACCGGCGAGGTGATGGACTGGAAGCGAGCGCCCGAGCAGTATGGAGCCATCCACTTCCACGACGACGATCTGTACGACGCGCGCTGGCAAGTAGACTTCCCACTGACCGTGTCCGCCTCGATGAAGAGCGGGCTCTACGCCGCGCGGCTCCAGGCGGGGGATGAGGAGGACTACGTCCCGTTCGTCGTGACGCCCGCACCCGGTCAGGAGAAGGCCATCGCGTTCCTCCTGCCGAGCGCCAGCTACATGGCGTACGCCAACGAACACATGGCGGCGAACAGTCCGCTGATCGAACTCGTCTCGGGCCGCCTGATCCCGTTCGACAAGTACAGCCTGTTCCTGAACGAGCACCGCGAGTACGGCCTCTCGTGCTACGACTCGCACTCCGACGGGTCGGGCGTCTGCTACTCGTCGCGTCTGCGGCCCATCCTCAACATGCGGCCGAAGCACATCAGCTCGCTCGGCGGGGCGGGCTCGTCCCTCTGGCAGTTCAACGCCGACACGCACATCACCGACTGGCTCGAGGCCAACGGCTACGAGTTCGACGTCCTGACCGACGAGGAGCTCCACGATCGGGGCGCTGCCGCGCTCATGCCGTACCGCGTGGTGCTGAGCGGCAGTCATCCCGAGTACCACTCCCCCGAGATGTGGACGGGGCTCAAGGCGTATCTGGACCGCGGCGGGCGCCTGATGTCCCTCGGCGCCAACGGCTGGTACTGGAAGATCGCGTATCATCCGACGCTGCCCGGGGTCATCGAGGTGCGGCGCAATGAGGACGGCGTCCGCACGTGGGCGGCCGAGCCCGGCGAGTACTACGGCAGCTTCACCGGCTCCTACGGCGGCCTGTGGCGGCGGCAGGGCCGCGCGCCCCAGATGCTCGTCGGCACGGGGTTCAGCGCACAGGGCTTCGACGTGTCCGCCCCGTACCGACGCCTGCCCGACAGCTTCGATCCGCGCGCCGCGTTCGTCTTCGAGGGCATCGGCGATGACGAGCTGATCGGGGACTTCGGCCTCATCGGCGGCGGCGCCGCCGGCCTCGAGCTGGACCGGGCCGATCGGCTGCTCGGCACCCCGCCCCACGCGCTCGTGATGGCCACATCCAGGGGTGGCCACACCGACATCTACCTGGTGGTGCCCGAGGAGGTCCTCGCGACGTATCCCGGGCTCGGAGGCGCGGAGAACGAGCTGGTCCGCGCCGACATGGTCTTCTTCGAGACCCTCGACGGCGGCGCTGTCTGGTCGGCCAGCTCGATCGCCTGGTCGGGCAGCCTGTCACACAACGGCTACCGGAACAACGTGTCGCGCATCACCGAGAACGTGCTGAAGCGCTTCCTCGACCCCCGCCCGTTCGTGATCGGCCAGTCCTGAGAGCCGATTCCGGCTGTCGATTTCGCCCGCCCTCCGGCGTCGTATGAGTAGGTAGCCGGCGGGGGCGGCCCTCGCGCCGTCCGCTGGCCCGGTCCGCACTGCCGCCGCGGGCTTGGCCCTCGACGGCCGCGCGTCACATTTGCCAGATCGGGTGCACGTGACGACGTAAGAGTGGGGGAGAGGATACCCGATCTGCCGGGGAGACGATGGTCCGGTCGGCGGTAGACTACCCCCCATGAAACGTATGGGAGTGCTCGGCGGCATCAGCCCGCAGGCGACGATGGACTTCGAGGCGCGGGTGCACCGGCTCTGCCAGCAGCTCGTGCCCCAGAACTTCAACGCCGGCTATCCACCGATGGTGGTGTGGTATCACCGGCGTCCACCGGTGCGGTTCGGCGACGACGGCCGCCCGATCGTCCCGATGCAGGTCGATCCCCAGCTCGTCGAGGCTGCCGCGTGGCTGGGCAAGGGTGTGGACTTCCTCGTCATCCCGTGCAACGCGGCCCACGTCGGTCTCGCTGAGATCAGGAGCGCCGCCGGATGTCCCGTCGTCAGCATGATCGACCTCGCACTCGACGAGGTCGCTCGCCGCGGCTGGCAGCGCGTTGGCGTGCTGGGCTTCCACACGGCTCCACCGGTCTACACCGGGCCACTCCGCCAGCGCAGCATCCATTGCGAGACAATCGACGCCCCGATGCAGGCCCGCCTCGACGCCGCGATCCAGGCCGTCGCGGAGGGCCGCGATGGCCCAGCTGAGGCCCGCGCGGCGCGCACGTCGGTGGCGACGCTGCGCGCCGACCGGGTGGACGGCGTCGTGCTTGGCTGCACCGAGATCCCGCTGCTGCTGGGTGAGGAAGCGGAGGCCAAGGATCTCGTGAGTCCGCTGGCCCTCCTCGCCGAGGCCGCCGTGCGGCTCGCGATCGCCGACGCCTGACGAGGAAGCGGTCAGCGCTCTCCCACGACGAAGTGCAACCCCGCCAGCTTGAGGCGCAGAGCGTCCCGCTGCTGCGCGCCGATGGGGTCGGGATGTGCGGTCGTCAGCGCCAGGGCGCCCTGCAGATGGCTGATGGCTTCCTGGTTCGCGCCCATCGCCACGGCGCCGTCGGCCGCCGTCACGAGATAGGACAGCGCCGCCACCGGCCGGTCGCTCCGGGCCCAGTGATGCGCGAGCTGATCGCAGACCTCCTCGGTCCGACCCGGGTAGAGTGACTCGATCGTCTCGGCGGCGCGCCGGTGGCGGGCCTTGCGGTCGGCCTGGAGCAGGGCACCGTAGACGACTTCCTGACACTGAAGTCACAATACGTCATCGGCAGGAAGGTGGCCACCGTGAGGTCTCATCGCCCGATATGGATCGCTGGTGTGTCAGATCCCGGACCGGACGACACGCACACCCGGCCGCGCGAGCAGGTCGCGGCCCGATGACGTGGCCAGCCCATCCGGGCTAACATTCCGGCATGGGTATCCCATCGGGGACGTTCGCGGGTCTGCCGAGTGCCACACTCGCGCGACCCGGCCAGATCGCGGTGCTCGGCGTCGATCACGCGACGCCGTACGAGAAGGGAAAGCCGAGTCATTCCGCCGGCGCGCCGGCGGCACTGCGCGCCGCTCTCACCGGATACGGCCGCCTCGCCGAACACTACGACTTCGACATCGGCGGCCTGCGACCCGACGGTGCCGTCGATTGTGGCGACGTGCCCGGCGACCCCGAGGATGCGCCGGGTAACCGCGAAGCGATCACGAGAGCCGTGCGCGCGTTGCTCGACGTCGACGCCATCCCGGTCGTGCTGGGTGGCGACGATTCCGTCCCGATCCCGATGTTCCGTGCCTTCGAGGGACGCGGACCGTTGACCGTCGTGCAGATCGATGCCCATCTCGACTGGCGCGATGAGATCCGCGGCGAGAAATACGGCTGGAGCAGCCCGATGCGCCGCGCGTCCGAGCTGCCGTGGATCCGGGGCATGGTACAGGTCGGCCTGCGTGGGATCGGCAGCGCCCGCGCGCAGGAGGTGGCGGACGCTCGCGCCTGGGGATCACGCCTCGTTCTGGCGGCGGACGTGCATCGACACGGCATCGAACGCGTTCTCGATCTGGTGGACGCAGGCGCCAGTTGCCTGGTGACGCTCGACTGCGACGGAATGGACCCGTCGATCCTGCCCGCGGTGCAGGCGCCTGTGCCGGGGGGGCTACTCTACTGGCAACTGCTCGAGCTGTTCACCGGTCTTGCCGCGAAGTGTCGAATCGTTGGATTCGATCTCGTCGAGTTCGTGCCGTCGCGGGATACCACGGGCATTGCGGCGCTGACCGCGGCGCGACTCGTGTGCAACGCGATTGCCGCGATCGCGATGTCGCAGAAGCCGCGTTGACCGATCACGCCCGCATTGGCGACCCGCGCAAGCGCAAGGAGGACCCGCGTTTCCTGACGGGCGCTTCGCGTTTCACGGACGACATTGCCCTGGCCGGACAGCTTCACGGGGTGGTCGTCCGCTCCCCTCACGCGCACGCGCGCATCCGCGTCGTCGACGTGGCGGCGGCGCGCTCTGCGCCCGGGGTGCGATTGGTGCTGACGGCGGCTGACGTTCAGGGTGAGATCGTGCGGCCGATTCCCTCGTTCTCGCGCACGCCGCCCTTCGACATTCGCGGACCCGATGGCTCGACCGCTCCGGACGCCGAGCAGTTCCCGCTGGCTCGGGCGACGGCTCGCTACGCCGGGCAGCCCGTCGCTTTCGTCGTGGCCGAGAGCGTCAGCCAGGCCCAGGACGCCGCCGAGCAGGTCCAGATCGACTACGAGCCGCTCGCCGCCGCCGTCGGCATCGAAGAGGCGCTCGCGCCGGATGCGCCACGGGTCTGGGACGATCGGCCGAGCAACGTGTCGTTCCAGTGGGAGGGCGGCGACCGGCGCGCGGTCGAGGCGGCGTTCGCTCGCGCCGCGCACGTGACGCGGGTGGAGCTCGTCAACAACCGGATCGCGCCGGTCTTCATGGAGCCTCGGTCGGCGGTCGCCGAGTACGATTCGGCCTCGTCGCGCTGGACGCTGCAGGTCGGATGCCAGTCGGCCCACGGCATGCATGCGGTGCTCGCCCACGTGGTGGGCATCGAGCCGGGCCGCCTTCGGGTCGTGGTGCCCGACACGGGCGGCGGATTCGGTGCCCGCGGTGGCGTGTACCCGGAGTATCCGCTGCTACTGGTCGCCGCGCGCCGTCTGGGGCAGCCCGTCAAGTGGACCTCTTCGCGCGTGGAAGCGTTCGTCGCCGATCACCAGTCGCGCGATCACGTGCTCCGGGGCGAGCTGGCGCTCGACGCCGAGGGCCGGTTCACCGCGATCCGCGCGCAGGTCGATTGGCGCCATGGCGCGTATTTCACGACCCGGAACGTCTGGGTGATGGTGCACTACCTGCCGCCGACTCTCGGCGGCCCCTATCGAATCCCGTGCGGTCACGTGGCGATTCGGGGCGTGTTCTCCCACACCACGCCGCTCGCGGCGTTTCGCGGGATCGGGCGTATCGAGGCGAACTACCTAACCGAGAGCTTGATCGAGGCGGCGGCGCGCGAGACCGGGATGGACCGCATCGAGCTCCGCCGGCGCAATCTGGTCGGCCAGGCCGCTCTTCCCTGGACGACGCCGGGCGGCGCCGTCGTCACATCCGGCGCCTTTGCCGAGCACTTCGACCGTGCGCTCGAGCTGGCCGACTGGCGCGGCTTCCCGGCGCGGCGCGCGGAGAGCGCGGGCCGGGGCATGCTGCGCGGCTTCGGGGTCGCGATGTACGTCGAGAACGACGGAAGCACGCCCACCGAGTTCGCGGAGATCCAGGCGACTGGAGATGGCCGCGTGGTGGTCGCGGTGGGCACTCAGGACTTCGGAATGGGCCACGACACCGTTTTCTCGCAGATCGCCGCGGAGGCGCTCGGAGTGCCGTTCGACCGCATCGACGTGGTGTTCGGAGACACGGAGCGCGTGGCCCGAGGCGCGGGCTCGGCCGGATCGCGGTCCGCTCGCCTGGGGGGCGGAGCCGTGGTGGTCGGCGCGCGGAAGCTGATCGAGGAAGGGCGGGCCCTCGCCGCCGAGATGCTCGAGGCGGCGGCGGCCGACGTGATGTACGCGACGGGCCGGTTCACGGTCGCCGGGACCGATCGAGGTGTCGGCCTCTTCGAGGTGGCCGGGGTCGCCGAGGCGACCCGCGGCCGGCTCGCGGCCGCCGTCGATTTCACGACCGCGGGAGATGTCCACGCCAATGGCTGTCACGCCTGCGAGGTGCTCGTGAACCCCGACGATGGCACGCTGCGGATCGAGCGCCACGTCATCGTGGCCGACGTCGGACGGGCCATCAATCCGCTGATCGTGCATGGCCAGATGCACGGAGGCGCCGCTCAGGGGATCGGGCAGGCCCTGATGGAGCACGTTCGTTTCGAGGCGGGAACCGGCCAGCCGTTGACGGGCAGCTTCATGGAGTATGTCCTCCCGCGTGCCGACGACCTGCCTCCGCTGACCGTCTCGCTGAACGAGCTGCCGGAGTCCGACAACCCCCTCGGCGTCAAAGGCGCAGGGGAAAACGCCACGACGGGCGCCCCCGCCGCGGTCATGAACGCCGTCCGCGATGCCCTGCAATCCGCCGGCGCCGCCGACGTCGACATGCCCGCCACCCCGGAACGAGTCTGGCGCGCCCTTCTCGGGCAGACACGACAGCGGAAGGACTGACCTCTACGCTACGCCGCATGGGTCGCCGTCCGTGAATCTGTGCGGGAGGCGTCGGTAGGATCCCATACGGGGCCCTGTCAGTAGCCCAAAGTTCGGTGGGTTGTCAGGGCTGCTCCGGTGGTAGTGTCGGCCTACCATGGTCAGTCAATCCAGAGGTCGCGAGTTCAAGGCCCGTCGAGCCCGCCATTACAACACTGCGTCATGGGGCGGTCCCATCCTGGCGGGCGCCCCGCCTACCTCCCGCGACCGTTCAACAAAAACGATCTTCGTCGGCGGGGTTTCGTACTACGTTGATAGCGTCTCGACCTTACGATCGCCGGGGCTTTCGCCTGACGATCCCACGGTCGCTCTTGCAATGGGCCGATCAGTGATCGAGTGAATCGTGGCAACGGGTGAATCTCGCGGCTGGCAACGAGAGCGGCGGCGGCATCCTCGCACTCTTGTCGCATGGCCCGTCCTCGTTGAAGCGGGCAGGCGTCGCCATCCTTGTCAGGCGGTGGATATCAGCACGCAAGGGGCAAAGATCATTCCGAAGATATGGCTTCAGACCGGCACCGAGGTTCGACTGCAGTTCATCCCGCCGGATGGAGACCCGTTCTTGGTTGGGGCGATGGTCTGGCGAGTCGATGGCGATGGGTTGGCATTTTTCTTCGCGCGGAGCATCAACCATCCGCTCGTCCGTAGTGCCTGATGCGCCGCCCGGGTCCGTCCCGGGTCAATCGGGATTCGCGGCGACCCAGCCCATGAAGATCTGATAGCCGAGCGCCAGCAGCGTGGCGCCCACGAACATGCCGAGGATTCCCGCGGTCGCCATGCCGCCCAGAGCGCCGAGCAGGATCACCGGCATCGGGGCATCCACGCCACGCCCGAGCACCAGCGGCTTCAGGACGTTGTCGGCCATCCCGGCCAGCAGCAGCGTCAGCGTGTGAGCGACCGCCGCGCCGGTCCCGTAGTCGCCGCTCGACCATATGTACGCGATCGCCGGAAGGGTCACGATCAGGGCCGGCACCTGCGCGATGCTCAGCACCAGCGTGATCGCGGCCAGGACCCCTGCCCACGGCACATGGGCGACGAGCAGCGCGACCCCGACCAGGATGGCCTGAACGAAGGCGATGCCGATGACGCCCTGAGCCACCGCCCGTATCGTCGCGGTGGACAGTCGGGCGAAGGCCTCGCCCCGATTGGAGCCTATGATGCGGGCGAAGATGGCCCGGCTCCCGCGCGCGCCCGCCTCGCCGTAGGCCATCAAGATTCCGGCGACGATGAACGAGGCCAGGAACTGCAGGAGCCCCACGCCGATGCTCGCCACGATCGCCAGCGCCTTCCTGGCCAGCTCGCCGATCTTCGGCTGCATGCTCTGGACGAGTCCGCGCAGGTCGGAGTGGGCCTGGGACCAGACGGCGTAGATCTTCCGGCCGACGATCGGCCAGTCCCTGATGCCCTCACGCGGTGGCGGGACCTCCAGGGTGTTTTGCTGCACGGCACCGACCAGGTCGTGCAGCGAGCTTCCGAAGGAATTCAGCAGCAACGCCGTAGGCGTGATGATGAGGACGCATCCGGCGAAGACGACAATGGTGGCGGCGAGACCCTGGCGCCCGCCCATCCGGCGGGCGAGCGATAGATGCAACGGATACAGGCTGACGGCGAGAATGATCGCCCACACCATCAGCGTCAGGAAAGGCGCGAACACGATGTAGCACAGCACGGCCAGGACCGCGATGAGCCCCGCTCGGATCAACACGTCCAGCAGACGCGACGAGATCCCCTTCTGGAATTCGTCGTCGGGCGGCCACGGAACGTTCATGCGCCGGTATCCTATCGCAACCGGTGGCATCCATGCCGACCCGACCGCGCACCCAATGACCGCGGGCCGGGCGAGCACCGGCGCCTATCTGTGCAGGGTTTGGATGAGGCGTGCTCTATCATCGCGGCCAGGATGCCTCGCGTGCCGAGATCGTCCATGTGGAGCATCGCGCTCGAGCCGTGAGCCCGGCCAGATCGCTCGCCGCCGCCTACAGCCGCCACCGCTACGCCGTTCTCTTCTACACGCTGCTCGTCACCCTGGGGGCGGCGCCCATGCTCGCCGCGCTGCAGTTCAGCACCGACCTGCTCCAGATCCTCCTGGCGTTCAGCCTGCTCACCGCGCTGCTCGGCGTCCCCGACCAGAGGTGGCGGTGGCTTCTCATCGTCTTCGCGGCGATCGCGGTGGCGCTGAGGGCCGCCCCGACCGTGGCGGTCGGCAGCGGGCTCGCCGCCGGGGCGCTCGCGGTCGCCTGCGCGATTGCGCTGCTCGCCGCCGTCAGCGCGCTGCGCTTCGCCATGCGCACCGCCACCGTCGACGCCGAGCACATCTACGCTGCGCTCAGCGTCTACCTCTTCGTCGGGTTGCTCTTCGGGGTCGTGCACTGGAGGATGGAGCAAACCTGGCCGGGCTCGCTGACCGATGCCGGCTCCCGAGCCGCCGGCGCCGCGTTCCCCCTTTCCACTGCGATCTACTACAGCTTTGTCACCCTGGCGACGCTCGGGTACGGGGACATCGTGCCCCGGACCGAGGTGGCGCGCGGTGTCACGGTGCTGGAGGCCATCGGCGGGCAGCTCTACGTCGCGGTGCTAGTCGCCAAGCTCGTCGGGGCGCGAGTGCCCGCGACCCCGCGCTAGCTGCCCGCTCCATCTCCCTCACCTTTTTTCCTACGCCCAAAGTCCAACGGCCTCGCGGCCAAGGTCCGATAGGCCCAAGGTCCGATGGAACACGTCTCGGTCGGCGTCTAGAGTCTCGTCACTTGAACCGGAGTCTCACGCCCGGCACGGAGGAGTGCCGGCCCGGAAAGGACGACGCCATGGCCGAGAACCTGGTCGACATGCTGCAGATCGCACTCAACCGGACATTCACCGGCGACGTGGCGAAGCACCTCCGAGAACCCGGCACGACCACCCGATCCGCGCTGGACGCGGCGGTTCCCGCGCTCCTCGCGGGACTCCTGCAGCAGGGCGGCACGGCCACCGGCGCGGCCGATCTCCAGCGACGCGTCAACGACCCGCAGATCGACATCGGCCTGACCGGCAACATCCGTAGCTGGCTCGACGACGGCCCGCGAATGGCCGGTCTCCTGTCCCAGGGCAGCAGCCTGGTGAGCTGGCTGTTCGGCAACCGGACCGGGAACGTGGCCGAGGCGGTCGGCTCGGCGTCGGGCATGAAGATGTCCTCGGCCAGCACCCTTCTGGCCCTGGCCACGCCCGCGGTCTTCGCGCTGCTGAAGCGCTATCTCAGCCAGAACCGGCTCGATGCGGGCGGGCTCGCCAGCCTGCTCGCCGGACAGCGCGACAACCTCCGAACACAGCTGGACGACGGCGTTGCCCGCGCGCTCGGTTTCGCCTCTCCGGCCGCCCTGCTGGCCGGCCTGGCTTCCGGCGCGAACGGCTCGGCCGCGGTCGCGGCCGGACGGGTGTCGGACACCGCGCGCGACGTCGGACGCTCCGCTCAGCAGACGGCAACCATGGCGTACGCGGCGGCCGGCGACGTGCTCACTGAAGCCTCCGCGGTACCGATCACGCGGCGCCCGTGGCTCTGGGGGACGCTCGCCGCGGTCGCCGCGATGCTCATCTTCTTCTTCAGCTACTGGACGGTGCCGGTCGAGCAGACCACTCGGACCGCGCAGAACCTCGCGTCCACCGTCAGCCGGGCGGTGAAGGCGCTCGACCTGCCCGGCGGGATAGTGATCGACGTGACCGCCGGCGGCTTCGTGGACACGCTGACCACGTTCCTCAATAGCAGGGACGTGACGCTGAATCGCAGCTTCACCTTTGACGAGCTGCAGTTCGATCCGGGCTCGGCGACCCTCTCGCCGGTCTCCAACGCGCAGCTCGAGCAGCTCGCGGCCGTGCTCAAGGCCTACCGGACGGTATTGATCAGCGTGGCCGGTCATACCGACAACAAGGGTGATGCCTCCGCGAACCTCCGACTGTCCGCGCAGCGCGCAGCCGCGGTGAAGCACGCCCTCGTCGGCCAGGGCGTGCCCGAGGCTCGAGTGACCGATGAGGGATTCGGCTCGGAGCGACCCATCGCCTCGAATGATACCGAGGTTGGCCGGGCCAAGAATCGCCGGGTCGAGCTGGTCGTCCTGAAGCGCTGAGGATCGTTCCGCCGGCCGACGCGCCTCCGTCGGTGGCGCCGCGTCGGCCGATCGCATAGAATGCGCCCGCATCCGAGAAGGGAGGCGCGGGCGTGCCGAGGATCAACGAGGCGTTCCTCAATCTGAAGGCCAGCTACCTCTTCGCCGAGGTCAAGAAGCGGACCCAGGCGTACCGGGCGGCACACCCCGACGCCCGTCTGATCGATCTCGGTATCGGCGACGTCACGCTGCCGCTGCCGCCGGTGGTGGTGGACGCGCTGCAGGCGGCCACGCGCGAGCAGGCGCGGGCCGAGACCCTCAAGGGCTACGGGCCCTACGTCGGCTACGAGTTCCTGCGCGCCGCGATCGCGGAGCACGACTTCGGCAGCCGCGGGGTGACGCTCGCGCCGGACGAGATCTTCGTGAGCGACGGCGGCAAGAGCGACGCCGCGAACATCCAGGAGCTGTTCGCGCCGGACGCGGTGGTGGCCCTGATGGACCCGGCGTACCCGGTCTATGCCGACGCCAACGTCATCGCGGGCCGCTCGGGCCCCGCGGACGCGAGCGGCCGGTATCCCGGCTTCGTCTATTTGCCGTGCACCGCTGAGAACGACTTCCAGCCCGCGCTTCCCGATCGGCCCGTCGACCTCATCTATCTCTGCTACCCGAACAACCCGACCGGCGCGGTGATGACCCGGAAGATGCTGCGCCGGTGGGTCGATTACGCGCGCGAGCACGAGGCGGTGATCGTCTACGACGCGGCCTACGAGGCCTACATCCGCGATCCGGACATCCCGCGGTCGATCTACGAGATCGATGGGGCGCGAGAGGTCGCGATCGAGTCGCGCAGCTTCTCCAAGAGCGCCGGCTTCACCGGCCTGCGGATGGCCTACACGGTGGTCCCGCGCGAGGCGCAAGGCCGCACCGCGGCCGGGGCGGCCACCGGCCTGAACCAGCTGTGGCTGCGGCGCACCTCGACCAAGTCGAACGGTCCGCCGTACATCGTGCAGCGCGCGGCCGCCGCCGTGTACACGCCCGAAGGGCAGAAGCAGGTGCGCGGGCTCGTCGCCTGCTACATGGACAATGCGCGCACGCTCCGCGAGGGGTTGGAGCGGGCCGGCCTTACCGCCTACGGTGGCCGCAACGCGCCCTACATCTGGGTCCGCACTCCGGCGGGCGTCTCGTCGTGGGACTTCTTCGACCGGCTCCTGGCCGAGGCGCAGGTCGTCGGCGTGCCCGGCTCGGGCTTCGGACCGAGCGGCGAGGGGTACTTCCGGGTGACCGCCTTCGGCTCCCACGCCGACAGCGTGGAGGCGGTCCAGCGCATCGCGACGCGTCTGCGCGGGTAGCCGGTCCGCGCGCCCGCTGCTATCATCCCGCCGTGATCAAGGTCGTCACCTGCATCAAGCGCAAGCCGGGGATGTCGGTGGAGGACTTCCAGGCCTACTGGCGCGGGAGCCATCCCGAGGTGGTGGTGCGCTTACCCGGCATCCGGCGCTACGTGCAATCGCACACGCGGCTGGCCGGCTACCGGAAGGGCGAGCCGGTCTTCGACGGCATCGCCGAGGTCTGGTTCGACGACGGCCGCGCGCTGCACGCCCTGGGCGGTACCCCGGAGATGGCGGCGGTCGGGGCCGACGAGAGCCGCTTCATCGACCGTGAGGCGACGCGGGTGATCGCGACCGACGAGCACGTCATCAAGGACGAGTCGGTGCCGGCCGGCGCCGCGAAGAACGTGGAATTCGTCACTCGCAAGCCGGGCCTCGCGGTGAATGACTTCCAGCGCTATTGGAGGGAAATCCACGGCCCGCTCGCCGCGAAGATCCCGATGATCCGCCGGTACGTGCAGAGTCACACGCGCGCCTCCGCCTACGAGCGGGGGCGGACGCCCGCCTACGACGGCGTGGCCATCACATGGTTCGACGACACCCAGGCGATGCGCGCCTCCGCCGCGACCGCCCAGTACGCGGTCGTGCGTGCAGACGAGCCGAACTTCATCACGCCCGGCGAGCTGCCGATCATCATCACCACCGAGCACGTGATCCTGCCCTAGATGCCGGACGACCGCCGGACGCCCGTCGCGGACGCGCTCATCGACTTCGCCCTGGGACTCGATCTGCGCTCACTCCCAGATGCGGTGACGGAGGCCGCGAGCCTCTGCCTCACCGACTGGCTGGGGGCGGCCATCCGCGGCTCTACCGAGCCGCTCGCCGTCGCGCTCGAGGCGGTAGTGACCGCCAGCGGCGGTGAGCCACAGGCGACGATCATCGGCCGCGGTCGCCGGACCAGCGCGCTGCTCGCCGCCCTGGCCAACGGCGCCCAGGGCCACGCGCTCGACTTCGACGACACGCACCTGGCCTCGATCGTCCACGGCTCGGCGCCGGTGGCGCCGGCGGCGCTGGCGATCGCGGAGTGGCGCGGCCGCTCCGGCGCCGCTGTCGTCGAGGCCTTCGTCGCCGGCTTCGAGGTCGAGACGCGGATCGGGCGGGTGATCGGCCCGCTCCTCGCCGACCGCGGCTTCCACGTCACCGCGGTGCTCGGCCACTTCGGCGCGGTCGCGGCGGCGGGCCGGCTGCTGGGCCTCACTGCCGAGCAGATGGGCCGCGCGCTCGGCATCGCGGGCACGCAGGCCGCGGGGCTCGAGCAGTCGCTCGGCACGATGAGCAAGCCACTGCACCCAGGCAAGGCCGCGATGAACGGCATCCTGGCCGCACTGCTCGCCCGGGAGGGCTTCACCGGGCCCACCGCCATCCTCGACGCGCGCCCCGGCCTGCCCGGCACCTTCGTGGGCATCGCCGACCTGAGCCCGGCGCTCGCCGACCTCGGCACCCGCTTCGAGATCCTCGACAACAGCACCAAGCTGTACGCGGCCTGCCACCTGCTGCACGCCACGATCGATGCCGGCCGAACCATCCGCGAGCGCGCGGCCCCGGCCGCCGAGACGATCGCCGAGGTCGAGTGCCACGTGCCGCCCCTGGCGGTCAAGGTCGCCGCGATTCCGGAGCCCCGCACCGGGCTCGAGGCCAAGTTCAGCGCGGCCTACTGCGCGGCGCTCGCGCTCACCCGCGGGGACGCCGCCGAGTCCGACTTCGCCGCTCCGGACCCCGGCCTGGTCGCGCTGGCCGGCCGCATCCGGCCGGTCGCGGATCCCGCCCTGCGCATCCCCGAGGCGCGGATGCGGGTACGGCTGCGCGATGGCCGCGTGCTCGACGAGACCGTGAAGGCGGCTCGGGGCACCCCGGGCCACCCCGTTTCCCGCCAGGACGTGGAGGAGAAGTTCCGCCGCCTCGCCGGCGTCGTCCTGCCTGCCGCGCAGGTGGGCCGGCTCCTCGAGAGCCTCGGACGCCTGCCCACGCTGCCCGACGTCGGATCACTCCTGGGTCTCACCTTCAAAGGAGAGCGGCCATGAAGTTCGGATTGCGATACGCGAGCCTCGGACGGTACACCAACGGACCGGCGGCGGTGGAGCTGGCGCAGGCCGCCGAGGCCGCCGGCTTCGACTCGATCTGGACGGTCGAGCACGTGGTGGTGCCGCAGGCCTACCAGTCGCGCTATCCGTACTCCGCCTCCGGGCGCATGGGCTCGGGCCTCGAGGACTTCCCGATCCCCGACCCGCTGATCTGGCTTGCCTACATCGCCTCGGCCACGCGCACGATCAAGCTCGGCACCGCTATCCTCATCCTGCCGCAGCGCAACCCGGTGGTGACCGCGAAGGCGGTGGCCACGCTCGACCATCTCGCCGGCGGCGGCCGCGTGCTGCTCGGCATCGGGGTGGGCTGGCTCGCCGAGGAGTTCGCCGCGCTCGGGCTGCCGTTCGCGGATCGCGGGCCACGCACCGACGAGTATGTTGAGGCGATGCGCGCGCTGTGGAGCCAGGAGTGCGCGACGTTCAAGGGCCGCTTCGTCTCGTTCGATCGGGTCTACTGCCGGCCCCTTCCGCCCGAGCGGCGCATCCCGATCATCGTGGGTGGCGACACGATGGCGGCGGCGCGACGCGCCGGCCGGCTCGGCGACGGCTACTTCCCGGCCCGTACCCCGTCGTCCGGGCTCCTCGACGAGATGCGACGCGCCGCGGAGGCGGCCGGTCGCGATCCGAAGTCGATCGAGATCACGGTGGCCGCGCCGACCGATCCCGCGGAGATCGAGGCGCTCGCCCGCCAGGGCATCACGCGCGTGGGGGTGCCGGTGAGCGCGGCCGCGGGGCTGCCCGCCCAGGTGAAGACGCCGGACGACGTGCTCCGCTACGGCCGGGACGTGATCGCGCGGTTCCGCTGAGCGGGCGTCCGCTCAGGCGCGGGCGGGCAGGCGCTGGGCGCGCAGCGCGGAGCGGCGCACCTTGCCGTCGTCGCCCCGGAGCGGGGTGGTCACGAACTCGTAGGTGCGCGGCCGCTTGTACTTCGCCACGCGAGAGCCGAGGAAGGCGTCCAGCTCGGCGCCGGTCAGCGGCGTGACCGTCTGCACGATGGCGTGGACCGCGTTGCCGTACTCCTCGTCGGGCAGCCCGATCACGCAGGAGGAGGCCACGCGCGGATGCTCGTCGAGCGCGGCCTCGACCTCGGCCGGGTAGACGTTGCTCCCGCCGACCAGGATCATGTCGGTCTCGCGATCGCTCAGGTAGATGTAGCCGTGCTCGTCCTTCCATCCCATGTCCCCGAGTGACTCCCAGCCCTCCGGCCGCGCCTTCGCGGTGGCCCCGACGTAGCGGTAGGACGGCGGCGCGTCGGGCCCCCGACGCATCCAGATCTCCCCCACCTGGCCTGGAGGCTGCTCACGGCCGTCCGGATCGAGGACGCGCATCTCCCCGATGAGGACGCGCCCCACCGATCCGCGATGCTCGAGCCATTCGTCCCCGGTGATGAACGTGACGGCCTGCGCCTCCGTCCCCCCGTAGAGCTCGAGAACGCGCTCGGCCCCCAGCCAGTGGATCCACGCCTCCTTCAGCCAGGGCGGGCACGGCGCCGCCATGTGGAAGACCACGCGCAGGCTCGAGAGGTCGAAGCGGGTGCGCTCGGCCTCGGGCAGGCGCCAGATCCGGTGCATCATCGTCGGGACCGCGTACATCCAGTCCACGCGATGCCGCTCGATCAGCATCAGGGCGCGGGCCGCGTCGAAGCGGGGCATGACCACGAGGTGGTTGCCCTTGAGCAGGGCGAGGGCGGAGCCGGTGAAGGGGCCGTTGTGATAGAGCGGCCCGGTGACGAGGTGCACGCCGTTCGCGGGCATGCGCATCAGTGTCGTGTAGTCGACCAGCGCCTCCCATACCGAGGCCTGCGTCGCGACGATGAGCTTCGGCCGCCCGGTGCTGCCGCCGGACGTCGGAGCCTTGAAGGCCGCGGCCACCGCGGGCGGGAGCGGCTCGGCGGACAGGGAGGGATCCGGCTCGAAGCCCACGGGCAGGGTCGGCCGCCCAGGGGCGTCCGCCGGGTCCACGCCCACGACGAGCGACGGCTCGGCGAGATCGATGATGGCTCGGCGCTCCGTCGCGGGCAGCCGCGAGGAGATCGGCTGCGGCGTGGCGCCGAGCTTCCAAGCGGCAATCGTGGCCTCGAAGAAGCCGGTGCAGTTGGGCAGGCCGATCGTGACCAGCGAGTTCTGGGTCACGCCGAGGCCCTGGTAGACGCGAGCCAGCCGGTTGGTGCGGGTCTCGAGCTCCTGCCGGGTGAGCGTTACCTCGTCGCACGTCACCGCGGGCGCGCCGGGCGCGGACCGCGCGAGCTGCCCGATCACGACGCCGAACGGAGTCTGCGGCGCGCTCTGCGTCGGGGACGTGGGCATCAGGTTCTCCGTGACCGGATCCATTCGGCGTCGGGCGCTTCGGTGCGGCATTGTGGACGATTCGCGCCAGCCGGTCAACGCCTCCGCGCGCGCTCGCGGTCTCTCAAGGTCGAATCCCCATGGGACCTTGGTCGTACTGTCGCCGGTCCCCCTTGACGGGCTTCGAGTTCGGGGGGAGCCTCGCCGGTATCCGGGACCCCGTCGACATTACAGTTCACGAGGAGGAGAGCGCATGACCCGAGGCGTCAGCATTGTCACCGCGATCTGCGTTGCCGCCGGGCTGCTGGCCGGCTGCAGCACCGCCCCTACCACCAGCGAGGAGAAGAACGAGCTGTCGCGCAAGGCGCAAGCCGAGCGGCAGGAATGGAACAAGCTCGATCCCGGGATCGAAGCGATGGCCAAGAAGAGCCACGGCTTCGCCTTCTTCCCCGAGATCACCAAGGGCGGTCTGGTCTTCGGCGGCGCCTACGGCCGCGGCGTCGTTTATGAGCAGGGCCAGCACATCGGCTACGCCGACGTGACCCAGGCCTCGTTCGGGCTGCAGGCCGGCGGCCAGACGTACGCCGAGCTGATCGTCTTCGAGGACAAGGCGGCGCTGGACCGCTTCAAGCAGAACCGGACCGACTTCGGAGCCAACGCGTCGGCCATCATCGCCGAGACCGGCGCGGCCACGAACGCCCGCTTCGTCGACGGGGTGGCCGTCTTCGTGCGGCCGACCGTGGGCGCCATGGCGGAAGCCTCGCTCGGCGGTCAGCGAACCACCTACATGGCCAAGTGAGCCGCGCGCGACCGGCCGTGTCGCGCTCCACCGAAAGGAGGCCGCGATGAGCACCATGATCCGTACCGGGCGTCTGACCGCCGCCGTCGCGGCCGCATCGCTGGCCGGGTTGCTGCTCGTGGGACCCGCCCTCGCGCAGACCCAGGAGGGGACCGCGAGCTTCTACAGCGACAAGTTCGAGGGGAAGAAGACGGCGAGCGGCCAGGCCTACGACAAGAGCGCGCTGACCGCGTCGCACAAGAAACTGCCCTATGGCACGAAGGTGCAGGTGACCAACCTTGCCAACGGCAAGAGCGTGGTGGTCACCGTCAACGACCGCATGGCCCAGTCCAACAAGTCGGTCATCGAGCTGAGCCGGAAAGCCGCCGAGGAGCTCGACTTCACCAAGAGTGGGAAGACCAAGGTCAAGCTCGAGGTGCAGAAGTAGCCGGCTCTCGCCCCAGAAGGAGGATCCACCATGAGCCTGTTCGGCAGCATCCTTCAAAAGCTCGGGTTCAATCGTCCCGCCGCGGAAGCCGCTCCCGCGCCTCAGGTCGTCGCCGCCCCGCCGCCGTCGGCACCGGCCGCGCCCGTGGTCACCGCGCCGCCCCCGCCGGTCGCGATCACGGTCATCGACGTCGTGACCAAGCTGGAGGGCCTCGCCGCCGCGAATCCGCAGAAGCTCAACTGGAAGGTCTCGATCGTGGACCTGCTCAAGCTCCTCGACCTCGACAGCAGCCTCGGCGCCCGCAAGGAGCTGGCGACCGAGCTGGGCTGCCCGGCCGAGAAGATGGGCGACTCCGCGCAGATGAACATGTGGCTGCACAAGACCGTGCTTCAGAAGCTGGCCGACAACGGCGGTAACGTGCCGAAAGAGCTGCTGAGCTGAGGAGGGTTCCGCGCATGGCGACCAAGGCGAGTTTCTCCCCCGAGGAATGGACGAAGGTGCTGCAGAGCGTGATGATGGCCGGCATCGCGGTCACCGCGGCCGAGCCCAGCGGGTTGTGGGGGACGCTGAAGGAGAGCATGGTCGCCGGCCACGCGCTTCTCGAAGCGAAGAGCGACGCGAGCTCGAGCCAGCTCATCAAGGCGGTGGTCGCGGACTTCGAGACCTCCGAGGGACGCGCCGCCGCCCGGGAGCGGCTGCAGGCCACGCTCACCGGGAGCAAGCCGGGCGAGGTCAAGGCCAAGGCGGTTGCGGCGGTCCGCGACGCGGCGGCGCTGCTCGACGCCAAGGCGCCGGACGACGCCGCCACCTTCAAGGCGTGGCTGCGTCACATCAGTCAGGCGGTGGCCGAGGCCTCCTCCGAGGGCGGGTTCCTGGGCTTCGGCGGTGTCCAGGTCAGCGAGGCGGAGAAGGCGACGCTGGCCGAGATTTCCGGCGCCCTCGGCGTGAAGGGCTGAAGGAGGGACTCACTCCCAGAACCGATCCTCTCGCTGCTCGTCACCCTGGTACTCGCGAAAGGCGGTCACCTTGCCGTTCTTCATGCGCCAGACGTGCACTTCGGGGAACGACGCCGCGGTCCCGTTCCGGCGCGCGTGGACGGTCACCAGGGCCACGACGACGTCGTCGGCGGCGAGCACGCGATCGAGGTCGATGCTGAAGGTGCCGCCCGAGAGCTCCATCGTGCGCCGAAAGAAGGCGCCGATCTGGTCGTGGCCGGTGAGATCGCCCGAGAGGGGACCGTGGCCGGGAATGTGCCAAGTGATCCCTGGGTCGAGCACGGCGAAGACCGCGGGCACGTCGCCGCGGGCAAAGTCCTCGTACGCCTTGTGAACGACCTCCCTATTCGACTTGTCCATGTTTCGCTCCTTCCCTGGGATCGGGTTCGGCGCTCTCGTACTTCACAACGCCGGTACGGAGGATTCGTTCAGCGGGCACCCCTTTCATGGACGAAAGGGAGTAGAATCCCGGGCGCGGAGGTGAGCGCCATGACACCGAGCCCGACGGATCAGGCCCAGCTGGAAGCGCTCGTGACCCAGGAAGTGGAACGCCGCGTCGGCGACCTCCGGAAGGAGCTGAAGGAAGAGCTCGACGCGCTCCGTGAGCGAACGACCGGCAACCGGGTCACCGTGGTCGTCTTCAGCGGCGACCTCGATCGGTTGATGGCGGCGCTGGTGATCGCCACCGGGGCCGCGTCCATGGGAATGGCCGTCTCTCTGTTCTTCACCTTCTGGGGGCTCTCGGCGCTCAAGAAAGAGCGGCGCCTGACCGGGAAAAGCACGCTGGAGAAGGCCTTCTCGGTCATGACACCGACGGGCATCGGCGGGCTCGGAGTGTCGAAGATGAACTTTGCCGGTGCCGGCGCCGTGATGCTCCGCAAGATGATGAAGGACAAGGACGTCGCCAGCGTCGAGGAGCTGTTCGCCATGGCCCGAGACCTGGGAGTCCGGATCGTGGCCTGCACCATGACCATGGACGTCATGGGCATCCGCGAAGAAGAGCTGATCGACGACCTCGAGCTGGGTGGCGTGGCGACCTACCTGGGCGACGCCTCCGACTCGAAGGTCACGCTGTTCATCTGAAGTCCGCGAGGTCGGGCCGATGGAACCGACCACCGAGATCACGCCGCGGGCTCTCTTCGATCGGCTGGTGACCCGCGGCGAGGCGCCCGCGATCCTCGACGTGCGCAATGAGGACGAGTTCGCGGCCTGGCGCATCGAGGGCCGCCGGCCGATGATCCACCTCAACGTGCCGTATTTCGCCTTCATCGACGCGCCGGAGGCGAGCGCCGAGCGCGTAGCGCGCGCCGGGAGCGCCTGGATCGCGGTGTGCGCGAAGGGCGATTCTTCGGCGTTCGTGGCCGAGATCCTCCGCGAGCGCGGGACCGGCGCGGTGAACCTGGTGGGCGGCATGCAAGCGTGGGGCGACCTGCACGTTCCGGTGCGGGTCGCGGGTGCCGACGACGGCTTCGAGCTGTGGCAGGTGAACCGCTACGGCAAGGGCTGCCTCTCCTACGTCATCCTCGCGGGCGGACAGGCCGTGGTCGTCGACGCTTCACGCCACGTGGAGATCTACGAGGCATTCCTTCGGGAGCGCCGGTCGACCCTCGTGCACGTGCTCGACACGCACGTGCACGCCGACCATCTCTCGGGAGGCGCGGCGCTGGCCCGCCGCGCCGGCGCGTCGTATCACGTGGCCGCCGATCCGGTCCAGCCGCCCGACGACGGGGCCGAGCTGAGAGTGGGAGATGGAGGCGTGAGCATCGGGATCGGGCTGATCTCGACTCCCGGTCACACCCCGGGATCGAGGTGTTACCTGGTCGATGGACGGTGGCTCCTCTCAGGGGATACCGTCTTCGTCAGCGGTATCGGCCGCCCGGACCTGGGTGGCCACGTCGAGGAGTGGGGACGCGCCCTCTTCCAGACAGTCCACCACGGCGCGCTGAGCCGGCTGGCCGACGAGGTCATCGTCCTACCGGCCCACTTTGCCTCGCCCGGCGAGCTCGACGCCGTTGGCGTGGTGCAGCGGCGACTGGGCGAGATCCGGCGCGCTTCGCCTGAGCTGCAGCTGGCGTCGGAACCGGCCTTCGTCGAGGCCATGCGGCGCGCGGTGAAGCCGCCACCCGAGGTGTACCAGCGGATCATCGCGGCCAACCTCACGCCCGGCCACGTGCCCGAGGAGCAGGCCTCGGAGTGGGAGCTGGGCAAGAACCAGTGCGCGGCGGCGTTGCCGACCGCGGCACACGACTGAACGGGAGGGAGAGAACCGTGGAGAAGGTCCTGGACGCGCGCGGGTTGAAGTGCCCCATGCCGATCTTCAAGGCCAAGAAGGAGCTCGAGACCCTCGGAATCGAGGACGTGCTCAAGGTCCTAGCCACCGACAAGGGATCGGTCCTCGACATGCAGGGCTGGGCCAAGACGAACAAGCAGGTCAACCTGATCAAGCAGGAGACCACGAGCGACGAGAGCGGCCGGCCGGTGTACGTGCACTACCTGGCCCGCCTCGCCTGAGACCCACGCCTCGTTCTCGTCGTTTTCATCGTCGGCTCGCCAGTTCGGGCGTCGAGGACCAATGGAGGCGCACATGACTCACACCGGGCAGAGTTTCGATGCCATCGTGATCGGCGCCGGCTTCTCCGGCATGTACATGCTCAAGTCGCTGCGCGACCGGCTGGGGCTGGCGGTGCGCGTCTACGAAGCGGGCGGGACGGTCGGCGGCACCTGGTACTGGAACCGCTATCCCGGCGCCCGCTGCGACTCCGACTCCTACATCTACTGCTTCACGTTCGACAAGCAGCTGCTGCAGGACTGGGAGTGGTCCGAGCGCTACCCCGAGCAGCCCGAGATCCTCCGTTACCTGGAGCACGTGGCCAAGCGTCACGACCTGAAGCGTGACATGCAGTTCGACACGCGCGTCACCGGGGGCGAGTTCGACGAGAAGACCAACCGGTGGACAGTGCGCACCGATCGGGGCGACGAGGCGACCGCGCAGCATCTCATCGCGGCGGTGGGCAGCCTGTCCGACACGAACATGCCGCCGTTCAAGGGGCTGGACCGGTTCAAGGGCAAGTGGTATCACACCAGCCGCTTCCCGCAGTCCGGGGTGGACTTCACGGGCAAGCGCGTGGGCGTGGTCGGCACCGGGGCCACCGCTGTGCAGGCCATCCCCGAGATCGCCCAGCAGGCCAAGCAGCTGGTCGTCTTCCAGCGCACCGCCAATTACTGCGTGCCGGCGCGAAACGGCAAGGTGGATCCCGAGTTAGTCCGGGCCCGCAAGGCGGACTACGACGGCGTGGTCAAGCGCATCCGCGAGTCCTTCTTTGGGCAGGAGCACTACTTCATCCCCAAATCGGTGCTGGCCACGACCCCCGAGGAGCGCGAGCGCGAGTTCGACCGCATGTGGGACGCCGGCGGCTTCGCGTTCTGGCTGGCCAACTATCAGGACATGTTCTTCGACAAGAAGGCCAACGACCTGTGCGCCGACTACATCCAGCGGAAGATTCGCAGCACCGTCAAGGACAAGGTCGTGGCCGAGAAGCTGATTCCCAAG
>DATFWA010000117.1:0-6518 GCA_035259825.1 Candidatus Methylomirabilota bacterium | reverse complement strand
CGCGCCGAGAGCCCGCCCCGCCTCGGTGAGATCGCGGGCCCGGGCGTGGTGGAGCCCGCCGACGAGCGCCTCCGGCGGGCGCTCGATCGCGAGTTCGCGGATCCCGCGAGCGGCCCCGCGCAGGGAACCAAGGCCGTGGTGGTGGTACACGCCGATCGCATCGTCGCGGAGCGCTACGCGCCGGGCTTCGGGATCGATACGCCGCTGCCCGGCTGGTCGATGACCAAGTCGGTGATGAACGCGCTGGTGGGCATCCTCGTCCGGCAGGATCGCCTGTCCGTCTCTGGCCCCGCTCCGGTCCCGGTCTGGCACCATCCCTCCGACCCGCGCCGCGCGATCACGATCGAGCAGCTCCTGCGCATGACGAGCGAACTGGCCCTCGACGATACGAACAACGGCTTCGACCCGTCATCCCGCATGCTGTACACCGAGCCGGACATGGCGGCCTACGCGCCGCGGTTCGCGTTGATCGCGTCGCCCGGCACCGGCTACCACTACAGCAATCTCAGCACCCTGATCCTGTCGCGCATCGTGCGCGACGCCGTCGGAGGCCGCGCCGAGGACGTCGTCCGCTTCGCGGACCGCGAGCTGTTCGCCCCGCTCGGCATGCGGCGGGTCACGCTGGAGTTCGACGCGATGGACACGCCGGTGGGCTCGACGTACCTGTACGCCACCGCCCGCGACTGGGCGCGCTTCGGCCTGCTCTACGCGCACGACGGCGTGGTGGGAGGCGCGCGCATCCTGCCCGAGGGCTGGGTCGATCTCTCCTCGACGTGGACGCCCGGATCGCGCGACGGCTACGGAGCGGGCTTCTACACCAACCGCGGCGAAAGCGAGGGCGGCCGATTCCGGGTCCGCGGAGGCATGCCGTCCGATTCCTTCTTCGCCTCCGGCACGCAAGGTCAGCGCCTCGTGATCGCCCCCGGCGCCCGCCTGGTTGTGGTGCGGCTGGGCCGCACGCCGCACTGGGACGCCTTCGACAAGCGCGCGATGGTGCGGCTCGTCGCCGACGCGACGACCGCCCTCAATCCCTGAGCCCGGTCAGGGCTCGCGCGTGACCGGATCGAGGGTCACGCGACGCTGCACCGGGAAGAAACGCACGTCCCAGCGGTCGGTGACCATTCCCCAGAGCCCGCGCGGGTAGACGAGCATCACGCCCACCGCGAGCGCGCCGAGCAGGATCATGTACCAGGCGCCGAAGTCGGAGAGCAGCTCGCGCGTGACGAAGAACAGCGCGGTGCCGATCAGCGGGCCCTCCAGCGAGCCGATGCCGCCGATCACCACGATGAAGATGGTGTAGGCCGTCCAGTTGATGCTGAAGGCGGCGTCCGGCGAGATGCGGAGCAGGTTCAGGTAGATCAGCGCGCCGGTCATGCCCGTGCCGAACGCCACGCCGAGGTAGACGCCCAGCTTCGTCCGGAACACGTCGATGCCGAGGGCCTCGGAGCCCGGCTCGCTGTCGCGGATCGCCATCAGCCCGAGACCGTAGCGCGATCGGAGGAACGTGTAGACCGCGGCCAGCGCGGCCACGCCGATGACGAGGGCCAGCAGGTACGTGGTGATTTCGCGGCTCTCGCGGGCCAGCGGGAACACCGCCTTGAGCGTGCGGCCGGAGCCGCGGCCGAGCGCGGTCGTGTTCGCGATGAGCAGCCGGTACACCTCGGCGATCGCCCACGTTCCCACCGCGAAGTAGCCGCCCTGGAACCGGAAGACGAGGGCGGCGGTCGGCAGGGCGAGCGCCGCCGCGACCAGGCCCGCGAGCGGAACGGCCGCGAACGGATTGACGCCGAGATCGTCGGCCAGTACCACGAGAGCGTAGCCGCCCAGGCCCACGTAGGCCTGCTGGCCGATGGAGACGAGCCCGGCGTAGCCGGCGAGCAGGTTCCACATCTGGGCCAGGACCAGCAGGGCGATGAACTCGACCAGGATGCGCATGGTGCTGGGATCGCCCCACCGCGGCAGCGTGACGAGGGCGAGCAGGACCACCGCGGCCACCACGAGGCCGGCGCGGCTGGCCGGCGTCGTGCGCTCGACCCGCACGCCCGCGCCGGCCGCCGACGGGCTCACGCGACCCTCCGCGCCTTCGCGAAGAGGCCCCGCGGGCGCAGGAGCAGGACGGCGAGGAAGACGAGGTGGCCGCTCAGGATCCCCCACCCCGGCGAGAGCTTGGCGCCGACGGTCTGCGCGATGCCCAGCACCGCGCCGCCCACCAGCGTGCCCCACAGCGATCCCAGCCCGCCGATGATCACCGCCTCGAAGGCGAACAGCAGCCGATCCGGCCCGCTCGCGAACGTGAACGTGGTGCGGATGCCGAGGAACACGCCGGCGACGGCCACGATGGCCAGCGACAGCGCCATGGCCAGCGCGTACAACCGCCGATGGTCGATGCCCATCAGCTCGGCGGTCTCCTGGTCGTCGGAGACGGCGCGGAACGCGCGGCCCAGGGACAGCCGGCCGATCACCAGCTGCAGCCCGACGAGGATCAGCACCGCCACCGCCAGGGTGATGAGGGGGAACCAGCCGACCGCGAGCTGCGACCCCAGCGCCACGCTGGCCGTCTCCACCCCGCCCGGGTCGAGACGCCGCGAGTCGGCCGAGAACGTCTCGAGCAGCGCGTTCTGGATGATGATGGAGAAGCCGAAGGTCACCAGGATCGGCGGCAGGATGCCGCGGCCGAGGAGCCGGTTGAGGAGGAGGGCCTGCAGCGCGTAGCCGATCGCGGCCAGCAGCGGCACCACGAGGACGAGGGCGGCGAACGGGTTCCAGCCAAGGCTCTCCACCACCACGACGGCGAGGAAGGCGGCCAGGATGCTCAGGTCGCCGTGGGCCAGGTTCACGATGCGCATCACGCCGAAGATGAGCGAGAGCCCGGTGGCGAAAAGCGCGTAGAGGCCGCCCAGCAGCAGGCCCTGGAGGATCGTGTCGACCCACGTCATCGTCGGAGGCCCCGGGCCATCGGGATGCGGCGCGTCTTCACAGGCCGAAATAGGCGGCCGCGATGCGCTCCCGCGTCAGCTCCGCCGGCCGGCCCGCGAGCGACACCATCCCCTTGCGGAAGCAGTAGACGCGCTGGGCCAGGCCCATGATCTGGGTGATGTCCTGGTCGACCACGAGCGTGGTCGTGCCCTCCTCCGCGATGGCGCGGAGCACCCGGTAGAGCCCCTTCACCACCGCAGGCGCCAGGCCGAGCGAGATCTCGTCCACGAGCAGAAGCCGCGGGTTGGCCATGAGCGCGCGGCCGATCGCCAGCATCTGCTGCTCGCCCCCCGACAGGTTCGGCCCGGGTTGACGCCGCCGCTCCGCCAGCACCGGGAACAGGTCGTACACGCGCGACAGGCTCCAGCGTCCCGACTGGCGCCGGTAGGCACCCACCCGGAGGTTCTCCTCGACGCTCAGGCTCGGAAAGATCCGCCGCCCCTCGGGCACCATCACGATGCCGCGCTCGGCCAGTTCGTGGGCGGGGCGGCCGCCGACCGCGCCGCCGGCGAAGGACACCGCGGCGGCGGGCACCGACAGCACGCCCGCGACCGAACGGAGGAACGTGGTCTTGCCCGCCCCGTTCGCGCCGATGACCGCGACCGTCTCGCCCTCCGCGGCCTCCAGCGAGACGTCGAAGAGCGCCTGGAAGCTGCCGTAGAAGGCGCTCAGGTGGTGGACGGTCAGGAGGCTCACTGCACGTCGATCCCGAGGTAGACCCGCTGCACCTCCGGACTCGCCATCACGTCGTCGGGCGCGCCCTCGGTCAGCAGGCGGCCGGCGCTGATGACCGCGAGCCGGCTCACCACCGAGCGCAGAGCGTGCACGATGTGCTCGATCCAGATGATGGCCACGCCCTCGCGCTGGACGCGACGGATCAGGTCCACCAGCTCGTGCACCTCCTGCTCGGCGAGGCCGCCCGCGATCTCGTCGAGCAGCAGCACGCGGGGCGAGGTGGCGAGCGCGCGCGCCAGCTCCAGGCGCTTGCGCTCCAGCAGGGTCAGGGCGCCGGCGCGGATATTGGCCTTGGGCGCGAGCCCGCTCAGCTCGAGCGCGGCCAGGCACGGTGCGTAGGCGGAGCGCTCGCCGCGCGCGCCACCGAACACGCCGCCCACCAGCACGTTCTCGAAGACGGTGAGGTCCTCGAACGGATGCGGGATCTGGTGGGTCAGCGCGATGCCGGTGCGGCAGCGCACGTGCGGCGCCACCCGGGTGACGTCGCGGCCGTCGAAGACCACCGCCCCGCGCTCCGGCCGCAGCCGGCCGATCATGAGATTGAGCGCGGTGGTCTTGCCGGCCCCGTTCGGCCCGATCACCCCGAGGGCCTCGCCGTCGGCCACCGCGAGGCTCAGCCCGTCGATGACCCGCAGCGAGCCGAACGAGCGGGAGACGTCCTGCAGCGCGAGCAGGGCGGCCATCAGCTCCCCGGCCGGGGGACGGTGCCGATCACCGTCCGCCGCGGCCGCCTTCGCTCACGCCTGCCCGATGGGCCGGAGCTTCCCGGACGCGGGAATGTTGGGCGCGGTCCGGTTGCTGACGATCGTCATGTCGAAGCGGAACTCCTTGCCGCGCCCCCACTGTCCACCCACCAGCGGCGTCTTGGTGACGTTGGGTACCGGGCCCTTCGCCCAGCTGATCGGCCCCACCACCGTCTCGAGGTTCGTGGCGCGGATGGCGGTGACGATCGCGCCTTTATCGTCCGCCGAGGTCGTGCGCTTGAGCACGTCGACGGCCACCTCGAACAGGGCGTGGGTGAAGCCGAGCGGCTGCGTCCACTGCTTCTTCGTCTCCTTCGTGTACGCCGCGCCCAGCTCGCCCGCGCTGGCCCCGGTGAGCGAGGACTTGAACGGATGCCGCGGCGTCCACCACACCTCGGTGGACATGCCGTCACCCAGATTGCCCAGCGCCTCGACGGAGCGCGGGAACAGCAGCGCCTTGCCGACCGAGGCGATGTTCGGCTTGAAGCCCTGCTGGGCGGCCTGCTTCCAGAACGTGGTCCAGTCCGGCGGGATGGGCACACCGGTGACGATCTCGACCTTCTCCTTCTTGAAGGTCGAGATCTGCGCGGAGAAGTCGTCGGTGAGGTTCGGATACCGGCCGGGGTCGACCAGCTTGTAGCCAGCGGACGCGAGCGCGGGCGGGAAGCCGCGCTGGGCATCTCCCCACGCGTTGCCGTCGCCGTCGTTCGGCCAGAGCGCGCCGACGACCTTGTTGGTGGGCAGCGTGTTCCACATGTCCACGAAGACGCCGATGATGTCCTCGAGTCCCCAGAAGAAGTGGAACGTGGACTTGAAGCCGGTCTCGGGCTTGCCGCCGCGGCCGAAGAACCAGGGCTGCCACGGGCACACGCTGGAGATGCAGGGCGTGCCGTTGGCCTCGCACTGGTCGGACACCGGATTCGTCGTCTCAGGCGTGCTCGACACGAGCATGAGGTCGACCTTGTCGGAGAGGATCAACCGCGACGCGACCTCGGCGGCGCGGTTGGGATCGGACTGGCTGTCCCGGACGAGGATCTCTACCGGGGTGCTCTGCCCCCGGATCGAGAGCCCGCTGCCCACCGCCTTGCGGATGCCGGCGACCACGAAGCTGTCGGTTTCGCCGAACCCGGCCAGGGGGCCGGTCTGCGGGCTCACGTAGCCGATCTTGAGCGTCCGCGCGCGCTGGGCCGCCGCCGGCCGCGGGCTCAGACCGTGGAACGCGACCGCTGCGCTGGACGTCGCGGCGGCCCGCAGGAAGTCACGTCGACCGTGGCGTCTCGTCTCGCCGGACGTCTCGTCGGACATTTGATCCTCCGTGCCGCGTCGGGTCTAGAACTGTACCGGCGCCGGCGGCATCTTGCCGCTGGCGTAGAGCGCGGGAAGCTCCGGCGAGGCGTTCTCCCACACCAGGAGCATCGAGCGCTTGGGCGAGAAGCCGCGGTGCCGGATGTCGGCGGGCATGGCCGCCACGTCGCCCGCCTTCATGGTGACACGCGCGCGCACCACCCCGGTGTCCCGGTCCTCCACCTCCCACTGGATCTCGTCGGTGAGCTGCACGAACCACTCCACGCGGTCGTTGCCGTGGATGATGGGCAAGATGTACTCCTCGGTGGTCGGGCAGTAGAGGCTGTTCTTGCACACCGACACCACCGACGGGTTCCAGGTCACGTCGGAGCGCGACAGGTACGCGAAGAGGTTCACCGACACCACCTCGTGCTCGAAGCCGGGCTCGGCGTGCACCTCGGGCGCGTCCTGCGGCACGTCCAGGAAGTGGCGGTTGATCGGAAAGCCGTTGTCGTCGGTGCGCACCGGCTCGTCGTCGGGCGCTCCGATCATGCGCTTGGCGGTCACCCGGTGGCGCGTGATCGCCTCCTTGTTGCTGCCGTTCTTGGGCCCGAAGGCGCTGCCCGTCTCCGCGGGAGAGGCGAACGGGTCGAAGGTGGCGTTCGTCCAGTCGGCGAGCACCGCCTCGAAGAGGCGGCTGATCACGTCGGTCTTGAAGTTCTCCGAGTAGTCGAGCCCGGCCTGGCGGTACTGGGCGTTGAAGCGGCCCGCGAAGAGGTC
>DATFWA010000116.1:0-12203 GCA_035259825.1 Candidatus Methylomirabilota bacterium | reverse complement strand
GGTCAGCCGCCGATGGCCTTCTCGACGGCCTGTGTCACCTGCGGCGCGTCGGGTGCGGTGCGGGGATCGAAGCGCGCGATGACCTGGCCGGTCCGGTCCACCACGAACTTGGCGAAGTTCCACTTGATATCGCCGGGCCCGTCGGGCCGGGTCGGCTCGCCGGTGAGCCAGGCATAGAGCGGCGCACGACCCTTGCCGTTCACCTCAATCTTGGAGAAGAGCGGGAACGTCACCCCGTAGCCGGTGGAGCAGAAGGCCTTGACCTCAGCGTCGCTGCCCGGCTCCTGGCCCGCGAACTGATTGCACGGGAAGCCCAGCACCGCGAAGCCGCGCGGAGAGTACTCGGCGTGGAGGGCCTGCAGCGCGGCGTACTGGGGCGTGAGCCCGCACTGCGACGCGACGTTGACCACCAGGAGCGCCTTGCCCCGGTAGTCGGCGAGGGACTGCTCCTTGCCGTCGATCGTCTTCATCGTGAAGTCGTGGAAGGTCGGCATCCCGTTCTCCTAGCGCGGCACGATGGCGGCGCGGGTCACGTGGCCCTTGTCCTGCTGGACGAAGGCCTCCTCGATCGCCTCCAGCGGGAACTTATGCGAGATGATCTTGTCCCACGGGTACCGCCCGCGGGTGCGCGCCATCATGTCGAGCGCGGCGCGCAGGTGCTCGGCCTCGTAGTGGGAGAGGCCGAAGATGCGCCGGTTGCCGAAGATGATCCACGCCGGGTCGAACTCGGCCTTCCAGCCCACGTTGATGTTGCCGATCTCGAGGTAGGTGCCCTCGGGTGCGGTCATGCGCAGGCCCTCGTCCACCACCTTGGGGTTGCCCACCAGCTCCATCGTGATGTCGCCGCCCCAGTCGTCGGTGAGCTTCTTCACCGCCTTGATCCGGTCCTCCGGGGTCGGGTGCTCGCGCATGTCCACCACGTCGGTGGCCCCGAAGGCGCGGGCGAGGGAGAGGCGCTCCTCGATGCCGTCGATGACGATGACGCGCGCGGCACCCATCTCGCGCGCGACCGCGCACGCGTAGACGCCGAGGCCGCCCGCGCCCTGGATCACCACCGTCTGCCCGCTGCGCAGCCCGGTGAGGTCGAGCCCGGCGTAGACCTGGCTGAACGCGCAGTTCACGCCCGCGGCCATGTCGTCGGTGATGTCGTCCGACAACTTGAACACCGCGTGGTTCGGGCGCAAGTAGAAGTACTGCCCGAAGCCGCCCTGGAAGTGCGGCCACACCTCGCACGAGACGAGGAAGTTCGCCTGACGCACCGGGCAGGACTTGGTCTTGCCCCGCAGGCACGCGCGGCAGCGCCCGCACGGGAAGAAGAAACGATAGGCGACGCGATCGCCGACCGCGAGCGAACGCCCCGCCGAATCGGTGGTGACGCCGGGGCCCAGCTTGGCTACCCGACCGACGTGCTCGTGGCCGGTGTTGAGCGGCAGCGGGCGGCCCATCTTCACGTAGTCGAGCTCGCCCCGCCAGTAGTGCAGGTCCGAGCCGCACACGTTGGCCATCGCCACCTGCACCAGGATCGCGCCCGGCTCTGGATCTGGCACCGGGTACTCGCGGATCTCGAACGGCTTGCCCGCCCCGTGGAACACCGCCATCCTCGCTGTCTCGGCCATGCGCGCCTCCTCAGATGGTGGACGACGGGGCGGAGTTTAGCACGGTAGCCAGTGGACCGCGGGCGGGCGCATTCCCCCCGGCCGTCGACGCTGGTAGACTCGCGGGCTAATCGCTGATCATGAGGAGGGATCACCTGGAGCCGCTCCGCTCGCCCGACATGTCCCGCCGAGCTTTTGTGGCGGCCATCGCGGGCGGCCTCCTCGCCGCGCCGCTCGCCGCCGAGGCGCAGCAGACCGCGAAGGTTCCACGTATAGGCATCCTCCGCTCAGGTGCGCCTCCCGATCCCCTCCTCGAAGCGTTCAAGCACCAGCTCCGCGACCTCGGCTACGTCGAAGGGCGCAACATCAACCTCGTGTACCGATGGGCCGAGGGGAAAGACGAACGGTTGCGAGGCCTGGCCGAAGATCTGGCTCGTCAGAAGGTGGACGTCATCGTTGCGAGCGGAACGGCACCCGCCCTCGCGGCCAAGCAAGCCACCGCGGTGATTCCGATCGTCATGCCAGCATCGAGCGACCCAGTACGGCTCGGCCTCGTGGCGAGCCTCGCCCGACCAGGCGGGAATGTCACGGGGCTCACATCCCAAAATGATGAGTTGCCCGGGAAATGGAGCGAACTTCTGAAAGAAGCCCTCCCTGGGATCTCTCGCGTGGCAATCCTCTACGACCCCGAGAACGACGCGGGCCAAGCGAGGGCCTCGGAGATCGGCGCACTGTCTTTGGGTCTGCATCTTCAACTGTTTGCGGTGAGAAGGCCCGCTGACTTCGAGAAGGCGTTTTCCGAGGCGAAGAGGAATCAAGCTGGCGGCCTCATCGTCACGTCCTCACAATTCTTTTACTCGCATCGGATCCGTCTGGTCGCGCTCGCAGCCAAGCATCGGCTGCCGACGATCTACCACCACGAGGAATACGTCGCGGGGTCCGGCCTGATGTCCTACGGGGCGGACTTTCATGACCTGTTCCGCCGCGCTGCCAGCTATGTGGACAAGATCCTCAAGGGAGCGAAACCCAACGATCTGCCGGTCGAGCAGGCCACCAGGTTCGAACTGGTGATCAATCTCAAGACCGCCACGGCACTCGGGATCACTATCTCGCAGTCGCTGCTCAGGCGGGCGGACCAGGTGATCGAGTGATCGTCACACACTGGCTCTGAGGCTACCGACCGACCCTGCTCCGAGGACGCAGTATGGTAGGCTACGGGGCGCCCGGGAGGGCCAAGCCATGAAGATCGCGATCCTCGATGACTACCAGGACACCATCCGCGCACTCCGCGGCTTCAAGAAGGTGGCGGGCCACGACGTCACGATCTGGCGAGACCACACCAAGGACGTGAGCGCCCTCGCCGATCGGCTGAAGGACACCGAGGTGCTGGTGCTGCTCCGCGAGCGCACTCCGATCCGCGCCCCGCTGCTCGAGCGGCTCGACCGGCTGCGGATGATCACCCAGGTCGGGGTGGTGCCGCACATCGACGTGCCCGCGTGCACGCGCCGCGGGGTCATCGTCTCCTCGAGCCAGATGCCGGGGCGGCCCTCCTACGCGACCGCCGAGCTGAACTGGGGCCTGATCATCGCGGCGATGCGCCGCATCCCGCAGGAGATGGCCGCGATGCGCGCGGGCAAGTGGCAGGCGTTCCCGATCGGACTCGGCCTGCGCGGTCGGACCCTCGGCATCCTCGGCTACGGCAAGATCGGCGCGGTGGTCGCCGGCTACGGGCGCGCCTTCGGCATGAACGTGAGCGTGTGGGGACGCCCGTCCACCCTGGAGAAGGCGAAGACCGACGGCTACGCGCCCGCGGCGAGTCGCGAGGCGTTCTTCGCGGAGTCGGACGTGGTGTCGATCCACGTGCGCCTCATCGACGAGACTCGCGGCATGGTGACCGCGGAAGACCTCGGGGGCATGAAGCCGTCCGCGGTCTTCGTCAACACGAGCCGGGCCGGGCTCGTCGCCCCCGGGGCGCTGGAGGCCGCGCTCGCCAGGGGCCGGCCGGGCATGGCCGCGGTGGACGTCTACGATGACGAGCCGGTGCTGGGGGCCAAGCACCCGCTGCTCGCGATGGACAACTGCATCTGCGTGCCGCATCTGGGTTACGTCGAGCGTGACAGCCTCGAGCAGATGTTCGAGACGATCTTCGACCAGGTGGTGGCATACGGCGAAGGCAAGCCGATCAATGTGCTCAATCCGGACGCGCTCGCGGCCCGGTCATGAGCATTCGCGACCGCGCCTGCATCGTTGGGGTCTTCGAGCATCCCACCCGGAAGGCCGACGATATCTCGCTGGCTCAGCTGCACGCTGAAGTCGCTCGGGGCGCGCTCGCCGACGCCGGGCTCAGCAAGGATGACGTGGACGGCTACTTCTGCGCGGGCGACGCCCCGGGCCTGGGCGGGCTCTCGATGGCCGACTACATGGGCCTGCGCCTGCGGCACATCGACACCACCGAAACCGGCGGCTCGTCATACGTGGTGCACGTGGCCCACGCCGCCGAGGCCATCGCGGCCGGCCGCTGCGACGTGGCCCTGATCACGCTGGCCGGCCGCCCGCGCGCGGAGGGCATGGCCACCGGCACCGCGCCGCGCAACTACGGGCCCGCCGCACCCGACGTGGCTTTCGAGGCCCCGTTCTCCCCGACGGTGGTGAACCAGTACGCGATGGCGGCCATGCGCCACATGCACGAGTTCGGCACCACCAGCGAGCAGCTGGCCTGGATCAAGGTGGCCGCCTCCCAGCACGCGCAGCACAATCCGCACGCGATGCTGCGCGACGTGGTGACGGTGGCCGACGTGGTGGGCTCGCCGATGATCTCCGACCCGCTGCACCGGCTCGACTGCTGCGTGATCAGCGATGGCGGCGGCGCGGTGATCGTGGCCCGGCCCGACGTGGCGCGGGGATTGAAGCGTCCGCTGGTGACCGTGCGCGGCGCGGGCGAGGCGGTGAAGCACCAGATGGGCGGGCAGGTGGATCTCACCTACACCGGCGCGCGCTGGTCGGGCCCGGCCGCGTTCGAAAGCGCGGGCGTCACGCCAGCCGATATCAAGTACGTCTCGATCTACGACAGCTTCACCATCACGGTACTGATCACGCTGGAGGACCTGGGCTTCTGCCCCAAGGGGCAGGGCGGCCGCTTCGTCTCCGACGGCAACCTGATCTCGGGGGTGGGGCGGCTGCCGTTCAACACCGACGGCGGCGGCCTCTGCAACAACCACCCGGCCAACCGCGGCGGCATGACCAAGGTGATCGAGGCGGTGCGTCAGCTGCGCGGCGAGGCGCATCCCGCGGTGCAGGTGAAGACCTGCGATCTGGCCCTGGCCCACGGCACCGGCGGCTCGCTCGGCACCCGGCACGCGAGCGCGACGCTGATCATGGAGAGAGCCTGAGCCATGGCCGACACCACGCGGAAGATTCCGGCCCCGACGCCCAGCCCCGAGACCGCGCCCTTCTGGGAGGCCGCGGCGAAGGGCAAGCTGCTCGTGAAGACATGCATCGCCTGCGGGCGGCCGCATCACTACCCGCGCCCGCACTGTCCCTTCTGCGGCAGCGACCGCACGGAGTGGAAGGAGTCGGCGGGGCGCGGCGTCATCTACTCGTTCAGCGTGATGCGGCGGGCCACGCCGCCCTACGTGATCGCCTACGTCACCCTCGACGAGGGCGTGACGATGATGACCGGCCTGGTGGACTGCGACTTCGACGCGCTCCGGATCGGCCAGCCCGTGCGCGTCGTCTTCACGCCCAGCGACGGCGGCCCGCCGGTGCCGATGTTCACCCCGCGGTAGAGCTCCCAGAGTCCGCGCCGTCCAAGACGCCCGCCGCCGGAGCCTCTGGCGGTGGCGTTCGGCTTGACACCTCCGCGAGCGCAATGCTACACCCGGGGCGGTCGCTGACCGTCCACCGTGCCCGCACGCGAGGAGGCGCGAATGTCAACGCTGACAAGGCTCACCCCGCTCGCCGTCCTGCTCATCGTCGTCGTCGCGCTCGTGGCCCCCGATCCGGGGCCGACTGCGGGGGCCGGCAAGCTCAGCCTATGGCGGCTCAAGACGTACATCCCGCCGGCTGACAAGATCCTCGACGCCAATGCCCAGGAGTGCGCGAAGAAGGCGGGAATGGAGCTGGCCATCCAGACCTACACCTTCGACGACATGTGGACCAAGTACACGGCGGCCATCGAGTCCAAGACGCTGCCGGACATCGCCGAGCTGGACGCGGTGGGCCCGGCGCGGCTCGCCAACCTCGGCCGCCTCTCCGACATGTCGGACGTCGTGGGAGGGGTCACCAAGGAGCTGGGGCCGATCCTGGCCAACGCGGAAGGCGCGGTGAAGTTCGGCGGGAAGTACTACGCGGTGCCGCACTACGGGATCCCGCTCGTGCTCTTCTACCGCAAGGACATCCTCGAGAAGATCGGCGCCGAGCCCCCGGATACCTGGGAGGCGATCCAGCAGATCTCCCAGAAGGTGAAGCAGGCGGGCATCCACGACTTCCCCAACGGATTCCCGTGGAACCGGACGGGTGACGGCTACGACCCGGCCATGAGCCTGCTCTGGAGCTACGGGGCGGCGTGGGTGGACAAGAGCGGCAAGTTCACCGGCATTCCCAAGGGCCCGGCGGTGCAGGCGCTGAAGGTGGTCACCTCCGCCTACCTCGTGGACAAGACCGCCGCGTTCGACTATCTCTCGTGGTCCGGCTCGACCAACAACGAGTCATTCATGGCCGGCAAGATCACCTTCACCCCGAACGGCCCGAGCATCCTGTTCCAGGAGGAGTCGAACAAGCATCCCCTGCAGAAGGACACCGCGATCAAGCTCATGCCCAAGGGCCCGGCCGGGCGCAACCTGGCCCTGACCTTCGTGATGAACTGGGGCGTGCCGGTCGACGGCAAGCAGCAGAAGGAAGCGAAGGCGGTGGTGGGCTGCATCATGTCGCGGACGCAGTGGATGAAGTACATGACCGGCTCGTTCCAGCAGGCGGTGCCGCTGTTCGCCCGGCCGCTCGACGACCCGTACTGGAACACGCCGAATGGCAAGACCATCGTGGAGACGGTGAAGCTGGGCCATCCGGTGGGCTGGCCGGGTCCCACCACGCCCGCAGCCGCCGAGGTGGTCTCGAGCAACGTGCTGACCGACATGATCACGCAGGTGATCGTGGACAAGGTGACGCCGGAGGCGGCCGTCGACGAGGCCAACAAGCGGATCAAGGAGATCTACGATCGCCTGCCGGTGAAGTGACCACGTGCTGACCGATCGCCACCGGGAGCAATTGCTGGGTTACACCATGATTGCCCCGGTGGCGATCTTCCTGGCCGCCCTGGTCGCCTATCCCTTCCTTAGCGCCATCTACCTGAGCCTCACCGAGAAGATCGTCGGCTATCCGGCGCACTTCGTCGGGCTGCGGAACTACGCCAACCTCCTGGACAGCGGCCGCTTCCGCATCGTGGCCTGGAACAGCGCGGTGTTCACGGTGGCCTCGATCGCGGTCAAGCTGGTCATCGGCATGGCCATGGCGCTGGCCTTACACCAGGTGGTACGTGGGAACCAGTTCATCCGCGGCATCCTGCTCCTGCCCTGGATCATCCCGACGGTGGTCATCGCGCTCACCTGGAAGTGGCTGCTCGATCTCTTCCGGGGCCTGGTCAACGTGACCTTGATCGACGTGGGCGTGGTCAAGAGCGGCGTGCATTGGCTGGGCGATCCGAGCCTGGCCATGCTCTCGGTGGTCATGGCCAACATCTGGCGGGGCTTTCCGTTCTTCGGGGTGTCGTTCCTGGCCGCGCTCCAGACGGTGCCGCAGGAGCTCTACGACGCCGCCGACGTGGACGGCGCGGGCAGCTGGCAGAAGTTCTGGCGCATCACCCTGCCGAGCATCAAGAGCGTGGTGGCGGTGGTCACCCTGCTCAGCACCATCGTGACCCTGAACGACTTCAACATCGTGTTCATCATGACGCGTGGTGGACCGGGCGCGGCCACCCACATCTTCGCCACCTACAGCTACGAGCTGGGCATCATGTCGCAGCGGTGGGGCGTGGCCATGGCCGCGTCGATGGCCTCGCTGCCCCTGGTGGCTCTGCTCATCGTCGGGGTGGTGCGCTACCTCCACCGGGAGGAGGAGTGAACGTGCGCCTGGCCACTCTCGTCCGCTGGGCGGTGCTCGCCCTCATCCTCGCGATCGTCTTCGTGCCGATGTACTGGATCGTGGTGACCTCCTTCAAGACCGGCCGCCAGATTCTGCTCTCCCAGAACGTCTACGCACCGGAGCCGTTCACGATCGAGAACTACCTCTACCTCTTCGAGGAGAGCCGCTTCGCGCTGTGGTTCCGGAACAGCGCGATCACTGCCACCGCCAGCACCCTACTCTCGCTGCTGATCGGCACCGCGGGCGCCTACGCGCTGACCCGCCTGCGCTTTCCCGGCCGCCGCACCCTCGGCGCCGTCGTCCTCGTCACCTATCTGGTGCCGCCCGGACTGATGTTCATCCCGCTCTACCAGACCTTCATCAAGATCGGCTACACCGACTCGCTGGGCACCCTGATCCTCGCGTACCCGACGTTCCTGGTCCCGTTCGTGACCTGGCTGCTCATGGGCTTCTTCCGCTCGATTCCCCGCCAGCTGGAAGAGGCCGCACTCGTCGACGGCGCCACCCGCGTGCAGGCGCTGGTGCACGTCGTGCTGCCGCTGGCCGCGCCGGGTCTCCTCGCGGCCGGGCTGTTCTGCTTCACGCTGTCGTGGAACGAGTTCCTCTACGCCCTGATCTTCATCGCGGACGACAGCCTGAAGACCCTGCCGGTGGGACTCTCCGAGTTCGTGGTCTCGGACTTCGCGTTCTGGGGCCAGCTCATGGCCGCGGCCGCGCTCGCGTCTCTGCCGGTGATCGTCGTGTACATCTACCTGCACAAGTACATGGTGCAGGGCCTGACCGCGGGGGCGGTCAAGGGGTAGGACGTTCGGGCGGATCGTCCTCGCCGCGCTCGGGATCGCGCATGAGGTACACCGGTCGACGCTTCACCTCCTGGAAGATGTAGCCGACGTAGACGCCGACCAGCCCGACCGCGATCATGAGGGCCGCGCCCACGATCAGCATCATGAACATGAGCGAGGACCAGCCCGGTACGAGCCGGTGCTGCCGCCCGGTGATCCAGAAGCTGAGGACGTAGACCGCCTCGGCGCCGGCCAGGAGCAGGAAGCCGACGCCCACCACCAGCGCCAGCTTCAGCGGAGCCAGCGAGAACGAGAACGTGGCGTTGGCGGCCAAGCGCGCCCGCGCGCGCAGGGAGTAGCTCGGCCGGCCGCCGATCCGCGCGCGCTCCGCGTAGGGGAGGACCACCGTCCGGTATCCGGCCCAGGCCACCATGCCCCGAAGGAAGCGGTGATACTCGCGCATCTGCCGGAGGGCGTCGAGCACCGGCCGGGAGACGAGCCGGTAGTCGGCCGAGCCGGAGGTCATCTGCGTCTCGCCGATCCCGCGCAGGAGCCGGTAGAACCCGGTCGAGCTCCAGCGCTTCCATCGAGGCTCGGGGCCGGCCACTCGCTGGGTCAGCACCACCTCGTAGCCGGCACGGTACAGCGCGACCATGTCGGCGATCAGCTCGGGCGGATGCTGGCCGTCGCCGTCGAGGGTCACCGCCGCGTCGCCCCGCGCGCGGTCGAGCCCGGCGGTGAGCGCAGCCTGATGGCCGAAGTTGCGGCTCAGCTCCAGCACCGTCACGTCCGGGTCGTCGGCGGCCAGCTTGGCCAGCTCGGCTCCCGTCTTGTCCACCGAGCCGTCGTTGACGTAGCAGATCCGGACATCGCACTCGCGTCGCAGCGGCGTCACGACCGCCATCAGCTGGCGGTGGAAGTCGGCCACGATGGACTCTTCGTTGTAGAGCGGGACGATGATATCGATCGCGAGGCGATGGCCGTCACCGGTCATGGTCTGGTCCTCTCGGGACTCGACGGCGATCGCATCAGATGGTGCACCTGCCAGCCATAGGTGAAGAGCCTCCGATCGAGCACGGGGCGATCGCCCGGACAGAAGGTCGGATCGATGAACGGGAGCACCGTGACCAGGCAGAGCCATCGATGGATGCCCAGCTCGACGAGACGCGCCTGTAGCACCTCATGGTACACCGGCACGGACGGCCCGATCAGGAGCCGGCCGAGCCGCGCCCGGTCGCGCGCGACGCCGGGCTCGTCGAGGGCGAGCCGCACAGTGGGAGACGGCCGGTTCGCAAGCTCCGCGGTGATCACGAACAGATCGGCCGACGGCCAGGCATCGGATCCCGCGCGACGTGGCGGCTCGACCACGATGTCGGGGCGGCCCTTGATCTCCACCAGATGCCTCGGCAGCTCGAGGTGGTACTCGTTCATCACGGTGTTCAGGAGGACTCGGCTCCCGGCGGGCAGGCCGGCCAGGAAATCCACGAGCGCGGCATTGGCGCGGTCCACCGTCAGCTGGACCCTGGCGTCGGCCCCCGCGTTGACCACCGTCATCACCCAGACCAGTCCAGCGGCCACGAGCGCCGACCACGCCAGTCGCCGGCCCGCCGCCGGTTGAGACCGACGGCGCGCGGCCCAGCCAGCGCCGGCCGCCATGCCGGCGGCCGCCGAGGCCCCGAACGCGAACGGGAGCAGGTAGTACTCGAACGTGGCCGGCCACGGCAGGAACACGGCGAGCCAGCCCGCCATCCACGCGCCTGCGTACCATGCGGGCCGGCTCCATCCCCGGCGCGGGCGAGGCCGCCCGACCGCGACGAACACCAGCAACGGTAGGAGAAAGGCGAAGTCGCGGAGCAGCCACGCGGCGATGCGGAACAGCGCGGGGCCCATCACGCGCCACTCCGGCGTGTACGCGCGGGTGTACGAGCCCTCGGAAAGGCCGAGCTGCGCGTAGTGCGCCCGGAGTACCAGGAACGCGACGGCGGCCGCCACGTTGATCGCGATATAGGTCACGGTGAAGCGTCGCGGCCCCCCGCGCGCCCATTCGATCGCGAGCCAGGCGAGGGCGATGGGGATGAGGACGACGCTCGTCTCCTTCGTGGCGTATGCGAAGAGCGAGAGGCTGGCCGCCAGAGCGATCAGTCCCGCGCGCCGCCCGGGCGTCGCATCGATCGCGGCGGCGGTCGCCAGCAGTGCGCCGGCCATCCACAGCAGCTGCAGTGGCTCGGGCTTGGAGAGCGTGTAGAAGCTCTCGATCGTCGGCCCGCACCCAGCGAACAGTACCATTGCGATTGTGGCCTGCAGCCGGGTTGCCGCGCTTCGCCGCACGAGCCGCGCGAGGATGGCGAGCAGAGCGGCCAGGATCACCGCGTTGAACATGAAGAAGGCCAGCGGCCGCACGCCGCCGACCATGGCGATCGCTGAGTACACGAGCCAGTAGGCCGGGACGAACCGGCCCGTCTCGGGATTGAGGTGAAGGACGGCGTTCCATCGGCCGCTCACCGTGCGGCCGGTCTCGAGCGTCAGACCGTCGTCGAGGAACCCGAACTGCGGTGAGGCGAGCCGAGGGAGCATGACGAGCCCGGCCAGCACGACCGGCGCGAGCCACGTCACGCATCCCTCGGCCCAGGACCTCGGCCCGGGCACCTGCCCGGGCCGGATGCGGCTACTTCTTCACCGCGAAGACCCAGATGACGCCGCCCTGCGGCACATCGGTCTTGGTGCCGCGGGCGGTGTCGAGCGAGTCCTGCATCCGCTGCGCGTCGACGCCCCAGCCCGACTGGACCGCGATGTACTGCACGCCGTCCACCGAGTAGGAGCTGGGCACCGCGGTGATGCCGGAGTTGGTCCGCCACTGCCACACGAGCTCGCCGCTCTTGGCGTCGAACGCGCGGAAGTAGCGGTCGTTGGTGCCGCCCGCGAAGACGAGCCCGCCGCCGGTGGCTAGCACCGGGCCCCAGTTGTGCGACTCGAACGTGCGGGTCCAGACCTTCTGGCGCGTATTCATGTCCCAGGCCTGGATCTCGCCGATGTGGGCCGAGCCCTGCCGGACGTCCAAGCCGATGTCCTTGATCTCGGAGCCGAGCCACAGCTTGCCCGGCTCGTACTTCTGCTCGGCGCCCAGGAGTGAGCCGCACAGGTTCTCGTTGGCCGGGATGTAGAGCAGGTTCGTCTTGGGACTGTAGGCCGCGGGCACCCAGTCCTTCCCGCCCCACAGGGACGGGCAGAACCCAACCTTCTTGCCGGTGACCGGCTTCTTGCTCTCGTCGTACGTGGGTCGACCAGTGCGCGGATCGATGCTCTTGAACGCGGTCTGGTTGACGTAGGGCGCGGCGTCCACGAAGCCGATGGCGTCGGCGCGCCGCTCGAGCACCCAGAGATAGCCGTTGCGGGCGGGATGCACGAGGGCCTTCACCGTGCGGTCCCCGCGCTTGACGTCGATGAGGATCGGCGCCGAGACCTCGTCCCAGTCCCACGAGTCGTTCCAGTGGTACTGGTGAAAGCCGCGCAGCTTGCCGGTGTCGGCGTCGAGACCCATCACCGAGGCCGAGTAGAGGTTGTCACCGGGGCGCTGGTCTCCGATCCACTGCGCCGCGTTGCCGGTGCCCCAGTAGGTGATGTTGAGCGCGGGATCGTAGGTGCCGGTGATCCAGACCGACACGCCGCCCGTCTTCCAGGTGTCACCCTTCCA
>DATFWA010000115.1:0-2001 GCA_035259825.1 Candidatus Methylomirabilota bacterium | reverse complement strand
TGTCGAACTGGAACCGGTGCGGACTCGGGAGCACCGCGATGCGCGCCGCGGTGATCGGCCACCGTGAGAGCAACGCCATCCCGAACAGCGACTCCTGGTTCTCGCGCCCGGCGGCCGCGTGCGCGTCGTCGTGGCGGCCGTGCGTGGTCTCGAGAAAGAGCGGCGCCCATACCCCGTGGAGCCCGAGCGCCCGCGCCAGGTCCGTGGCCACGTCGCGGTTGCCGGCGCGCGCCATGCCGAGGTCCACCTCGTTGAGCGTGACGAGGTCGGCATCGGACAGCGCCGGATGTTCGCGCAGCGCCCCTTCCACCATCGCGTATCGGTTGCCGTGCTCGATGTTCCAGTGCACGGCACGGAGCTTCCCGGCGTCGCGCGCGGGCGCGGGCGCGCGGTCCGGTCCCACGCGGCGGATGGTCGCCAGCAGCGCGGCGAGCCGCGGCGCGAGCGCGGGCCACTCGGGGGAGGCATGGAGCGCCGCCAGCGTCGAATGCCGCCGGAGTGCGGCCACCAGCGCCCGGCACTCGGAACGCAGCGCCCGGTCGGGCTCCGTACTCGGAGGTTCCGGCCGGGCGCGCTCGTTCAACTGCGGATCGCGAACTGGCTCAGGATGAAGGCGTAGTTGAACGCCACCTCGTGCAGCGCGTCGTAGCGTCCCGACGAGCCGCCGTGGCCGGCGCCCATGTTGACCTTGAACAGCAGCGGGTGGCGATCGGTCTTGACCGAGCGCAGCTTCGCCACCCACTTGGCCGGCTCCCAGTACATGACCTGGCTGTCGTTGAGCGAGGTCTTGACCAGCATGACCGGGTAGGCCTTCGCGGCGGTGTTCGTGTAGGGGCAGTAGGACTTCATGTAGTCGTATTCCGCCTTGATCTGGGGATTGCCCCACTCCTCGAACTCGCCGACCGTGAGCGGGAGCGAGGCATCGCTCATGGTGTTGATGACGTCCACGAACGGCACCTCGGCAACCACCGCCCGGAAGAGATCGGGCCGCATGTTGACCACCGCGCCCATCAGCAGCCCGCCCGCGCTGCCGCCCTGGATGACCAGCCGATCGCGCGAGGTGTACTTCTCGGCGACCAGGTGCTCGGCCGCGGCGATGAAGTCGGTGAAGGTGTTCTTCTTGTGCATCATGCGGCCCTGGTCGTGCCACGCCTTGCCCATCTCGCCGCCGCCTCGGATGTGGGCGATTGCGAACACCACGCCGCGGTCGATCAGGCTGAAGCGGTTGGAGCTGAAGGTGGCGCCCTGGGACGATCCGTACGAGCCGTAGCCGTAGAGCAGCATCGGGGCGCTGCCGTCGCGCGGGGTCCCCTTGCGGTAGACGAGCGAGATCGGGATGCGCGTGCCGTCCTTGGCGGTCGCCCACAGCCGCTGCGACTCGTACCGGGACGGATCGTAGCCGCCGAGCACCTCGGTCTGCTTGAGGAGCGTCGCCTTCCGCGTCTCCATGTCGTAGTCGTACACGGAGCTCGGAGTCACGAACGACTGGTACGTGTAGCGGAAGGTCCCGGTCTCGTACTCGGCGTTGACGCCGAACCCCGCCGAGTACACCGGCTCGGGGAAGGCCATCCGGTGAGAGGCGCCGCCGCGGAACTCGGTGATGCGGAGCTGGGGCAGACCGCCCTCGCGCTCCCCCAGCACGTAGTGGTTGGCAAACATGGTGAGCCCGGTCAGCATGACGTCCGTGCGGTGCGGGACGACTTCCTGCCAGTGCGACGGGCCCGGGTCCGTGACCGGCGCCGACACCAGCCGGAAGTTGGGGGCGTTCTGATTGGTGCGGATGAAGAACCGGTCCCCGTGGTGCTCGACGTAGTACTCGTGATTCGTCTCGCGCGCGGCGATCAGGCGGAAGGGATCGCCGGGGCGGTCGGCGGGGAGATAGCGAACCTCGGAGGCGGTGTGGCTTCCGATGGTGAGGAGGATATACGCCTTGCTCGCCGAGCGCCGCGCGCCCAGGTCGAAGCGCTCGTCCTTTTCCTCGTAGACCAGCGGGGCCTGCAC
>DATFWA010000114.1:0-5424 GCA_035259825.1 Candidatus Methylomirabilota bacterium | reverse complement strand
CCGCCGGCAGCCCGATGAACTTCTCGGGCCGCTTCTACAAGATCATCCCCTACGGCGTCACGAAGGACACCGAGCGGATCGACATGGACCAGGTACGCGAGCTGGCGCGGCAGCACCGGCCTCGCCTGATCATCGCGGGCGGCTCCGCCTTCCCGCGCGCGATCGAGTTCAAGCCGTTCCGCGAGATCGCCGACGAGGTAGGCGCGGCCTTCATGGCCGACATCGCGCATCCGGCCGGCCTCGTCGCCGCGGGCCTGCATCCATCGCCTGTGCCCTACGCCGACTTCGTCACCACGACCACGCACAAGACCCTGCGCGGGCCCCGCGGGGGCATGGTGATGTGCCGCGCCCAGTACGCGAAGGACCTGGACCGCACGGTGCTGCCCGGCATCCAGGGCGGTCCGCTGATGCACGTGATCGCCGCGAAGGCGGTGGCCTTCCGCGAGGCGCAGACGCCCGAGTGGCGCGCCTACCAGGCCCAGATCGTGAAGAACGCCAAGGCGCTGGCCGACGCGCTGGCGGCCCGGGGCTTCCGGCTGGTCTCCGGCGGCACCGACACGCACCTGATCCTGGTAGACCTCACCGCCCGCAACGTCACCGGCAAGGACGCGCAGGAGGCGCTCGACCGCGCCTGGATCACCGTCAACAAGAACGGCATCCCCTTCGACACCAAGGGGCCCATGGTCACCAGCGGCATCCGCATCGGCACCCCGGCCGTCACTACCCGCGGTATGAAGGAGCCCGAGATGGCGCGGATCGCGGAGTTCATCGACCGGGTGCTCAGCCACGTCGGCGACGGCGCGACCGAGGCCGCGGTGAGGGGCCAGGTGCAGGAGCTGACCACCCAGTTCCCGCTCTACCCGGAGCGCCTGAAGTGAAGTGCCCGTTTTGCGGCCACACCGAGGACCGAGTGGTGGACTCGCGGGTCGGCCGGGACGGGGAGTTCATCCGCCGGCGCCGCGCCTGTCTCAAGTGCCACCGGCGCTACACGACCTACGAGTACATCGAGGACGTGCTGCCCCACGTGGTCAAGCGCGACGGCCGGCGTGAGCCGTTCGACCGCCAGAAGCTGCGCGGCTCCATCCTCAAGTCGTGCGAGAAGCGCTCGGTGGGTGTGCAGGCGGTGGACGACGTGGTCGCCGACATCGAGGCCAAGCTGCACGACAGGGCCGAGAAGGAGATCACGAGCCTCGAGCTGGGCGAGATCGTGATGGAGCACTTGCAGAAGCTGGACCAGGTGGCCTACGTGCGGTTCGCGTCCGTGTACCGGCAGTTCAAGGACATCTCCCAGTTCATGGACGAAGTGAAGCATCTCATCAAGGACGACAAACCGGCGAAGCCGGTGTCGGCGAAGGCGCCGAAGGCCGCGGCAAAGCGGTAGCCTCAACGTCAGCGTCTGGTTGTCAGGACGACGCCGGCGATCACCCCGCAGGCGCCCACCACGTGGTACCAGCGGATGCTCTCGCCCAGCAGCAGCCATGACAGCACCAGCACCAGGAACGGCATCAGGTTCATGAACACCGCTGCCCGTCCCGGTCCCACCGTGCGCACCGCCTGATAGAACGCGATGTGGGCCGGAGTGCCCAGCAACGCGCTGTAGAGGATGACCACGAAGACGACCCAGGAAGCGGACGCGAAGCCCTGCCACGGCCGCTCGAGCAGCGCGAGCGGGAAGAGCAGGCCGGCCGCCACCACGTGGGCGCCCGCGAGCATCTGGAGCGGCGAGAAAGTGGAGAGGTTGGCGCGGCTGTAGAGCGTGTAGATCACCCAGAGCAGCTGCGAGGCGAGGATGATGAGATCGCCCCGGTTGACCGACAGGGTGAGCAGGATCTCGATCGAGCCGCGGGCTACCGTGAGCATCACCGCGAGCGTGGTCAGGACGATCCCGGCCAGGTTGGTCTGGGATAGGCGCTCGCGGAGCCACGCCGCCGCGGCCAGCGCCACCACCACCGGCGCCGCGGCGCCGAGAATGCCCGCGTTGGCGGGCGTGGTGAAGCGCATGCCGACGTACCAGAGGGTGGAGTTGCCCACGAAGCCGGTGACCGCCAGCACGATCACCGCGGTCAGATCCCGGCGCGCGAGCGGGGGCAGCGGACCTTCCAGCAGCCGCGAGGCGAGCACGAGCAGGGGCGCCGCGATGAGTGCCCGCGTGGCCGCGAGCGTCATCGGCCCGATCTCGGCCAGACCAAGCTTGGCGAGCGGGAAGTTGCCGGCCCAGATGAGGGCCACCACGAGGAGCAGCGCGTAGGCGTCTCGATGGGTCACGGAGCCGGTCGGGGGAACACGTGTCGGAGATGGAACGGCCCTGCCGGGATGGGGCCGACAGGGCCGAGCGCCACGAGTGGCGCGCTACTTCTTCTTTTTCTTCTTCGCGGCCTTCTTCTTCGCCATCGTGTCACCCCCCTCCCGATCCCCGCGCGTCCCGCGGTCGATCCTGGTCCGGACTCTAGGGGAGCGTCAAAAACGTGTCAAGGACAAAATACCGCATACGGGGTCATTGGCGCCGGTGAGCCCCCATATCTTGGGGGCGGGGGCTAGGACTTCTCGTGCGCGGAGGACGGCTTGCGGTGCTCGCGCCGCTTCACGTACTCCTGGTTCAGCGGAACGCCCTTCTTGCAGAGCGGACAGGTCTCGGCCGCGTAGGTCGGGAAATCGCGGCTCACCAGGCTGAAGATCTCCTTGCCGTCGACCTCGCCCTTCTTGGTGCGGCGCCAGAGTGCCCCGATGCCGATGACCTGGCCGCCCAGGCTCTCCACGAGCTGCGACAGTAGCCGCACGGTCGTGCCCGAGGACACCAGGTCCTCCACGATCAGCACCTTGGTGCCCGCGCGGATGAAGCGCTGGAACTCGACCGGCAGGGTCACGCGTCGCTTCCCCGCGCTCACGCCCTTGGTGCCGTAGGCCAGGGTGGGACGCGAGGGATGCGCGCGGGCCACGCAGTGGGAGAGGATCAGCGCGCCGGGGCCGGTCGACAGCACCACGTCGATGGGCCACTGCGCGAAGTGCTTGGCGATGACCGCGCCGAGCCCCTCGGTGAACGAGGCCTCGGTAGTGACCAGCGTCTTCTCGATGTACTCGCTGGTGTGGTGGCCGGAGGGGAGCAGGACGTGGTCGTTCGCGTGATAGGCCCCGGTGCGCTTGAGGATCTCGAGGTGGATCTTCTCTCGGACCTCGGCGTCCATCTGGCTGTCGGATTGCCTCGGGGGCGGGGCCATCAGCGTTTTAGGATGAGGGCCGGCGCGCGGCGTGTCAACTCGAAAGATGGGCCGTGACGGGCGTGCTAGACTTCCGCGCATGAGACTGCTCGCGCTCGAGACCGCCACGCTCGCGGGCGGCGCCGCGCTGCTCGACGACGGGCGCCTGGTCGGGGAGAGCCGTCTCAACATCGCGCTCACGCACTCCGAGCGGCTCATGCTCATCGTCGACCGGCTGCTGCAGGACTGCGGCTGGGAGCCGGCGAGCCTGGACGGCCTCGCGGTGTCCATCGGTCCCGGGTCGTTCACCGGCCTGCGCGTGGGCGCGGCCACCGCCAAGGGTTTGGCCCTCGCCCTCGAGGTGCCGGTGGCCCCGGTGCCCACCCTCGACGCCCTCGCGGCCACGCTGCCGTTCGCGGACGCGCCGGTGTGCTCGCTCCTCGACGCGCGGAAGAACGAGGTGTACTGCTCGCGCTACCGCTGGACGGCCCGCGGCATGGAGCGCGAGTGGGACTACCTCGCGCTGCCACCCGCCGCCGCGGCGGCGCGGCTCACCGAGCCGGTGATCGTCCTCGGCGACGGAGTCGCCGCGTGCCGGCCGTATCTGAGCCACCTCGGCGAGGGCGTGCGCGAGGCCGATCCGATCCACTCGCTGCCTTCGCCCGCGGTGGTGGGCGCGCTCGGCCACGCCATGCTCGCCGCCGGAGCCGGCATCTCGGCCGAGCAGCTCGTTCCGCTCTACCTGCGTCCGTCGGAGGCCGAGCTCCAGGCCCGTCATGCGTGACGAGAGACCGATGGCGCAGCCGCTCCACGGCGACACGGTGACGCTCGAGCCCATGACGCTCGAGGACCTCGACGACGTCTTGGTCATCGAGCGCGCCTCGTTCCAGACCCCGTGGTCGCGCGGTGCCTTCCGCTACGAGCTGACCCAGAATCGCGTGGCTCGCTGCTCGGTGGCCCGCTGCGGCCGCCGGCTCGCCGGCTATCTCTGCCTGTGGGAGATCGGCCACGAGATCCACGTGACCAACCTGGCCACGCATCCGGAGCTGCGTCGACGGGGCGTCGGACGCATGCTGCTGGGAGCGGTCCTCGAGGACGCGCGGCGGCGCGGCGTCGATCTCGCGTTCCTCGAGGTGCGGCCCACCAACGCAGAAGCCCTGCAGCTCTACGAGCGCTTCGGCTTTCGCGTGATCGGCCGGCGCAAGGGCTACTACTTCGACACCGGCGAGGACGCGCTGGTGATGGAGGCCCGCCTCAGCGCGGAGCCCTCCGAATCCGCCGCGCCGCGGCGGCCCGGCTCCTGAGCCCTTCGCCGCGCTCCGTGTCCGACCTCGTCCGCCGGATGCTCGACGGAGACCGCCTGGCCCTGGCGCGCCTGATCACCAGAGTCGAGAACCGCTCGGCCGAGGTGCCCGCGATCATGCAGGCGATCCACGAGCGAACCGGGCGGGCCTACGTGCTCGGGATCACCGGGCCGCCGGGCGCCGGCAAGTCCACGCTGGTGGATCGGGTCACGAGTCTCCTGCGCGCGGAGCAGCAGCCGGTGGGTATCATCGCGGTGGATCCGTCGAGCCCGTTCACCGGCGGCGCGGTGCTGGGCGACCGCATCCGCATGCAGACCCACACGCTCGATCCCGACGTCTTCATCCGCAGCATGGCCACGCGAGGTAGCCTCGGCGGGCTCGCCCGCGCCACCGGCGACGTGATCAAGCTGATGGACGCCTTCGACTTCCCGTGGATCATCATCGAGACCGTCGGAGTGGGCCAGACCGAGCTGGACATCGTCCGTCAGGCCGACACCACCGTGGTCGCCCTCGTGCCGGAGTCCGGCGACTCGGTCCAGGCGATGAAGGCCGGCCTCATGGAGGTGGCCGACATCTTCGTGGTCAACAAAGCCGATCGCGACGGCGCCCACGCCCTGATGGCCGAGCTGAAGTTCAGCGTGCACCTGCACTACACGAGCAGCGCCCAGCCGCGCGACGTGGACTGGGAGGTGCCGGTGCTGGCCGCGCAGGCGGTCAACGACGTCGGTATGGATGCTCTGCTGCAGCAGATCCGGCGCCATCGGACCGTGCTCGAGCAGGCCGGGGCGCTGGAGAAGCGGCGCCAGGCGCGCCGCCGGGCCGACCTGGAGGCCCTGCTGGTGGAGGAGTACACCGCCCAGATCACCGCCCTCGTCCAGCGTGATCCCGCGCTGGCGCGCACGCTGGAGGCAGTCACCGGCGGCCGC
>DATFWA010000113.1:0-7396 GCA_035259825.1 Candidatus Methylomirabilota bacterium | reverse complement strand
CGTGCTGATCGGCTACAACACGCCGCTGTCGCCGCTGGCGCTCGATCTCAATGAGCTGTGCCTGCGGGCCGGCGCCTACCAGAACAACCTGTTCGTGGTCGGCATCGCCAAGGCCGGCGTCGAGGACGGCATGGAGCTGATTGGCGGCTCGTGCATCGTGAATCCGATGGGGCAGGTGGTCGCCAAGGCCGCCACCACCGGCGACGAACTGATCGCGGCTCGGATCTACCTCGACCAGATGGTCCCGGCCCGCAAGCGCTGGGACTTCCTCGGCCGCCGCCATCCCGAGCACTATGGCCTGCTGACCCAGCCGAGCAAGAAAGGCGTCTCACGGTGAGCCCCGCCGTCGCGAAGCACGTCGACTTGATCGTTCGCGGCGGGCGCGTCGTCACGCCGACCGAGGTGCTGGAGACCGCGGTGGCGGTGAGCGGCGGCAAGATCGTGGCCCTGGGGGCGGAGTCGATGCTGCCGCCGGCCGAGCGCACCATCGACGCCACCGAGAAGTACGTGCTGCCCGGCCTGATCGACTGCCACGTGCACCTCGGGGCAGTCTACGACGACTGGCACACCGGGCCGGTGGCCGCCGCCCACGCCGGGCTCACCACCGTGCTCTCGTTCGTCGAGTACGACGATCAGGCGCGCGAGACCCTGCCGCAGGCCCTCAAGCGGCTGCGCGACGAGGCCTCGCAGCAGTCGGTGATCGATTTCGGCTTCCACTTCATCCTGAACAATCAGCCCTACATCCTGGACGGGCTGGCCGAGGCGTTCGAGCAGGGTGTCACCTCGTTCAAGATCTTCATGACCTATAAGCGGCGACCGAACCGCATGTGCTCGGACGAGTTCATCGCGCAGGTCATGGAGCGCATCGCGGCCCTGGGCGGCGTCTGCCAGCTGCATTGCGAGAACGGCGACATCCTGTACCACCTCGAGAACAAGTCGATCGCGGCGGGCCACGTGAAGCCGACCGACTTCCCGGCGACGTGTCCGCCGTGGACCGAGGAGGAGGCGATCAATCGCGCGATCCTCATCGGCGAGATGACCAAGTGCCCGGTCTACGTCGTTCACCTGTCGACGAAGGGCGGGCTGGAGCGGATCAAGGCCGCGCAGGCTCGCGGGCAGCGGGTGTGGACCGAGACGTGCCCACAGTACATGTTGCTCACCGAGAAGGAGATGGAGGCGTGGGGGCCGCTGGCCAAGATTGGGCCTCCGCTGCGGCCAGTGGGTGGCGGCGACGGTGAGGCCCTCTGGGGCGGCAGCCGCGCGGGCTACATCGCCACCGTGGCCAGCGATCACTCGCCGCGCCGCAAGGCGCTGAAGGAGCCGGGCTGGAAGAACATCTTCGTGGACGACAAGGGCAACGCGATTCCGTTCGGGAGCCCGTCCATCGAGACCCTGGTCCCGCTCATGTGGAGCGAGGGCGTGGTCAAGCGCGGCCTGCCGGTCACATGGCTGGCCCGGGTGATGGCGGAGAATCCCGCCCGGATCTTCGGGCTCTACCCTCGAAAGGGCGCCATCCGGGTGGGAGCGGACGCGGATCTGACCATCATCGATCCCGATGCGGACGGGACCATCACAGTGGCTGATCATCACGGCGTGGCCGGCTGGACGCTCTACGAGGGCTGGAAGTCGAAGGGCCGGCCGTGGATGACGGTGCTGCGCGGCCAGGTCTTGCTGAACCAGGGCCGTCTCGAGCAGAAGCCGGGCTACGGGCAGTTCCTGGTCCGCACCGGGCCGGTCGCTCCCATCGGCGGTATCGCCGGCTAGGAGCGATGGCGGACTATCTCGATCGCCTCGCGCGCTTCGTCGAGGAGGTACGCCTCGACCGCCTCGGTGAGGAGGCGATGGCCGCCGCACGGCTCGTGCTCCTCGACACCATCGGGGCGATGGCGGTCGGGAGCGTGCAGCCCGAGAATCGCCGGCTCGCCGAGGCCATGGCCGCGCGCAGATCGCGGGCCGGTGCGACCCTGGTGGGTCACGGCGGGCGCGTGGATCCGCTGCTGGCCACGTTCGCCAACGCCACCGCGGGCGTGGCCCTCGAGGTCGACGAGGGCAGCCGCCTCGGCGGCGGTCATCCCGCCATCCACGTGATCCCCGCCGCGCTGGCGGTGGCGGAGGACACGGGCGCCGACGGGCGACGCCTGCTCGAGGCGATCGTCGCCGGCTACGAGATCTGCTCGCGCCTCGGCACCGCGACCACGCCGCGGCCCAACGTGCACTCGCACGGCACGTGGGGTACGATCGGCACCGCGGTGGCGATAGCCAAGCTGGCCGGCCTCGACGCGGCCGGGGTCCGGGCGATCATCAACCTCTCGGCCAGCATGAGCCCGGCCAACACGTGGACCACCGCGCTCGAGGGCGTGACGATCCGCAACGCCTATCCCGGTCGCTCGGGGCTCGACGGCATCCTGGCCGTCGATCTCCACCGCGCAGGCTTCACCGGGCTCCCCGACGCGCCGAGCGACGTCTACGGCACGATCCTCGCCGATCGTTTCGAACCCGAGCGCGCGCTCGACGGCCTCGGGGGCTTGCTCCGCATTCAGCAGAACTATTTCAAGCTCTATGCCTGCTGCCGCTACAACCATTTCGCCCTCGACTCCCTGCTGGCCATGGTCAAGGCCGGCGAGGTCCGCGCCGACGAGGTCGAGCGGGTGATCGTCACCACGATCCCGTTCGGCCCGCGCATGGGCGGAGCCGCGCCCTCGTCGATGCTGGGCGCCAAGTTCTCGATCCCGTACGCGGTGGCGGCCGCCCTGGTGCTTGGGCGCGCGGACGTCTCGGCGTTCGTCCCGCCCGCCCTCGGCGACCCGCGCATCCGCGACCTGGCCGCGCGGGTGGAGGTGCGGGGCGACCCCGACATGTCACCTCGCCGCGCCGATCATCCGACCGCGCGCGTCGAGGTCCGGCTGAAGGGCGGCCGCGTGCTCACCGGCGTCACCAGCGTGGTGCGCGGTGACTTCGAGGACCCGGTGTCGGCCGCCGAGGTGGTGGAGAAGTTCGTCTCACTGGCTGCGCCGGCCCTCGGCGACGATCACGCCCGCGAGCTCGTAAAGATCGTCGATCGCGTGGAGACCGTCAGCGATCTGCGTGAGCTCACCGCGCCCTTCGCGCCGCGCTCCTAAGCCGCCCGTCTAGCGGCGTGGACGTCGAGTTGACCCGCTGCCAGTTCTACTCCGCACCCTCCACCTCACGCAGCCAGCGCTGCATGTCCATCTCGCGGTACATCGCGGTCGCAGTGCGAAAGTGGCTTTGCGCTTCCGGCCGTCGGCCGACGTGCCGGTAGAGCCGGCCCAGGCCGAGGTGGCAGTGAGCCACGAGCGGCCGCATGCCGATCTCCGAGGCGAGGCTGCGCGCTCGCTCGTACTCGGCCTCCGCCCGCTCTTTCTCGGGGCCACGGGCGGCGATCTCGGCCGATAGGCAGAGCGCCCCGACCTCCTGACCGCGCTGCTTCTGAGCGCATGCCGCCTCGAGCGCCGTCGCGGCATGCGCGGCGGCCTCGTCGAGCCGGCCCGCCAGGAGATACGCCGCGCCGATCTGGGCGTGCTGGCGGGAATAGGTGAACCGCAGCCCGGCGCTCGCCGCTTCCTGCCGCGCGAACTCGAGCACCGGCAGCGCATCGTCGACCCGCCCCGCGAGGGCGTAGGCGAGACCCAGGTCCGCGGCGATCTCACCCAGCCAGAGACGCACGCCGGTCGCGCGACAGAGCGCGAAGCCCCGCTCGAGCAGGGGGATCGCCCGGGCGACGTCACCTCTCGCCAGGTACGGGATGCCCGCGCCGAAGTAGCCGTGCATGAGGGTGAAGGGTTGATTGATCGCCTGCGCCATCCGCAGCGACTCCTCGCCCACGTTGACCGCCTCGTCGAAGCGCGCCAGCTCGGCGAGGCTCCAGCCCAGGAAGGCGTGGGCGAACTGCGCGGGCGGGCCGGGCTCCCCGAACCGCTCGCCAGCACGCTCTCCGGCGAGCGTGACCACCACCTGTTGCAGGAACTCGACCGCATCCGCCAGATTTCCCCCGCACAGGGAAGCGAACCCGAGGAAGAACCGCCCCATGACTCCGAGTGCCCCGTCCCCGGTCGCCGTGCCCAGCGCGAGCGCCCGCCGACCGTGCGCGATCGCCTCGTCTTGATCGCCGGCGGCCGTGAACGAGACCGTGAGGTAGGCCAGCACCCAGCCGAGCCGCCGGTCGTCGCCGATCGCGCCGGCCAGTTGCTCGGCCGCGGTCAGATGAGCGAAGATGGCCTGGTTGTCGCCGAGCGGTAGCAGCGCGTTTCGGAGCTCGAGCCGCACGTCGATGTGCTCGGTGGCCGCCGCGACGTCGTCGGGCCGGTGGCGAAGCGCGGTCAGGGCCCGCTCGAGGTGCGCGACCGCTTCCCGACTCGCAGACTGCTTGCACGCTCGCGCCGCCGCATGCCGCAGGTGGCGGACGGCCCGGTCCCACTCCTCGCCCAGGAAGGCGTGGTGCGCGAGCGCCTCGACGTGCTCGTCCAGCCGATTCTCGTGGAGCCGCTCCATCGTGTCGACGAGGCGCGCGTGCAGGGCCCGCCGACGCTCCGCGAGCACGCCGCCGTAGGCGACCTCGTGCGTCAGCACGTGCTTGAAGGTGTACTCGAGATCGGGGATCAGGCGCGCCTCGTAGAGCAACTCGGCGCTCTGGAGGCGGGCGAGCCCCTGGCGGAGCGTCTCGTCGGGTGGGTCGGCGATCGCCTGCAGGAGGGCGAACGGTACGTCCTTGCCGACCACCGAAGCGGCCTGGAGCAGGCGCTTGTCCTCGCCGGAGAGCCGGTCGATCCTCGCGGCCAGGATCGCCTGCACCGTGGCCGGGACCTGCAGGCTCTCCACCGGCCGCGTCAGCCGGTAGGCCCCGCGCTGTCCCTCGAGCGCCCCCGTCTCCACGAGGGTCTGGACCGTCTCCTCCAGGAAGAAGGGGTTGCCTCGCTTCACCAGCATCTGCGTCAGGGGGGCCAGACGAGGGTCCGGGCCGAGGAGGGCCGCCAGCATCTCGGCCGCGCTCTCGGCCGGCAGCCGGTCTAGCCGCAGCTGCGAATACATCGTCTTGCCGCCCCAGCGGTGCTCGTACTCGGGGCGGTAGTTGACCAGCAGCAGGAGCCGGGCGGAGGCGAGGCTCTCGGCCAGGCTGTCGAGCAGCGCCTGGGACTCCTCGTCGATCCAGTGCAGATCCTCGAAGACCACCAGCAGCGGCTGCACCCGGCTCTCGCGCAGGAGCAAACGCCTCACCGCGTCGAGGGTGCGCTGCCGCCGCTGGGGCGGGTCGAGGTTCTGCCAGGCCGCGTCATCGACCGGCACGTCGAGGAGCGCCAGAAGCGGCGACAGCAGCGGCTCGAGCGCGCGGTCCAAGCCGAGCACGCGCCCCAAGACCTTGTCGCGCATCTCGCGGTGATCGTCCCGCTGACCGATCTTGAAGTAGCCCTTGAGGAGGTCGATCACCGGCAGATAGCTGGACGCCTTGGCGTAGGAGACCGAGGAGGCCTCCAGGACCAGCCACTCCTGCACCCGATGAGAGTGGGTGAACTCGTAGGTGAGCCGCGACTTGCCCACCCCGGCCTCGCCGACGATGGCGACCAGCTGGCCGCGACCCACCTCCGCCTGGCCGAGGACCCGACGCAAGTGTTCGATCTCGGTGTCACGCCCGACGAACCGCGTGAGGCCCCGGAGGGCCGACACCTGCAACCGGGTGCGCGCGGTCCCGACTCCCGTCAGCTCGAAGATCTCGATGGGATTCGGGAGGCCCTTGACCGGGACCGGCCCGAGCGCCCTCACGTCGACGTAGCCCTCCGCCCGCCGCACGGTCTCACCGGTCAGCCGCACCGTTCCGGGTGGGGCCAGCTGCTCCATTCGGGCCGCCAGGTGCGTGGTCTGGCCGACCGCGGTGTAGTCCATGCGGAGATCGGTGCCGACGGAGCGGACGACGACCTCCCCCGAGTTGAGGCCGACGCGGATCTGCAATTCCACTCCGTGCGAGCGGCGCGTGTCGTCCGCGTAACGCTTCAGCGCCTCCTGCATCCGCAGCGCCGCATAGCACGCCCGCACCGCGTGGTCCTCGTGCGCCAGGGGCGCGCCGAACAGCGCCATGATCCCGTCGCCCATGCCCTGGTTGACAGTGCCCTCGTAGCGGTGCACCGCCTCCATCATCCGCTCCAGGACCGGATCCAGGAGCCGGCGGGCCTCCTCGGGGTCCCGATCGGCCAGCAGCTCCATGGACCCCTTCAGATCGGCGAACAGCACGGTGACCTGCTTGCGCTCCCCCTCGAGCGCGGCCTTGGAGGTCAGGATCCTCTCCGCGAGGTGCTTCGGGGTGTACGACGCCGGAGCCGCGAGAGGGCCGGGCTCGGTCGTGAGCGGGGCCCCGCAGGAGCGGCAGAACTTCTTCCCTGGCGTGACGGGGGCTCCGCAGCCGGGACACGCGGTCTCGAGCCGGGCGCCGCACTCCTCGCAGAAGCGCGCGTCAGCACCGGTCTCGGCCTTGCAGCGAGGACACGTCATGTCGAAGTCTCCACGCCGTCCAGTCGGGTCAAGGCAGCATCGGGGTGCGCGGAGAATACGCGCCCCGCTCTCCCGCGGTCAAGGAACCCGCGACCTCTTGGGAGCCTCGCTAGTAGTCCTTAGGGTCCAACAGGTCGCGCAAGCCGTCGCCGGCCAGGTTGAAGGACAGGGTCAGGGTGAAGATGGCCAGCCCCGGCCACCAAGCCATCCACGGAGCGGTTTCGAGGAACTGCTGCGCGGTGTTCAGCATGGTGCCCCAGCTCGGCGTCGGCGGCTGCACCCCGAGGCCGAGGAAGGACAGGATGGCCTCCGCGATGATCGCGGCCGGGATCGACACGGTGGCCTGCACGAGGAGCGCGCTCACGATGTTGGGAAGCACGTGGCGCAGGATCGTGCGGAGGCCGCCGGCGCCCAGCGCGCGCGCCGCCTGCACGTAATCCTCCTCACGGGTGGACAGCACGAGCCCCCGCGTCAGTCGGATGTAGGTCGGCGTGGCGGCCAGGCCGATCGCCACCGTGGCGTTGGTGAGCGACGCCCCCATGATGGTCACGAGCCCGATGGCCAGGATGAGGAACGGGAAGGCGAGCCAGGCGTCGGTCAGGCGCATGATCAGCTGGTCGGTGACGCCGCTCCTGGAGCCCGACAGGAGGCCCGCCGGCACCCCGATCGCGATGGCGAGCAGGATCGAGAAGACGCCCGCCTGCATCGAGACGCGCGTGCCCCACACCACGCGCGAGAAGACATCGCGTCCGAGGTCGTCGGTGCCGAAGAGGTTGGCGGCGCTCGGAGGCTTGCGGATCCGCGAGTAGTCGGAGCGCTGCGGATCCGACCGGGCGATCCACGGCGCGCCGAGCGCCACCCCCACGAAGAGGACAATGATCGCCGCGCCCACCACCGC
>DATFWA010000112.1:0-10649 GCA_035259825.1 Candidatus Methylomirabilota bacterium | reverse complement strand
TGCGCCTCGGCGGCGAGCGGCGCGGCGAGGAGGCCACCGGTGAGCGTGCGGATGAACCCCCGCCGGTCCATCACTCGATCACCTGATCCGCCCGCTGCAGGAGCGACGGCGGAATCGTCAGGCCGAGGGCCTTGGCGGTCTTGAGATTGACGATAAGCTCGAACTTCGTCGCTTGCTCCACGGGTAAGTCAGCCGGTCTAGCACCTCTCAGTATTCTGTCTACATAGATGGCGCCGCGCCGGTAGAGATCTTCTTGATTGGGGCCGTAGCTCATCAGGCCGCCAGCCTCCGGGACCTCCTTGAGAGTGGATATCGTCGGCAGCCGGTGCTTCATGGCCAACTCAGCCACGCGTTGTCTCTCAGCGAGGAAGATTGGGCCGATAAGCACCAGAACGGCCTGTGCGCGCGCTCGGGCCATGGCCGCGAAGGCACCCTCCAACTCTGCCGCGGTCCGCACGCCGACGGGCTGCTGCTGCACCGGGAGCGTACGCCCTGCTTTCTCTAGCGCCTTGAGAGCCATGGCGTGAGAGGGGGTCTCTGGGCTCCAGAGAACTGCGATCCGCTTGGCCATTGGAACCGCAGAGATCAGGAGCTCTAGGTATTTGGGGGCGAGATCGGTCATCAACATGGCCAGTCCCGTGATGTTTCCGCCGGGTCTGGCAAGGCTCGCAACGTGGCCGGCGCCTACTGGATCTGCATGCGCTACGAAGACTATGGGAATGGAGGATGTTGCCGCTCTCGCGGCCTGTACAAATGTGGAAGCCCGCGCCAGGATGAGGTCGACCTTGAGCCGCACCAAGTCGGCTGCGAGTTTTGGGAGGCGAGCAACGTTGCCCTCGGCTTCTCGGAGCTCGATCACAATGTTCTGTCCCTCGATCCAGCCTCGTTCCCGCAGGCCTGACCGGAAGGCCTGCCACAGACGAACTTCCGGCGAGTCCGAGGCATTGTTGGTCAGCACGCCGACGTGGTACACCTTCCCCGGCTGCTGCGCCTCCACGGTGAGCGGCGCGGCGAGGAGGCTGCCGCTCAGGGCGCTAAAGAATGCTCGGCGATTCATGTCTTGTCCTTTGCGACCACCGAGAGGATCTCCGCCACCACGGTCACCAGGTTCTTTTCTTCACGGATGGCGCGGACGGCGAGAGTCCGCGCATCCATCCGGTCGAGCTCCTCGCGAGCTATGGCATCGTGGGCGAGTCTCCTCAGGGAGCGGTTTGTGCCTGCCTCTCCGCGGCGCGCCAGACTGTTTGCCGGGCATCGGCACTCATCCCCGGCGGCTCATCCCCCGATGACGAAGGCACGGGCGGCGGCGGCGATCTCGGGTCCCACCTCAGCGATGTCGCCCTCGCGCAGCAGCCGGGCGGGCGAGCGATCGTCGAGCTGGGGATTGAGGCCCTGGAACCACGCCTGGGCGACGTCGGGGGAATCGCGCTGGGCGATGAGCGACGCCACCTGCAGCGCCAGCCGCAGCCGCGGCGCCACGCTTCCGTCCTTGGGGCCGCGGCCCCGTGCGCCCCACTCGTGGACCGCGCGCGTCTCGGACACCTTCGCGATGTAGGCCACCAGCCGGACCCCGAGGAGGTCGGTCAGCTCGCGGGCGACGACGTGGAAGGGCGCCCGCATCGCCGAGTCGTGCGCCTGCAGGTCGGGTCGCGGGCTGGCTGCCCGGCGGGCCGAGCTGCCCATCGATCTGCCCGGCGATCTGGATGCCGCCATGGGACACCTCCTGTGTGCCCCAGTCTACACCAGCTCAATCACAACGCAATACCATGTCTAACGGCGCTCGGCTGTCAGCTCCTTAACCAGGGCTTCCGCCAGCCGAGTATATTGCGACGCGTCATTGTATAGCTGGGCGGAGATGCGGATCAGCCGCTTCGGCGGGGCCGGCCAGCGCATGATCGGCACCTCGAAGCCCCAACCCTCGAAGAGCCGGCCCTGGATCGGATCGCGGGCCCGCCACCTCGGATCGGTGGTCGGGCTGTCCGGCAGGATCATGCTGGCGATCGAGCCGATCATCTCGTCGGGGCACGCCGGCGGGATGCCGACGGCCGCGCAGATCGTCCGCCGCGCCTCCAGCGCCAGCGCGCGATTGCGCGCCATCAGCGCGGGCCACCCGCCCGGCACCAGCCCGCCGAGATAGTCGATCGCCATCGGCACGGTGAGCCACGCGGTGGGATCCTGCGTCCCGGTCCAGTCGAACTCGAGCCGGAAGCGCGTCCGTCCCGGGCGCTCGCCCTTGGCGCCGTGGCTGATCGTGAGCGGATGGACGTCGACCTGGCGATCGCGGCGCACCCAGAGGAACGCCGAGCCCTTGGGCGTGCAGAGCCACTTGTGGCAGTTGGCGCTGTAGTAGGCGGCGCCGAGCCGGCGCAGGTCGAGCGGCACCATGCCCGGAGCGTGCGCGCCGTCCACCAGCGTCTCGATGCCGCGCCCGGCCAATTCGTCGATCAGCCGCTCGATGGGCAGGACGAGCGCGGTGGGGCTCGTGATGTGGTCCAGCAGCGCCAGCCGCGTGCGCGACGTGGCCTTCGCGAGCACGGTGTCCACGATCGCTCGCGGAGAGACGACCGGGAACGGGATGGTGGCGACCACCACCCGGGCGCCGGTCCGCTCCGCCACGTAGTCGAGGGTGTTGCGGCACGCCTGGTAGCAGTGATCCGTGGTCAGCAGCTCGTCGCCCGCCTGGAGACGCAGCGACCGCAGCACCGCGTTGACCCCGCCGGTCGCGTTGGCGACGAACGCCAGATCATCGGCGTCGGCGCCCACGAAGGCGGCGAGCGCGGCGCGCGCGGTGTCGAGGCGATCGTCGAGATCGCGCCCGAGGAAGCGCACCGGCTCCGCCTCCATCTCCGCGCGCAACGCCGCCTGGTGGCGCAGCACCTCGCTCGGGCAGGCTCCGTACGAGCCGTGGTTCAGGAAGGTGACCGCGGGATCGAGCGGCCAGAGGGCCGCCCATTCGCGCTCGTTCGTCGGCATGGTCAGAACCCCGGGGGCGGACGGAACCCGCCGACGACGTCGGCGAGGCGTCCGGCCAGATCGATGGGCGTGGCGTCCTCGAGATACGGCCCGACGATCTGGACGCCGACCGGCAGCCCGCCCGGCGTGAGGCCGACCGGCGCGGTCGTCGCGGGCAGACCGGCGAGGGACGCGAAGGAAGTCCAGAAGCAGATGTCCAGATACGGTCGTTCGCCTCGCGGCGTGGCCAGCACGCGCATGAGCGGCGTGCCGGCCGGATCGTGGGGAAACGCCGGGACCAGCGCGGTGGGAAGCAGGAAGGCGTCGCGTGTGCGGAAGTAGGCCTGCCACACGCCACGCGCCTGTCGGCGGCGCATCTCCATGGTCTGCATGTACGCGTCGGAGGCGGTGACCGCGAGCGCGTATCGGGCGAGATAGGAGCCATCCTGGACGGCCGCGCGCTGACGGAGCGCGGGGATCTGATCCGCATGCACCGGCGGCACGAAGCGTGACACGAGCAGCATGTAGTAGGTGTCGAACTGATCCTCCACCGTCATGCCCTGAGGCCAGCCCTCGGTCAGCTGCGCCCCGGCCTTGCGCAGCGCCTCGATCGTCGCCGCGAGCGCGTCACCGACCTCGGGGGAGACCGGGCATTGCGGATGGTCGAGCACGTAGCCGATGCGGTAGTCGGCGAGCCGCGCCCCGCGCGCGGGCGGCAGCGCCCAGCGCCACGCGCGCGCCTCGTCGTCGTCGGGACCGCCCAGCACCTCGAGGGCCCCGCGCAGGTCCGCGGCGGAGCGCGCGAGCGGGCCGGCCACCGGCAGCGTGGACGGCGGCGTCGCGGGGATGCCGGGCGGCGGCGGGATGTGCCCTCGCAACGGGACCACGTCGAGCGACGGCTTGTGGCCGTAGACGCCGCAGAAGTGCGACGGGATCCGGATGGAGCCGGCGAGATCACTCCCCGCCTCGAGATACGTCAGTCCCACGGCGAGGGCGGCCGCGCCACCCCCCGTCGAGCCGCCGGGCGTGCGGGTGACGTCCCAGGGATTGTTGGTCTGGCCGTACACCCCGTTGTAGGTCTGCCAGTCGGCGTTGAACATCGGCACGTTGGTCTTGCCCAGGATGACCATGCCGGCGGCCCGGAGCCGCGCCGCCACCGCCGCGTCGCGGGTGGGCACGTGGCTGCGCAGCGAGGGCGATCCGGCGGTGGTGGTGACGCCGGCGACCTCGAAGCAATCCTTGATGGTGCACGGCACGCCGTGGAAGGGGCCCCGCCACTCGCGCCGCGCGGCCGCCTCGTCCGCGGCCCGCGCTCGCTCCGCCGCGTCGCCCGCGAGGGCCACCACCGCGTTGAGCTTGCCGTTGTGCTGCCCGATGCGGTCGAGCATCCGAGTGGTCAGCTCGAGTGAGGAGATCTGCCCGTTGCGGATCGCGCGCCCCGCGTCGAGGGCCGAGTTGAAATCGAGCGTGGCGTCGGCGGCGCCGGCCACGCGGGCCGGCATCAGCGCGGCTCCCGCGAGGGCCAGTCCCCCGGCGAGCAGCGACCGGCGGGTGAGATCCGAAGCGGTCACGCGGAGCGCGCCTACGGCGTCTCGTCGCCCGGCGCGGGCATGGTCCGGCCGGTGGAGATCCGCGCCGGGAAGCGGGCCAGGGCCGCCTCGTCCAGCTCGATGCCGAGCCCGGGCTCCGTCGGCACGTCGATGTGGCCGTCGCGCACCTCGATGGGCGGCCGCGCGATCTCGCGCCCGCGCGCCTCGAAGTTCACGAAGTACTCGGTGATCAGGAAGTTCGGGATCGCGGCGGAGACGTGGACGGTGGCGGCGAGGCCCACCGTGGTCGAGTTGTAGTTGTGCGGCGAGACGGTGACCAGCGAGGGCTCCGCCATCTGGGCGATGGCGCGCAGCTCCTGGATGCCGCCGCAGTTGCACACGTCGGGATTGACGATGTCGGCGGCGCGCAGCTCGAAGCAGCGTCGGAACTCGGCGCGCGTGTACAGCTCCTCGCCGGTGACGATGGGGATCGCAATCTGCCGCCGGCACTCGGCGAGCGCTTCCAGGTTGGTGGACGACACCGGCTCCTCGTACCAGAACGGCCGGTAGCGCTCCATCGCGCGGGCGATGCGGACGGCGTGCATGGGCGCCAGGCGCCGATGCACCTCGATCAGCAGGTCGACGTCGGGCCCCACCGCGTCGCGCACCGCGGCCACGCTGGCGATCGCCTGCTCCTCGGCCGCGCGCGAAATGTGAGTGCGCCACGGCCCCGGGAACGGATCGAACTTCAGCGCGGTGAATCCCCGCCCCACCGTCTCGCGCGCCCGCGCCGCGTAGTCGGCGGGCGCCTTGGCCGCGCCGTACCAGCCGTTGGCGTAGACCCGGATCCGCTCGCGGCACGAGCCGCCCAGCAGGACGTGGACGGGAGCGTCGTGGCGCTTGCCTGCGATGTCCCAGAGGGCCTGCTCGAGCCCGCTCACCGCGCTCCAGAAGTCCATAGCGCCGCGCTTGGCCGCGAAGTCGTGATAGGCCCAGTGCACGAAGTGGGTGATCTGCGCGACGTCGCGGCCGACGAGGTAGCGGCCGAGGGCCTCCACCAGCGCCACGATGCTGCGGTCGCGGTCCGACTGCGTGTAGCACTCGCCCCAGCCGTGCGGGCCGCCATCGGTCTCCACTTTCACGAAGCAGAGGTTCTTGCCCCCGCCGAGATCGGCGAGGAACGGGACCACGCGGCTCACGAGCAGCGTCTTCATCGCTCCGGCGGCGATCGTACCAGAATCGGGCGCGCCGACGCGGGCGTGATACGATCCGGGACGGTCGTCACTCGCTCATGCACGCTCTGACCGGGACGTCGCGACGCGGCGGGGTCCGCTTGAAGCTGATGGCCACGCTGTTCGTGGCCCAGGTCTGCGGCAGCACCGGTCACTCCATCGGCCTCGCGGTCGGCTCGATCATGGCCGCGAGCATCACCGGTACCAACACCTGGTCGGGCGTGCCGATCGCGGTCGGCGCGCTCGGCACCGCGCTGGCGAGCTGGCCGCTCGCTCGTCTGATGGATCGAGCCGGCCGGCGCCCCGGCCTGGCGCTCGGTTACGGGCTCGCCGTGCTCGGCGCCGTGCTGGGCCTCCTCGGCGTGGCCGGACGCAGCTTTCCGCTCATGCTGGTGGGCATGGCCCTCTTCGGCATCGCCAGCACGTCCAACCTGCTCGCGCGCTACGCCGCCGCCGACGTGAGCCCGGCCGGCGAGCGCGGGCGCGCGATGGGCCTGATCGTGTGGGGCTCAGCCGTGGGCTCGATGATCGGGCCCAACCTGATGACGCCGGCGCTCACGCTGGGCGCGTGGCTCGCCGTGCCGCCCACCGCGAGCGCGTTCCTGGTCAGCGTGGGCGCCTACGGCGTGGCCGCGCTGCTGACCGTACTGTTCCTGCGGCCCGACCCGCTGGCCATCGCGCGTGAGGCGGACGCCGTCGCCGCCGCGGGCCGTCACATCGGCGCGGCCCGCACCTCGAGCGCCATCCTGAGCGACGTGCGCGTGCAGATCGCCCTGACCACGCTGTCGGTGAGCCAGTTCGTGATGATCGCCACCACGTCCACCTCTCCGCTCTATCTCCACGATCAGGGCCACTCGGTCGCCACGATCGGCGTGGCGGTCTCCCTGCACCTGGCCGGCATGTACGTGGCCTCGCCGCTCTGCGGCTGGCTCGCGGATCGGCTCGGCCGCCTGCCGGTGATCGCCCTGGGCGCGCTGCTGCTGATCTTCGCGATCGGTCTGGCCGGGCTGGCGCCGGGCGACGCGGGCGCCACGATCATCATCGGGCTCTTCCTCAATGGCGTCGGCTGGAACCTGGCCTTCGTGTCGGGCAGCGCGCTGTTGACCGACGCGCTCTCCCCCGTGGAGCGCGCCTCGGTGCAGGGCTTCGCCGACCTGCTCATGGGGCTCATGGGCGCCATCGGCTCCGCGGCCGGCGGCATGATCCTGGGGATCTGGGGCTTCGCGATCCTCAACGCGGTGGGCGCGGCGCTCGTGCTCGGCCCACTCGCGGTCACGCTGGTGCGCCGGCCCGCGGTCGCTCCGCAGGAAGGCTGAGCGCATTCTCAATCGGTCGCTCCTCCGGCTCCGTGATCTGCGCTGGCTCGGGGCCGGCACCCTGCTGAACTCGGTCGGCATGATGGGCGAGCTGGTCGTGCTCGGCTGGCTCGCGCTGGAGCTGACCGACTCCCCGTTCCTCGTCGGCGCGGCGATGGGCTGCCGCGCGCTACCGCTGGCCTTCGTGGGCGTGCCGGCCGGCGTGCTCGCCGACCGCGTGCCGCGCCAGCGCCTCCTCGTGGCGACCGGCGTGGGCCAGGCGATCGCCGCGGCCCTGATGGGCGCGCTCACGCTCCTGGGCGTGGTGACCCTCGGCCGCCTCATGGTCCTCACCTTCGCGGCCGGCGCGCTGCGCGGCGTCGAGCACGCGGCGCGACAGAGCTACGCGCACGACGTGGTCGGCGCGGCGGCGCTGGTCAACGGCCTCGCCGTGCTCGGCATCGCGATGCGGTCGGGCTGGCTGGTGGGCTCGCTCGGCGCGGGCGCGCTCATCGCCCATCTGGGCTCGGGCCACGCCTACCTCGCGGTCGCCGGCGCCTATCTGGCCGGCGGCCTCGCGCTCCTCGCCGCGACGACGCCGACCCCGGTCGCCGACGGCGAGGCCGATTCGCTCTGGCGCGGCGTCACCGGCTTCGTGACCGCGGTGCGCGACGATCCGACGCTGCTGGTGCTGATGCTGCTCACCGCGGGCGCCGAGGTGCTGGGCTTCGCGCACCAGGCGCTCTTGCCGAGCCTGTCGCGCGACGTGCTGCAGACCGGTCCCGAGGGGCTCGGCGTCATGAACGCGGCGCGCGCGGTTGGCGGCATCCTCGCGCTCCTGGCCTCGATGCTTGGCTTCACCCGCGGCGGCGGCGCGCTGTTCACGGGCGTGCTGCTGGCCTTCGGGACGAGCCTGGTCGGGCTCGGGGCCGCACCGTATCTCGTCGGCTTCGGCGGCGTGGTGGTGCTGGTGGTGATGGCGAACGCGGCCGGCGCCCTCGCCGACCTGCTCGCCCAGAGCCTGCTGCAGCTGAGCGTGCCGCATCACCTGCGCGGCCGCGCCGGCGGCGCGTGGGTGGTGGCGATCGGCTTCGCCCCGCTCGGCCAGATCCAGATCGGCGCGCTCGCCTCGCTCTTCGGCGTGAGCGCGGCGCTCGGCGTCAGCGGCCTCGCGCTGGTGGCGCTCGCCGGCGCCACCGCGCTGCTCTACCCGCGCCTGCGCTCGCTGTAGCGCCTCACCCGGGGCGCCAAAAGCCGGGAGGCGTATTGCCGGGGCCAGACCCCGCTGGTACGCTCTGAGCCCATGGCCATGCAAGAGGGAGGAGACATGCCCGTGAGCAGCGTGTCCGAGATGGCGCGAGATATCGTGGTGGCCCTCATCCAGACCGGCAAGATCCACCTCGACCCCGATGCCATCAAGCAGGGCCAGTGGCTCGGCGATCTCTACAAGACCGTCCACCAGAAGATCGTCGTGCAGGGCGCTATCGAGCTGCTGGTGGAGGATCAGCTGAAGAACTTCAACCTCGACGATCTGCGGCAGCTGCGCGAGCTGCTCGATGCGGAGATCGCGGCGCGTAGCTGAAGTTCAGCGCAGCCCGCGGACGCTCCAGGCCGGCACCGGCCGGGCCAGGCCCTTCAGGCTGAGCGAGCCGAGGTCCTCCGAGTCGATCAAGGCCTCCACTGCGGCAGCGACCCGGGCCGAGATCAAGATCTGTCCCTCTGCGGCTTCGCCGCACAGCCGAGCCGCGAGGTTCGTGACCGTCCCGATCGCGCCGTAGTCGAGGCGCCCCTCGAACCCGATGGCCCCGATGGTAGCGTAGCCCTGGGTGACGCCCACCTTGAGCCCGCCGACGCTCCAGCCGCGCTTGCGCCACTGCACGGCGAGTCTCGCGGCGAGGTCGCGCATGGCGACCGCCATGCGGACCGCCCGCTCGGCCGGGTTCGGCACCTCGACCGGATCGTTGAAGAAGACCATCATCCCGTCGCCGGTGAAGCGCTCCAGCGTGCCCTCGTGCTGCATGATCAGGGGACCCATCGCTGCGTGATGCTCGCGCAGCATGCCCATCAGCTCCTCGGGCTCGGCGGTCTCGGCGAACGCGGTGAAGCCGACCAGGTCGACGAACACCACCGTGATCTCCCGACGGTGGGTCTGGAGCGGGTCGACGGTCCCGCCCGTCACGATCAGCTCTGCGAGCTGGGGCGAGAAGAAGCGCTTGAGGCGCCCCAGCCGATCCAGCTGCGCGACCTGCTCGGCGACCCGCTCCTCCAGCGTGTGGTTGAAGGCGGCCAGCTCGCGGCGATGCCGCGCCTCCTGATCGTGCAGGCGCTTCTTCTCCAGGCACGCGCCGATCCGGGCCTGCAGCAGCACGGGCTCGAACGGCTTGCCGAGGTAGTCCTCGGCCCCGAGCTGGATGCACCGCACCACGCTATCGAGCTCGTCCAGGGCCGAGATCATGAGGACCGGGATATCGCGCAGGGCGGGATCGGCCTTGAGCCGCTCCAGCACCGCGTAGCCGTCGAGATCCGGCATCATCACATCGAGGAGGATCAGGTCGGCCGGGGCCTCCGCGAGCGCGGTGAGGGCCGCGCGCCCACCCGCCACGGTCCGCACGTCGTAGCCCTGCCGCCGGAGCCGGCGCGCGAGCATGTCGCGGTTGTCCTCGTTGTCGTCGACGACGAGGATCACCGCGCGAGGCGCGGCTTCCGCGGCCGGCGACTCCGGTCTCGCGTTTCGCTCGACCGCGGAGCCGGCCCGCCCGGGATGCGGCCCCAGGAGGTCGTCGAGCCGCCCGATGGCGGAGCGCACCCGCTCCAGATCCGCCAGCCGCGCGCTGTCCCCGGCCTCCGCGACCCGGATCCGCAGCACCTCGCCCGCGGCGCGGACCCGCTCCAGCGCCGGACCCAGGGTCCCGCGCGCGGCCACCAGATCGGGCGGCCCCGCCGGTCCGCGCGCCAGCACCTCGTTGAGCAGGGTCAGCAGCTGCCGCGCATCGGTGCGCAGGGCGGACAGGCCGGCGGCCAGGCCGAGCTTGTCGTCGCTCTCGAGCTCCTCCATGAGCATCTCGGTATAGCCGATGATGTGGTTCAGCGGCGTGCGCAGCTCGTGGCGGAGCTGGGCCGCGGGATCGATGCTCACGCGCCCGCCGCCCGCCCGAGCAAGGACTCGATCTTCTCGAGCAGCCGGGCGAGATCGACCGGCTTGGTGTCGAAGTCGTCGCAGCCCGCTGCGACCGCCTTCTCGCGGTCCCCGGACATCGCATGCGCGGTGAGCGCGATCACCGGAATGCCGCGTGTCTCGGGCTCGGCCTTGATCCGGCGGGTGGCCTCCCATCCGTCGAGGCCGGGCAGGCTCATGTCCATCAGGATGAGCGCCGGCGCCTCGGACCGTGCCATCGCCACGCCCTGCTCGCCGTCCACCGCGATCGCGACCTCGTAGCCGCGCCGTACGAGGCGGCGGGACAGCATGTCCCGGTTCATCTCGTTGTCCTCGACGAGCAGGATCTTGGCGGCCATCAGGATCGAGCCCTCCGGCGCGCCACGCTGGCCGCCACCAGCTCGCGCACCTCGGTGAGCAGCCGCTCGCGGCCGTAGGCACCCTTCTGGAGGATCCGCTCGACGTGGCCGTTGAGCCGTTGCCGGTC
>DATFWA010000111.1:0-6024 GCA_035259825.1 Candidatus Methylomirabilota bacterium | reverse complement strand
TTCGACAACGCGATCCGCGCGGACATGGCGCTTGGCGGCTCCACCAACGCGATCGTGCACCTGGTCGCGATCGCCGGTCGCGCCGGGATCCCGCTGCCGCTGAAGCGCTTCGACGACCTCTCGCGTACCACGCCGCTGCTGGCCAACGTGCGCCCGTCAGGTAAGCACCTCATGGAGGACTTCTACTACGCAGGCGGCGTGCCCGCGGTGCTGCGCGAACTGCTGCCGATGCTGGACGGCACCGCGCGCAACGTGAACGGCCGGAGCCTCGCGGAGAACGTGGCCGACGCGCCCTGCCACGACACCGACATCATCCGGCCCCTGTCGCTGCCGTTGCAGCCCGAGGGCGGCACCGTGATCCTGTTCGGCAACCTCTGCCCGGGCGGGGCGGTCCTGAAGCAGTCGGCCGCCTCTCCGCACCTGATGGTCCACCGCGGCCGCGCAGTGGTCTTCGAGGATCACCGCGATCTGGAGCGGCGCATCGACGATCCCTCGCTCGCGATCGACGAGACGTCGGTGCTGGTGCTCAAGCAGGCCGGGCCGAAGGGCGGCCCCGGCATGCCCGAGTGGGGCGCCGCACCGGTGCCCGCGCGGCTGCTGAAGGCGGGCGTGAAAGACATGGTGCGCATCTCGGACGCGCGGATGAGCGGCACCTCCTACGGCACGGTGGTGCTGCACGTGACGCCGGAGTCCGCGGTGGGCGGCCCGCTGGCCCTCGTGCAGCCGGGCGACGAGATCGAGCTGAACGTGCCCGAGCGCCGGTTGACCCTGCGGGTTTCCGACGAGGAGATCGCGCGCCGACGTGCGGCGTGGAAGGCGCGGCCCGACGGCGTCACCAGCGGGTACCTGCGCATGTTCCTCGACCACGTGCTGCAGGCCGACGAGGGCGTGGACTTCGACTTCCTGCGCGGTCGGCGGCCGGTGACCGACGAGGAGACCGCGCACGGCTCGAGGCTCGCCTGAGATGGCCATCGGCGCAGCCACCACCGACGCGGTCGTCATCGGCTCGGGCGCCTTCGGCTCAAGCACCGCCTACCACCTCGCGAAGCGCGGCCTCCGGGTCACGCTGGTGGATCAGCACGCGCTGGGCTCGCAGACCTCACCGCGCGCGGCCGGCCTCACCAGCAAGGCCGACACGATGCCCACCATGGCGCGGCTGCGCCACGAGGCCTGCCTAGCCTTCGAGCGGTTCGAGAGCGAGATGGGCCGCACCGTGGACTTCCACCGCTCGGGCAGCCTGCGGGCCGCCTACACCGAGGCCGCAGTGGAGCGGGTGCGCATCGCGCAGGAGACCGCGGATGGCCTGGGCATCGAGGCGCGGCTCATCGACGCGAAGGAAGCGGAGCGGCTGGCGCCCCACTTCAAGCCGGGCGCCGCGGTCAGGATCCTCCACGTGCCGAGCGACGGCTGGGTGGACCCCGCCAAGGTAGCCATCGGCTTCGCCACGCGTGCCGGCGAGGTTGGCGCGCGCCTGCTGCCGTTCACCCCGGTACAAGGCCTGCTGAGCGAGAGCGGCCGCGCGACCGGCGTGGTCACGCCGCGCGGCGAGATCCGCGCGCCGGTGGTGGTGGATGCGGCGGGCGGCTGGACCGCGCGCGTGGCCGCGGGCGCCGGCATCACGTTGCCGCTCGTCCCGGTGCGGCACCAGCTGCTCATCACCGAGCCGATCCCGGGAGTGGAGCCGCTCCAGCCCATCGTGCGGCTGGTCGAGGCCAGCGTGTACGTGCGCTACGAGCAGGGCGGCCTGCTCTTCGGCGGCTACGAGGACCACCCGCGCGTGCTCGGGCGCGAGGGGCTCGCCCCCGGCTTCCAGATCGCCGCGCTCGAGCTGGACCTGAACGTCCTGCGCGCGCTGGTGAACGAGGTGGCGGAGCACTTCCCCGCCCTGCGCGACGCGAAGATCGCGATCCATCGTGGCGGCGCGCCCACCATGACCCCCGACGGGCGGCCCATCGTGGGCCGGGTGCCCGGGCTCGACGGCCTCTTCGTCGCCTCCGGCTGCTGTGTGGGCGGGCTCAGCCTGTCGCCCGCCGCCGGGCGTGCGCTGGCCGATCTCATCGTCGACGGCAAGAGCGATCCCGACCTCGCGCCGATCTCGGTGGAGCGCTTCGGGAGCGCCCATCGCGACCCGGCCGCGCTCGAATCCGCGTGCGTGGCGCAGTACGCCCGCCGCTACACCCACTGAGGAGACGCCAAATGGCGAAGGTCGACTGGAGCTACCACCGCAACGGCTGAATGACCTGTGCCAAAACGCAAGGGTACCTTGCGAAGCACAAGGTGACGGTGACCGAGCAGGCCGACGCGAAGAAGGCCACTATCAAGGGGCCGGCCGCCCTCGACGTCCTCGATGGCATCGACGAGCTGTACGTGGCCAAGGGCAAGAAGGTCGAGCACGTCGATCTCAAGAAATCGAAGCCCGACCGCACCACGCTCCTCGGACTGCTGCTGGGGCCGACCGGCAACCTGCGCGCCCCCACCCTGCGGAAGGGCCGCACGCTGGTCGTCGGCTTCGACGAGGAGACCTACAAGCAGGTCTTCAAGTAGGACGCGCTACGGCAGCAGGATCAACGGACCGGTGGTCCGCCGGCCTTCCAGCTCCCGATGCGCCTCCGCCGCCGCCGCGAGCGGGTACCGGTGGCGTGTCTCCACGCGGATCACGCCGGCGCGCAGGGCCTCGAACGTCTGGCGCGCGATCTCGTTCAGGGTGGACCGCTCCGCCGTGTAGTGGAACAGCACGGGACGGCTCAGCGTCACCGACTTCGCGGCCAGCACCTCGGGCCCGATCGGCGCCAGCGCGCCGCTCGCCTGCCCGTAGCTCACCCAGTGGCCGCACAGCGCGAGCGCCTCGAGGTTCTCGTCCATCGCCCCGCGGCCGAGGCCGTCGTAGATGACCTCCACGCCGCGTCCGCCGGTCGCGGCCTTCACCGCGTCCGCGAATCGGTAGTCGCGCGCGATCAGCGGCAGCTCGCATCCGTGGGCGCGCGCGAGACGGGCCTTGTCCTCGCTCGAGACGGTGCCGATCACCCTCGCGCCCAGCGCCCGGGCCCACTGACACAGGAAGAGACCCACTCCGCCGGCCGCGGCATGGACCAGCACCGTCTCGCCGGCGCGCACCCGATGCGTGCGGTGCAGCAGGTAGGCCGCGGTCATCCCCTTCAGCATGAGCGCGCCGGCCGTCTCGTCGTCCACCTCGTCGGGCAGCACGACGACCTGGTCGGCCGGCATCGTGCGGACGCTCACATAGGCGCCGGGCGGCGCGCACGCGTATGCGACGTGGTCGCCGGGCAGCAGGTGCGCGACCCCGTCGCCCACGTCCGTCACCACACCGGCCGCTTCCATGCCGAGGGGTGCCGGCGGCTCGATCATGCGGTAGAGGCCGGCGCGCACGTAGACGTCGATGTAGTTGACGCCGACCGCGGTCTGGCGGATGCGCACCTCGCCCGGCCCGGGCGCGCGGGCGGGCAGCGGCTGGTGACGCAGGACCTCGGGCCCGCCGAACGCGGTGGCGACCACGCCGTGGGCCGGCATCGTCTCGCCACTCGCGGCGGCCCGGGCGGCCGTGGTCGAGCGAGGCGGCGCGTGGCGTGAGCGTCGCAGGTAGGCGCGTAGACCCTCGAAGCCGCCCTCGTAGACGCCGGTGCCGACCATATCGGCCAACTCGCGCTCGCGGCCGGGCGGCACGTCGAAGGTGGACTGCCAGTGCCAGAAGGTGCGCTCCCCGTCGGTCACGCGCTTGAGCTGCAGGGTGGCCACGTAGCGCTGCAGCGGCACGCTTGCGTCGAGGATGCAGTAGGTCGAGATGTGGTCGCGGTCGGAGAGGGCGAGCAGCTGCTCGCGGATGCGGTTGCCGTCGCGCAGCGTGAACCGCCGCACGCAGCCGACCTGGTCGGATGGCTCCCCGCCCTCGATCTCCGACTCGGACACCACCGGGTGCCAGGCGGTATGGCTGTTGAAATCGCGCAGCACCGCCCACACCCGATCGATCGGCGCGTCGATGACCGCGGAGCGGGTGACCCGGATCATCGAGATCTAGCGGCGGAAGCGGCTCTTCAGCGCGTCAAACGCGGTCTGGAAGACGCCCTGTCCGATCTGCTGGGCCAGTGGCCCCTCGCGCTCCGGGGCGCAGTCGAACTCGGCCCACCATTCCGCGAAGGTGCGGCCGCCGTCCGTCACCGGCGTCAGCTTGAGCGTGGCCACGTAGTTGTCCACGCCCATCGGCGACTCGAGGATCGAGTAGGTGCACTGGAAGTCGTAGTCGGACAGGGTCAGGAGCTGCTCGCGGATGAGTCCGCCGTCCTTGAGACGGAAGTTGCGCACGCAGCCCACGGTGTCGGGCGCCATGCCGCCCTCGATCCGCGACTCGGCCACGAACGGCGTCCACGTCGGCAGGCCGTTGAAGTCGCGGATCTCCGCCCACACCGCGTCGGCGGGCGCCTCGATCACGCTCGACACGTAGACTTTGATCATGCTGATCTGGGGGGGAGCGGCGCCGCTCCTCCCCCAGGCCCCCCCAACACATTCTTCACCGGCCCGGTTGCGGTCGTTACTCGCATTGGGCGGTCATCCCTGGGTCGGCCACCCGGTTGCGGTCTTGAGGCGCATTGTGGTCATCCCTGTCATTCGGCGGCCATCCTGGATCACTCGACAGGGCCGGGGTCGGTTTCGACTGGGCGGGGCAATGCGGCGCTCTGGCCGCGGTCGAGGAGGCCGCGGGCGACCTTGCCGACGTCGCCCGAGTCCACACCGATCTCACGCAGGAGCTGGTCCACCAGCGGCGCCTGGGCGCGGAAGCGCAGCGCGGAGTTCACCACGTTGTCGGCGAAGCTGCCGTTGCCCTCGCGCGCATCGCCGCGGCCGCCGCCACCCCCGCCGAGTCCGTCCACCTGGAGGATCTTGATCCCCTCGATGCGCTCCATCGGCTTCACCGACTCGCGGATGATACCTTCGAGCTTCTCGATCAGCCGGATGCGCATCGCGGACAGGCGCGCCTCCGGCGACAACAAGTTTTGCGCCTCGTTCATCAGCCGCGTTCCTTCCGCCTCCACCTCGTTGCGGATGCGCGCGGCCATCGCCCGCACCCGCTCCGCGTCGGCGTGGGCCTCCGCCTCGGCGCGCATCGCGGCGCCGCGATCGCCGGCGGCCAGCCGCTCCGCCTCCGCGCCGATGCGCAGCCGGAGCGCTTCCCGCTCCGCCTCCTGCTCGGCCCCGATCAGGTCGATTCGCTTGCGCCGCTCGGCCATCTCGGTCTCGCGCGCGGTGAAGACACGTTCCTCTTCGGCCACCGCCCGGGCTCGGGCCAGGTCCGCGGCGGCCTGGGCGTCCGACTGGGCCTTCGACTGCTCCGCGATCGCAATCGCGCGCTGCTGCTCGGCCAGCTCCACCGCCTGGCGGCGCGCGATCTCGAGCTGCTGCACCTCGCGCTCCTTGATGATCCGCTCCTCCTCCACCGCCCGTTCCGAGGCCAGCCGCGCCCGGTCCACCGCCTCGCGCGCCCCGATCTGGGCCCGCTCGGCCTCCTGCTCCTTCTCGGCGCGCTGGCGAGCCACGTCGGCCCGCTGGGCCGCGCGCTGCATCTCGAGCTCCCGCTCCTGGGCCAGCCGGGCGTACTCGAGCTCACGATCGATGTCGAGCGCCTGGCGCTCGGTCTCCAGGTTCTTGTTGCGTACCTGGATCATGGTGTCCTGCTCGATGTCGTTGCGGATCTTCTTGCGCCGCTCGATCTGCTCGGTGAGCCGGGTGAGGCCCTCCGCGTCGAAGGCGTTGGACGGGTTGAAGAACTCCATCGCGGTCTGGTCCAGCTGCGTCAGCGAGACCGTCTCCAGCTCGAGCCCGTTCTGCAGGAGATCGGCCGCCACAACGCTCTTGACCCGCTTGACGTATTCCCCGCGCTTCTCGTGCAGCTCCTCCATGGTCATCTCGGCGGCCACCGTGCGCAGGGCGTCCACGAACTTGCCTTCCACCAGCTCCTTCAGCGTCTCCGGCTCGAGCGTGCGCTGGCCGAGGGTCTGGGCCGCCGCCGCGATG
>DATFWA010000110.1:0-13163 GCA_035259825.1 Candidatus Methylomirabilota bacterium | reverse complement strand
CGCCGCCCGCCGCCTCGCGCGCAGCGCCCTCGAGCCGCTGGCGGACCACGTCGCGCTTCAGCGCGGCGATGTCGTCCACCGTCAGCACCGACTTCATCGCCAGCTTCACTCCCGGGGCGTCGCGGAGGAAGGTGCCCACGCGCTGCGCCTGCTGGTCGAAGCCCTCCGCGAAGCGGACGGTGCCGGGTTCGAAGTAGACCGGCCAGATCTGGATCGTCTCCACCCGCGCGTCCTCGGAGTAGAAGATCTTGCCGACCCAGCTCACCGGCAGCGCCATCACGCTGATCGCGGTCTTGCGCACCGCCTTCCAGAACGCGTCGCTGAAGTCGAACTCGCGGGTGGCCACGTTGCCGGTGACCGGCACCGACAGGTGCACCTCGCCGCGCGCGTTCTTGAGCAGCGAGATCAGCGTCCCCAGCGGCACCCCGACCCGGTCCCGCACCTCGTCGCCGCTGCGTGACGGCACGAAATCGGGCTGCCCCAGCACGATGTCGTTGCTGGCGGTGAGGACGTTGTTGGTGATGCGGTAGCGCACGGTGGTGCCGAAGGCGCCGCGCCGGGCGATCCAGCCGATCAGCTTGTTGGAGTAGGGATTCACCCGCGGCAGCGGGAAGTCGGTGAGCTTGCCGTCCAGGTCCAGGTTGAGCGGGCCGGTGAGCGCCCCCAGCGTGCCCTTGAATTCGAAGGGCGTCCCGCCGCTGAGCCGGCCGTTCACGGCGAGCGGACCCTTGCCGTTGCGCACGGTGCCGAGAGTGCGGCCGGTCACCACCATGCGCGAGGCCTCCTCGGTGAAGGCCGGCGTGGTGGTGCGGTCCACGAAGCGCACGAAGCCCTCGTCGACCGCCAGCTCGCCCACCGCGATGATCGGGCCCGCGTCGGCTTCGGCGCGCGGGGCGGGCGCGGCCCGCGGGGTCGTCGGCGGCCGGGGCGCGGTCGCCGCGGTCGGGGTGGGCGTCGCGACCGGCGCGGGCGTCCCGACCGGCGCGGGAGGGAAGAGCAGGTCCAGCAGCGGCAGGCGACCGTCGGTCTCGCGCTCGACGAGCGCCCACGGCTTGTCGATCGCCATGCGCTGCACGGTCGCCCGGCGCGGCCAGTCGGCGTCGATGCCGGTCAGGTCCACGCGCTTGATGTAGGCGAGCATGCGCTGCCCGTCGCCGAAGATCGTGTCGTCCACCGCCAGGCTCCCGGTGGCCGCCACCGACAGGGGCTTGAGCGTGCCCTTGACGCGCAGGTCCGAGTCGACCTTGCCGGCGAGGGTGCCGCGTGACGGCAGGAAGGCCTGTGCGGTCGCCAGGTCCAGCTGCTTGGCCGTGATTTGCAGATCTACCGCCTGCGTGTCGAGGCGGACCTGGCCGCGCGCGTCCACCGAGCCGCCGGTGGCGGTGTTCGCGCGCAGGCGCACGTCGACGGCCTCGCGCGCCGGCCAGGTGAAGTTGCGGATGCCGAGCCGGGCGTCGCGGATCTCGGCCCGCGCGGCCGGCCGCTCGGTAGCGTCGATGATGACGAAGGACCCGTCCTCGATCCCCGCGCGTCGCACGCGCAGGTCGAGGGCCGGCGATCCGGCCGCGCGCCCCGGGCCGCTCTCCCGCGGCGTTGCCCCGGCGGGCGCGGCGGGCGGAGCCAGCAGCGCGGCCAGCGGGAACGAGTCGTCGGCGGCGCGCTCGATCTGGGCCCACGGCTTCTGCAGCCGCACGCGATCGATGGTCAGCGAGGCGGGCCAGGTGAACTCGATGCCGGTGGTCTCGAGCTGGGCCGCGGTGACCAGCGGCCGGGTGTCGTCGGCGAGTGCCATGTCGGTGATCGACGCGGTCCCGCGCGCGCTCAGGCCGAACGGCTGCAGCGCGGCCTTGATCTGCAGATCGCCGCTCGCCTTGCCCGCGACCCGCCCGCGCACCGGCAGGTAGGGCTGCATGGGCGCCAGGTCCACCACGCTCGGCGTGACCTGCAGGTCCAGGGCGTGCTTGGTGAGGTCGATCGCGCCGCGCGCGCTGAGACGCCCCGATCCCGGAGTGGGCGCCTCCATCTGCACCGGCAACGGCGCGCGTGGCGGCCAGGCGAAGTCGCGGGCGGTGAGGCGGACGCCGGCCACCTCGATGCGCGCGGTCGGGCTCACCGCCGCGTCCACGACGCTGGCCGCGCCGTCCTCGAAGCGCACCTCGCGCACGGCCAGCTTGAGGTCCAGCGGCGCCGGACGCGGCGCCGGCGATTCACCGGCCGGCGCCGGAGGCGAGCGGCGCGGCGTGAGGATCCCGGCGATCGGCAGCGAGCCATCGGCGCGCCGCTCGAGGAGCACCCACGACTTCTGCATGTGCACGCGCTCGACGGTGGCGGTGGCCGGCCAGGTGTAGTCGAGCTTCGCGAACTCGAGGCGTCCCACCGTGAGGATGGGCCGGTCGCCGTCGCGGAACGCCACGTCGGCCAGCGCGATCGAGCCCTGCGCGGTCGCCTCGATCTTCGGCCCGAGCGTGCCCTTCGCGGTGACGTCGCCCTCGAGGTGTCCGTCCAGTCGCGCGGCGAGGGGCAGGTAGGGGCGATAGGGCGCGAGATCGACGCCCACCAGGCGCGTGCGCAAGTCGAAGCTGACCGGGTCGAGCGTGACCGTGCCCTGGGTCTCGATGGTGCCGCGCTCCGGGGTGCTCGCGGTGAGCTGCACGGTGGCGGGCCGGCGATTCGGCCAGGTGAGGTCGCGCACGGTCAGGCGGATCGGGGCCAGCCGCAGGCGGGTCGGCGGCTCCACGGTGGCATCGTCGAGGCGCGTGCGCGCGTCCTCCAGGATCACCTCGCCCAGCTCGGCCGCGAAATCGGGCGGCAGCGGCGGCGGCTTCTCGGCGGCCGCCGCCGGCGCGGGCGCGGTGTCCTCGCGTCCGGGCCGCTTCAGCGTCTCCACCAGGTCGGTGATGGAGAGGTGCCCCTCGCGATCGCGGCGGATGGTGGCGCGCGGCCGCTTGAGCCGGACGCGCTCGGCGCGCACCTTCGGCCACTGCGTGTCGAGACCGGTCAGCTCGACGGCGTCGGCGGCGGCGAGGCGCTGCGTGCCATCCGTGATCGTGACGCCGTTGATCGCGACGCGCCCGCGGACCCGGGGGGTGCCGACGCCGGCGTTCAGCGTGAGATCCGTCTCGGCCATCCCGGTGAAGACCAGCGGCAGCGAGAAGTACGGCGCCCAGAACCCGAGATCGACGCGGCTGATGCGCGCGCGCAACTCGGCGCTGACCGGCGCGGGCTGCGCGCTGCCCTGGACGTCGAGCGCGCCGCCGCCGGGCAGCGCCGCGGTCGCGCTGACCCGGGCCGGCTGACGGCCGGAGGCGTCGATTCCATCGGCCACCAGCTTGAGCCGGTCGATCTGGAAGCGATTGGACTTGCCCGGCCGCGGGTCGAACACGGTGGCCTGCCCGGTCATCTCGACGCGCCCGAGCGGGCGGCCCTCCGCCGAGCGGCTGCTCGTGAGGGTGAACACGAGCGCGGGCACCGTGACCAGGGAGGCGTCCACGCCGCGGCGACGGACCACGATGTCGTCGATGCGCGCCTGCCCGTCGAGCCCCACGCCGCCCTGAGCGTCCCGGCTCGCGTCGATGGCGGCGTCGACCTTGGCCTTCTCGAGGACCACCGCGGTGTCGGAGGGCAGGTAGAGATTGGCCAGCGTCGCGTCCATGTCGCGCAGCGTGAGGCGGGCCCGGCCCTGCAGCGGCGTCAGAGCGATCCCGGAGGCCTCGACGACCAGCGGCGCGCCCGCGACCGTGGTGGCGAGGCGGGCGGCCCCGAGCGGCTGCGGGGTCATCGTGGAGAGCGACGTCGCCTCGACGGTGAGCGCCTCCGCGCGCCAGGCGCGCGGCGGGGTCAGCGTGTGATCCTCGAAGAGGATGGTGCCGCCGGTGATCGCGAGCCGATCGAGGGTGAAGGGCGCCAGCGGACCCGTCGGCTCCGCCGGTCGCTCGAGCAGATCCGAGATGTTGAGCACGCCGCGGGCGGTGCGCACGATGCGGAGGCGCGGAGCGGCGAGGGTGATTTCCCGGAGGTGCACCCGGCCGCGCAGGAGATCGCGGAGCCGGAAGCGGACGTCGAGGGTGTCGAACTCGAGCAGCGGCGCGCCCGGGTCGCGGTCGGCGAGACGGAAGCCCGCGACGTGGATCCGCCGGCGGGGCACGTCGATGTCGAACGCGGCCATCGCGAGCTGACGGCCGGTCTGCGCCTCGATCTGCCGCGTGACGGCCCAACGCGCGATGCCGGGCAGGCCGAGCCAGAACGTGACCGTCGCCAGCAGGAGGCCGACGAGCAGGACGACGGCAATGGCGACCCAGACGCGCCGACCAGCCACGTCCTCAGTATGCCTTGGGCGCCCGTCGCCGGACCAGGATCAGCGGAAGGCGGGGGCGATCTCCGCGATGAACCGGTCCAGGTCCCGTCGTAGGTCGGGCAGGGGGCGGAACAGGGTCGGGATGAAGACGGTGTCCACCTTCGCGGCCCTGAGCGCGGCCAGCGTCTCCCGGATCTGCTCGGGGGTGCCGGCCAGGCAGGTGTCGCGGGCGTCGGCCGCGTGCCGGCCCATGCGCGCGCCCAGCGTCTCGGCCAGCGCCTCCACCTCCGCCTTCTTGTCGGTGATGAGCAGGGCCATGTTCGCCGACCGGCGGATCGACTTGGAATCGCGGCCGACGGTGGCGCAGTGCTCTTCCAGGATGCGGCCCTTGTGGGTGAGCACCTTCGGACCGCCCCAGACGTTCCAGTGGTCGGCGTGCCGGGCGACGGTGAGGAGCGTGATCTTCTCGCCGCCCCCGCCAATCATCAGCTCGGGGTGCGGGCGCTGCACCGGCTTGGGCTGCAACGGCGCGTCGGACAGCGTGTAGTAGCGGCCCTTGAAGGTGCTGCGGTTCTCCGTCCAGAGCGACCGCATGACCTGGCAGGCCTCGTCGAGACGCTCCAGCCGCTCGCGCATGGTGTAGAAGGGGATGCCGTAGGCCTCGTGCTCGTTGTCCTGCCAGCCCGCACCGAGCCCGAGCAGCAGCCGGCCGTTCGAGATGATGTCGACCTGCGCGGCCATCTTGGCGACGACCGCGGGATGGCGATAGGTATTGCCGAGCACGATGGTGCCGACCTGCATGCGCGGCACCAGCGCGGCGAGCGCGGTCAGCGTGCTCCAACCCTCGAGCATTGCGCCCTCGCGCTCCTTGGTGTTCGGCATGAAGTGGTCGGTGACGCAGGCCACGTCCCAGCGCGTGGCCTCCGCGTGCTGCCACAGCTCGAGGACGCCCGGCCAGGTCTGGTTGCCCATGCTCGTGAAGATGCCGAAGCGCATCGTGGTCTCCTAGTGCTCGGTCTGGGATTCGCGGGCCGGGCCGACGAGGGTGGCGCCGCCGTCCACCACCAGCACCTGGCCGGTGATGTAGCGGGCGTGGCCCGAGAGCAGGAAGCGCGCGGCCTGGCCGATGTCCCAGCCGGTGCCCTCGCGGGCGAGGACCGAGGCGCGCCGCCGCTGGTCGCGGGCCGCCGCGCTCATGCCGCGCGAGAAAACCATCGGCGTGTACACCGGGCCGGGGGCGATGCAGTTGACGCGGATGCCGTCGGGGCCGTGATCCACCGCCATCGCCCGGCTGAGCGCGATCACCGCGCCCTTGGAGGCGGAGTAGGTGGTGAGGCCGCGGGGCCGCAGGGCCGAGATCGAGGAGATGTTCACGATGGCTCCGCCTTTCGCGGTGCGGATCATCTCGGGGATCGCGGCCTTGGAGGCCAGGAACATGGTCTCGACGTTGACCTGCATCACCCGCCGCCACGTGTCGGGCTTCTCCTCGACGACGCTGCCCCTGCTGCCGATGCCCACGTTGTTGACCAGGAAGTCGAGCCGGCCGTAGCGGCTCACCGCCTCGCGGGCCATCGCCGCGCACTGCGCTTCGTGGGTGACGTCCGCGGAGAGGGCCGAGGCCTTGCCTCCCTCGCCGACGATCATCTCGACGGTGCGCTTGGCGAGGCCCTCGTCGCGGTCGACCACCAGCACGCTGGTGCCGCTGCGGGCGAGGAGAATGCACGCCGCGCGCCCGTTGCCGATTCCGTCGCCGGCGGCGCCGCCTCCGGTGACGATGGCCACCCTTCCCGCCAGTCCCAGATCGTCCTCGGGCCGCGTCGCGGCCGTGTCTGCGCTCATGTCGTCCGCCTTTCGTCGTGGAGTCGGGGCCGGCTCGTGGCGGGTCCGATCGCGGGCCTCCGGATCAGATGACGGACGCGGGGGCGTGCGGCGTGGCCTGCCACTGCGCGGGATCGTGACCGTAGAACACGGTGGCACCCGCCTGGTCGCGCAGCCGTCTCAGCGTGGCCAGCGACTCTCGCATGATCGGCGCGCTCCACAGGATGCGCGGCAGCACGTCGCGGTCCATGTTCTCCCGCGTGTAGCACGCGTCGGCCGCGCAGACCAGGTCCTGGCCCTTTCCGGCGCGCACGCGGAGCGACTGGTGCCCGGGCGTGTGACCGAAGGTGGGGAACAGGAGCACGGTGCCATCGCCGAACACGTCGTGCTCGCCATCGATGAGACGGTAGTCGAGAGGATGATCGAAATCGATCGGGCTCGGATTGTAGCCGGGGGCGAAGCCGGGCCGCCGGGCCGCTTCCATCTCCGCCTTCTGCACGAGGAAGGTCGAGCGCGGGAAGAACTCGTTGCCGCCGCAGTGATCGAAGTGCAGGTGCGAGTTGGCCACGTAGCGCACGTCGTCCGGCGCGAGGCCCAGAAGGGCCAGCTGAGGCACGATGTCCTCGCCCGCCTTCGACCGGTCGGTGAGCCGCTTGGCCCGCTCCGGGCCCATGCGTCCGATCGGGTCGACGCGGACCTGGCAGTGCACGCCGGTATCGAAGAGCAGCCTGCCCTTGGGATGCGCAACCAGGAAGCTCATCACCGGGACCGTCCACGGCTGGCCGGCCGGGAGATCGTCGAGCATGCTGGCGCGGTCCAGCTCGAGGGCGCCGCTGCAGAGCGCGAAGACGGAGATCACGGCGGCTACCATAAACCCTCCCGCGCCGGTTGTCAGGGGGAAGATGGCCGGGCCCGCGTCGGGCCGGGGCTTGTGGCGCGCGCATCGCTTGGCCTATAGTCCCTCCGATCGGGGCGACCGTTCCTCGAGCCCACAACCGTCCGGACCCAGCCCCCTCCTCGGGGCCGCGCCGAAAAGGAGTCGTCATGACGCCATGGCACCGCGATCCGGAACTGCAGCGGCTTGTCACCGAGCGACGGGGCGGATACCTCGACCGTCGGAAGTTCCTGACCGGACTCGCGGGCGCAGCGGCCGGGGCCTCGCTCGTCGGCGCGCGGCCGGCGCGCGCGCAGAAGAAGGTCGTGGTGACGATGTGGGACACCGAGCCGAACCCGGCGACCCGCGCCGCGGTGAAGGCCATCGTCGAGGACTTCCAGAAGCTCCACAAGGACATCGAGGTTCGCGCCGAGGGGATGGGCTGGGGGGACATGGATCGCAAGCTCCAGGCCGCGATGGCGGCCAAGAGCCCGCCGACCGCGTCCCACACCCAGACCTACGTGGTCACCTCGTTTCGGGCCAAGGGCCTGATCGAGCCCGTCGACGACGTGGTCAAGGCCATCGGCGAGGACAAGATCTTCCCGTCGGTGCTGCGATGGCTCAAGTATCCCGACGGCAAGTACTGGGGCATCACCCACGCCTGGGGCGCGGAGATCTTCGGCGGTCGCGGGGACTACCTGGCGGGCACCGGCGTGGATCCGCAGAGCTGGAAGACGTGGGACGACTGGCTCCGTGACCTGCCGAAGCTCAACCGTGCGCCCCAGTACTACGGCCTCGCGCTGGCCGGCATCCCGTTCTTCGTGAACGAGGACGTCTACATGTGGACCGGCTCGAACGGAGGGAGCCTCTTCGACGCCAAGGGCCAGCCCGCGCTGGAGAGCCCGCAGGTCCTGGGCATGCTCGAGTTCTGGAAGAAGCTCAAGCCGTACCTCCCGCCGGGCTGGGCCTCGCACGACTATCTGGAGACGCTGTCGGCCTGGGCGACCGGCAAGACCGCGTCGGTGCTCATGTGGGGGCGCACCGCGGGCTACATCGACCAGTACGCGCCCCCGGACAAGCGGAATCCGGACGTGTTCCAGGTCTGGCCGAAGACGATCGGCCCGATGGGGAAGGCCCCGCTCACCCAGTTCGACAACGAGCCGTGGGTGATCTACGCGGACGCGCCCGCCGACGAGAAGGCGGCGGCCAAGGAGTTCCTGAAGTTCTTCTTCAAGCCGGAGAACTATCGGAAGTACTGCGACTCGGTGCCGGTGCACACCCTGTCGATCTTCAAGGCCGACTTCCAGGATCCGAGCTACCTCAACCATCCCGAGCGCAAGCGCTGGAAGCCGTGGCTCGACGCGCAGCTCAAGTGGGTGGAGCTCGGACGGGCTCACCCGCTGCTGGTGTGCAATCCCTCCGACATGCTGGTGCCGTGGATCGGTGACGTGGCCGCCGCGCCCATCCTCGCCGACATGGTGATGGCGGTGGTGGAGCGGGGCAAGGATCCCCGGGCCGCCGCGAAGGAGGCCAGCGACAAGATCTCGCGCGACATCATCGGAAAGGCGAAGGGCTGAGCTCGGCTCACGCCGAAGCGCTCGTCGTCGCTCCGGGTCGGTCGGGGCGCCGCCGGCGGGAGGCCCTGACCGGCCTCGGCCTCCTCCTGCCGTCGGCCGCGCTCGTGCTCGCGTTCACCATCTTTCCCGTCGTCTACAACGTCTGGCTCGGCTTCCACGCCAAGCATTCGCTGCGGGCCACCACCACCTGGGTGGGGCTCGGCAACTACGAGCAGATCCTCGCCGACGCCGACTTCTGGCGCAGCGTCTGGCTCGCCACCGTGTACGCGGTGGCGAGCACCGCGCTCCAGATCGTGGCCGGGGTAGCCGGGGCCCTGATCCTCCACCGGCGCTTCCCGGGCTGCGACTTCCTCCGCGGCGTCGCGCTGTTCCCCTACATGATCCCGACCGTGATCGCGGTGTTCGTCTGGCGCTGGCTCATGAACGACCTCTACGGGGTCATTCCTTACGTCCTGGCGGTCCTGCACGTGCCGTTCGTGCCCGACGCGTGGCTGACCCACGCGACCATCATGTGGGTGCTGATCGTCCTCTCGGTCTGGACGTTCTTCCCGTTCGTCCTCGTCAACGTGCTCGCGCGGCTGCAGACCATCCCGCTCGAGCTGTACGACGCGGCGCGGGTGGACGGGGCTTCGGCGGTCCGCCAGTTCGTCCACGTCACCCTCCCGCAGCTTCGCAACGTGCTGCTGATCGTGCTGCTCCTGCGCGGTATCTGGATGTTCACCAAGTTCGACGTCCCCTGGCTGCTCGGCTTCGGCGGCGGAGCGGGGGAGGCGATCCGCACGCTGCCAGTGTTCACCTACCAGCGCTCGTTCACCTACTACCAGGCCGGGATGGGGGCGGCGCTGTCCAACGTGATGCTGGGCCTGCTGCTGATGGCGGTGACGATCTACTTCGTGGCCTTCCCGCCCGAGCGGGACGACACCGATGCCTGACCGCCGCCGCGCGCCCGGTCTCCGGGTCTCGTCGACCGCGGAGTGGGCTCTGCGGATCGGGCTCTTCCTGTTCTGCGCGTTCCCGCTGTACTGGATGGTGGTGTCGTCTCTCAAGGTCAGCCACGAACTGCTCGCCTCGCCGCCCACCTTCTGGCCGCACGAGTGGGACCTGCGCGCGTACCGCAAGCTCTTCTACGAGACGAACTTCGTGCGGTATTTCCAGAACACGGTGGTGGTGGCGGCGGTGACCACCCTGATCGTGGTGGTCGCCGGGGTGATCGGCGCCTACAGCCTGACCCGCTACGCGTTCCCCGGCCGGACCCTGGTGGCCCGGGTGACGCTGCTGGCCTACATGTTCCCGCCCATCATCATGCTGGTGCCGCTGTTCCTGCTGGCCCGGGAGCTCGGTCTCGTCAACTCGCTCCTGGGCCTCGCGCTGACCTACATCTCGTTCTCGCTGCCATACGCGCTCTGGATCCTGCGCGCGTTCTTCCAGTCGATCCCGATCGAGCTGGAGCACGCCGCGCTGCTGGACGGAGCCAACCGCGCCCAGGCCCTCTGGTACGTGGTGATGCCGTTGGCCCTGCCTGGCATCATCGCGACCGCGATCTTCACCTTCATCGTGGCCTGGAACGACTTCCTGTTCGCCCTCGTGCTGATCGGCCAGGACGAGCTGAAGACCCTCGCCATCGGCATCAACGAGTTCTTCCACATGGCGGTGGTGGACTGGGGGCTGATCATGGCCGCGGGGGTGATGGTCACGATCCCCGCGCTCGTCTTCTTCGTCGCGGTGCAGCGCTATCTCATCGCCGGCTGGGGCGCGGGAGGCCTCAAAGGGTAGGCCGGGCGCCGAGAAGGGCCCATCTGCGGCCACGTTCGGCCCCTCCGATGCTATCCGCGGTAGTTCTCGTTCGGGCGCTTCATCTCGAAGATGTCGTGGATGTAAGCGTACTGGTGTCCGGCGAGGCGGCCGACCGGCTTGAGCCGCCCCACGTCGATGCGCCCGGTGGCCGTGTCGTAGACGTCGTCGCGCACGTGGAAGTAGACGATCTCGCCCAGGACCAGGTGGTGGGGGCCGCGGCCCACCGGGATGATCTGGGCCACGCGGCACTCGAGGCTGACCGGGGCCTGCAACACGCGCGGCGCGCGCACCCGCACACCCGGCGCGGCGGTGAGGCCGGTCAGCGCGAACTCGTCGACCTCGGGCGGGTACTCGCCCGAGGTCAGGTTCATCTGCTCGGCGCGGTCGTCGTCCACGATGTTCACCACGAAGTCGCCGGTGTGCTCCGCGTTGCGCACGGTGTCCTTCCGGTCCTTCGCGCGCGGGCCCGAGGAGAACGCGATGGTCGGCGGCTCCTGGCAGACGCCCATGAAGAAGCTGAAGGGGGCGAGGTTGTTCACGCCGTCGGAGCTCACGGTGGAGACCCAGGCGATCGGCCGGGGCACCACGCAGCCGATCAGCAGCTTGTAGGTGGACTCCGGCTTCATCGTGCGCGGATCGAGCTGCATGCGAGCTCCTCTCTCGGGGACGAAGGGGTCAGGTATTGCTGCCGCCGCTGATGCCGGGTGCGGGCCGGCGGATGCCGATGCGCTCGCCGAAGCGGCCCCAGGCCGTGGCGGTGCGCAGCCGCCAGCGCTCCAGGAACAGGTAGATCACCGGAGTCGTGTAGAGCGTCAGGAGCTGGCTCAGCAGCAGCCCGCCCACGATGGACACGCCGAGGGGGCGCCGCAGCTCCGACCCGATGCCGGCGCCGAGGGCCAGGGGCAGGGCGCCGAGCAGCGCGGCCATCGTGGTCATCAGGATGGGGCGGAGGCGCTGCAGGCACGCGGCGTGGATGGCGTCGTGGGGCGAGCGGCCCTCGCGCCGCTCCAGGTCCAACGCCACGTCGATGACCAGGATCGCGTTCTTCTTCACGATGCCGATGAGCAGGATGATGCCGATTATGGCGATGATCGACAGCTCCATGTCGCAGGCCATGAGCGCGAGCAGCGCGCCCACTCCCGCCGACGGCAGCGTGGAGAGGATCGTGAGCGGGTGCACGTAGCTCTCGTAGAGCACACCCAGGACCACGTACACCGCGAGGAGCGCGGCCAGGATCAGCAGCGGCTGGGTCGCGAGCGAGTCCTGGAAGGCCTGCGCCACCCCGGCGAAATTGCCCTGGATGCTGGCGGGCAGCCCAATGCGACGGGCCGCGTTCTGGACCGCCACCACCGCGTCGCCCAGCGCCACGCCCGGGGCCAGGTTGAAGGAGACCGTCACCGCCGGAAACAGGCCCTGGTGGTTGACCTGCAACGGCGCCGCGCTCGGCTCGAAGCGGGTGAGCGCGGTCAGGGGGACCTGCGCGCCGGTCGTCGAGCGGACGTAGATGCCGTGCAGGGCGTCGGGGCTCTGCCAGAACTCGGGCGCCACCTCCATCACCACGTGGTACTGGTTCAGCGACGTGTAGATGGTGGACACCTGCCGCTGGCCGAAGGCGCTGTAGAGCGTCTCGTCGATCAGGCGCGTGCTCACGCCCAGCCGGGCCGCGGTGGCCCGGTCGATGGTGAGCGGCACCTGGAGTCCCGCGTCCTGCTGATCGCTCGATACGTCCCGCAGCTCGGGCAGATCGCGCAGCGCGGCCAGCATCCGCGGCGCCCACTCGCTCAGCTCCGCCAGGCTGTCGGCCTGGAACGAGTACTGGTACTGCGCGTTGCCGCGGCGGCCGCCCAGCCGGATGTCCTGCACCGCCTGCAGGTAGAGGGTCGCGCCGGGCACCCGCGCGAGCTTGGGACGGAGCCGCGTGATGATCTCGTCCGCGCTGGCGTCGCGCTGCTTGCGCGGCTTGAGCGCGACGAACATGCGCGCGGTGTTCACGGTGGTGCCGCGGCCGCCTCCGCCGCCGGTGTAGCTGGTGGCGGTGGCCACCCCCGGGTCGGCCTGCACGATCGCGGAGAGCCGGATGATCTTGTCGCGCATGGCCTGGAACGAGATGTCCTGCGAGGCCACGATCGAGCCGGTGAGCCTGCCGTTGTCCTGCTGGGGGAAGAAGCCCTTGGGGATGACCACGAAGAGGTACACGGTCAGGCCGAGGGTGACGGTCGCGATGAGCAGCACGGTGCGCCGATACCGCAGGGCCCAGCCCAGGCTTCTCGCGTAGCCGCCGTGGATCTGGTCGAACACCCACTCGCCGGCCCGGTAGAGGCGGCCGTGGGGCCGGTCGGTGTGCGAGCGGAGCAGGCGTGCGCACATCATCGGGGTGGCGGTGAGCGAGATCACCAGCGAAACCAGGACCGCGACCGAGAGCACCACCGCGAACTCGCGGAAGAGCCGGCCGATCAGGCCGCCCATCAATAAGATCGGGATGAACACCGCCACCAGCGAGACGGACATCGACAGGACGGTGAAGCCGATCTCGCGCGCGCCGGTCACCGCGGCCTCCAGCGCCGACATCCCGGCCTCGAGGTGACGCGTGACGTTCTCGACCACCACGATCGCGTCGTCCACCACGAAGCCGGTGGCCACCGTGAGGGCCATCAGCGACAGGTTATCGATGGAGTAGCCGATCAGGTACATGAACGCGAAGGTCCCGATCAGCGACACCGGCACCACCACGCCCGGGATCGCGGTGGCCCTCCAGTCGCGCAGGAACAGGAACACCACCAGCACCACCAGGCCGACCGAGATCATC
>DATFWA010000109.1:0-10511 GCA_035259825.1 Candidatus Methylomirabilota bacterium | reverse complement strand
AGGGTGAGCACGTCGCCCAGCAGGGCCACCAACCCGCTCGTGAACAGCTCCTGGATGGCTTCCACGTCGTTGAGGATCCGCGTCATCAGCCGCCCGACCGGGTTGCGGTCGAAGAACTTCGCGTCCTGCCGTTGGAGATGGGCGAAGAGCGCCGCGCGCAGATCGCCGATGACCCGCTGTCCGGTCAGCTGGCTGAGATAGGCCTGGCCGGCCCGCAGCGCGTAGAGGGCGATCAGCAGCAGCAGGAAGAGCGCGGCGATCCACCCGAGCCCGGCCCAGTCCCGCCGCAGGATGTGGTCGTCGATGGCGATCTTCACCAGGTAGGGCTGGGCCAGCTCGAGCAGCGTGATCGCGGGAAAGAGCGCGCAGGTCGCGAGCACGAGGCGGATGTGGGGCCGCGTGAACGCCCACAGTCGGCGCATGAGGCGGGCGTCGTAGGCGCGCCCGAGGATTTCGTCGCCCAGCTCGATGTCACGCATGGTGCTCACGCGTTGGCCAGCTCGTCCTCCAGCTGCTGGACGCGCCAGAGGCGGGCGTAGAGGCCGCCGGCCGCGAGCAGGTCGGGATGCCGCCCCTGCTCTACGACGCGCCCCTCGTCGAGGACGACGATGGAGTCCGCCTCCGCGGCGGCCTTCAGCCGGTGCGTCATCAGCAGTGTGGTGCGGCCGCTGGCCGCCGAGCGGAGCGCGCGTGTGATCTCCCACTCCTTGGCCGCGTCCACCGAGGCCAGCACGTCGTCCAGCACGAGATACGGCGGATCGGCCACGAGGGCGCGCGCGAGGGCCACCCGCTGCCGCTGTCCGCCCGAGAGAGTCAGCCCGCGCTCGCCGACCACCGTGTCCCAGCCGGCCGGTAGTCCGCCCAGATCGTCGGTGAGTCCGGCGGTGCGAGCCACCTCCTCGAGGCGCCGGTCGTCGGCGCGCTCGTTGGCGAGACGGACGTTGTCACGCAGCGGGCGCGAGAAGAGGAACGACTCCTGCGGCACGTAGCCGATGGATCGCCTCAGCTGGCCCGCCGGCAGGTCGAGCACGTCCCGCCCCCCCACGAAGACGCTGCCGCTCGGTGGCTCGTAGAGGCGGCACAGGAGCGCGCCCAGCGTCGACTTGCCGCTCCCGGTCGGTCCCACGATGGCCACCACCGCGCCGGCCGGCACCGCGAACGAGACATTGCTCAAGGCGGGACCACGCTCGTCGTAGGCGAACGTGAGGTCCTTGAACTCGATCGGGCCTTCGCCCAGGCGTGCCTCGCGGCTCTCCGATCCCTCGCGGTCGGCGATCAGCGGGTCGGGGCCCGCATCCAGGATCTCGATGACCCGCTGCATGGCCGCGAGGCCGCGCTGGATGCTGGCCAGCGTCCAACCCAGCGCGATCGTCGGCCAGGCGAGCTGCGCGAGATAGCCGTTGAAGGCGACGAACGATCCGAGCGTGATGCGTCCGTCCACCACCGCCTTCCCACCGAGCCAGAGCACGATCAGCGCCCCGAGCCCGGAGACCAGGCCCATGAGGGGCCAGGAGACCGCCTGGGTTCGGGCCAGGGCGAGATTGCGCACCTGATACTCCTGGTTGAGCCGTCCGAACTCCGCGATCTCCCGGTCCACCATGGTGTAGGCGCGCACGACGGGCATGCCGGTCAGGTTCTCCTGCACCTTGGCCGAGAGCGCGCCCAGCTGCTCCTGCACCGCGGTCGATCGCGCGTCCACGTCGTGGTTGAAGCGCTTGGCGACGACGACCAGCGCGGGAAACGGCGCCATCGCGAACAGGGTGAGCCAGGGGTCGATCGACCACATGGCCCAGAGCGTGCCGAGGAAGACAAAGACGGTGCCGACGAGCATGACGCAGCCGAAGCCGGAGAGCGCCCGCAGGGTGCTGATGTCGTTGGCGGCGCGCGACATCAGGTCGCCGGTCCGGTGCCGGTGGTAGAACGCGAGAGGTAGCGTCAGCAGCCGCGCGTAGAGATCCTGGCGGACGTCGTACTCCACCCACTGCGCGGCCCCGAGGATCGCGAAGCGCGAGACGAGCCGCGCCACGCCGTGGGCGGCGGCCAGCCCCAGGATCAGCAGCACGTACGGTCCGATCTGCGCCGCCATGCCGTCGCGCTCCAGCGTGTCTACCGCCGACTTCACGGTCCACGGGATGCTGAGCGCCAGGGCGGTCGCGACGAGCATGCAGGCCGCACCGCCGAGATAGCGGGCTCGATAACGGTCGAGATACGGCAGGAGACGTCTGAGTGCGGACACCGGGTCAGTATAGACCCGGCGAGCCCGGGCGGCAGCCGCGGCGCGCGACCGGCCTAGCGGGGCAGGCTCGGCGCGCCGTCGCGGTACGGGCGCAGCGCCGCGTAGATCGCGAAGACGGTGGGCGCGGGCACCTGGTGGCGCTCCGCCAGCCGGACCACGTGGCCGTGGAGCGCTTCAAGCTCGAGCCGCTTGCCCTGCGTCAGGTCATGGTGCAGCGACGAGTACGCGTTGGGCGCGACCCCATCGAGGAACTTCATGCCCTGGTCGAGCATGCTCTCGTCGACCGGCGCGCCGGCGGCCCGCCCGATCGCCACGATCTCGGTGACGATCCGCCGGTACAGCTCGCGTACCTCCGGCACCGCGCGGAGCACGCCGGCCGGACAGCGGGTGAGCGCGGTCATGCCGGCGTGCGTGGTGAGGAACACGTACTTGTCCCAGAGCGCGCGCCCGACGTCGGTGACCAGCTCGACCGGGATCGAGGCCTTCTGGCACGAGGCGAGGAAGGCGCGCGCCCGCTCGGTCACCCGCCCGTCCATCTCGCCGAACGTCATGTGGCCGCCGAACGTGTGGGTGATCACCCCGGGGGACTCGATGGTGGCGAAGACACGCACTGCGCCGCCCAGCACGTGACCGGGCCCGAGCAGGCGCTCCAGCTTCTCCTCGTTGTCCACCCCGTTCTGGATCGAGAGCACACCGGTCTCGGGACCCACCACCGGCCGGATCAGCGCCGCCGCCTCCTCGGTGTCGAAGGACTTCACGCAGAAGAGCACCAGATCGGCGGCCGGCAGCGAGTCGAGACGATCGACTGCCGGAGCGCGCACCGTCCACTCCCCTTCCACCGCGGACTTGACCCGCAGGCCGTTCGCCTGGAGCGCGGCCAGATGAGCGCCCCGCGCCACGAAGGTCACGTCGTCGCCGCCGCGCGCGAGCTTCGCGCCGAAGTAGCCGCCGGTCCCGCCCGATCCCATCACAGCGATTCGCATGGCCGTCATGCTGGGAGAGGCGCGCCCGGTTGTCAAGCAGCGGCGTGGTATTCTCGAAGTCCGTGAGCGAATCCTCTCGTGACGTCGCGGTCGAGGCCGCCCGCCAGGCCGGCGCCTTCCTGCGATCCCGCTTCGGCACGCGTCCCGCCGTCAGCTACAAGGGCAGCCCGACCAACCTGGTGACCGAGATGGACCGCGGCGCCGAGGCGATCATCCTCGACGCCATCCGGCGTCGATTCCCTAGCCACTCCGTCCTGGCCGAGGAGAGCGGCGTCCTCGCCGGCGCCGAGCCGCACCGATGGATCGTGGACCCGCTCGACGGCACTACCAACTACGCGCACGGCTTCCCGATCTACGGAGTGTCCATCGCGCTGGAGCGGGACGGCGTGCTCGAGGTCGGGGTGATCTACGACCCATCGCGCGAGGAGATCTTCGTAGCCGAGCGCGGCCGCGGAGCCACCCTGAACGGCGCGCGGCTCCGCGTCTCCACCACCCCCGTGCTCGGCGAGAGCCTGCTCGGCACGAGCTACCCGAACGACATCCGCGAGGCTCCCCGGGACAACCTGCCGGAGCACGCCGGCCTCATGTACCGTTGCCGCAGCGTGCGCTCGATCGGCTCGGCGGTGCTCGGCCTGGCCGCGGTGGCGGCCGGGCGCCTCGACGGCTACTGGGAGCAGCGCCTGGGCGCGTGGGACGTGGCGGCGGGCGCGCTGCTGATCCGGGAGGCGGGGGGCACCGTCACCGCGGTCGGGGGCGTGCCGCTCGATCTCGCCGCGCCATCCATCACCGCGAGCAACGGTCTCATCCACGCCGAGATCGTCGAAGCCCTCAAGGAGGTCGCATCCGAGCGATGAGCCATGATCCGCAGCCGTCGGGACCGGTGCACGTGCGGACGATTCGCGTAGAGATCTCCCCCGCGGGGCCCCGAGATCTGGACGTCACCGCCACGCTGACGGACGAGCGGCCCGGGACCGCCCGGCCGTGGTTCGGCTCCGATCCGCCGCCGGTGATCCACGACATGCGGCTCCGCCTGCGGGTGCGACAACCCGGCCTCGTCATCACCACCGTGCAGAGCGAGATGGCGTCACATCCCTACACGATCCGAGGCGTTGCCGTCCCTGCAGCAGCTGGTGGGGCTGTCGATCGCGCGGGGATTCACCCAGGAGGTCAACGAGCGCTTCGGCCGGCAGCACGGCTGCGCGCACTTCACCGCGCTCATCCACGCGCTGGCGCCCGCGGTGCGCCAGGGCGCGGGCGCCGCGTTCTCCGCCGGGCCGGAACGGCCCGGCGACACCGATCCGTGGTTCGTAAACACTTGCCAGGCCTGGCGGGAGAACGGCCCGCTCCACCGCCTCGTGCAGGCCGGAGACGAGGACGGGCTGCGGCGGCTCTCCGCGTTCCCGAAGCCGGACGAGGGGAGCGGCTAGAGGCCGGGCACGCGGTAGCGGCGGCCGCCCAGCACGAGCGCAGGCTCGCCCTCGCCCGCCTGGACGAGTTGCAGCATCTGGTAGGTGGCGGCGCGGTTGAGGCGCGCCGCGAAGCGGCCGGCCTTGACGCGGGCTCGCGGGATCCCTCGGTCGTCCACGCGCAGCGAGTCGAGCGCCAGCGGCTCACGGCTCAGATCGTTCAGGGTGGCCGCCAGGCCCTCGCCCTCGGCCTCGACGCGCTCGACCACGAACGGGGTGTCCTCCACCTCGACCGGCACCCGCGCCGGTCCGATCTGCAGGTAGTGGCCCTGCTCGTCGACCTGCAGGTTCTCACGCAGGTTGGCCAGGATGCCCGCGTGGGTGACCTCGGCGTCGTCGTGGTACCAGGCGCCGTCTCGGTCGATCCGCAGCCGCGGCAGGGTCCAGGTGGACGGATCGCTCACGGGTAGCTCACCGCGCAGAACGTCACCGCGCCCTCCGGATCGGGCCACTGCGTGTAGCGGAGCAGCCGGCCGGACGATCCGGGCAGGAGGCGGAGCAGCGTGTAGATGGGCGAGAGTCCGCAGATCCGGCGCGCGTCCCGATCGGCAGCGACCGATGCGAAGAAGCCGCCCGCGTCCGCGGCCACCACCGACTCCAGCATCCGGCGATCGGCCTCCTCGACCGCGGCCAGTGAGCCGGCCGTGTTGGGCTCCGTGTCACCGAAACGCGGGCCCACGTGGGCCAGGTCCACGCCCGCGATCAAGCAGACCCGGCGCGACGAGGACGCGATCGTGTCTCGCAGCGCATCCACGAAGCGCGGCACACGCGCGTCGCTCTCCGGACGGCTGCGCCGCCACACCGCCTCGTGCAGGTACGAGGCGAGCACCGGCAAGATCGTGAACGGCCGCCGACGGCCGAGCAGATACTGCAGCATCACGGTCTGGAACTCGACGGAGTGCTCCCGGCGGTGCGCGGGCTCCGAGGCCAGGAGATCCTGACCTGCCCGCGCGGCGAGCGCCTCGTAGAAGTCCCGATCCACGGGGACGGGGCCCAGCGGGGTGTCGTACGGCTTGAGCGTCACCGAGAACGGATCGGGCATGCCCGCATGGCAGGTGCCCAGGATCACGTACAGGTCGGCGTCCGATCGATCGAGGATCTCCTTGTAGGCCCACCCGTACGTCGGACCGCCCCGATGGAAGTCAATGTGCGGAGCGATCAGCGCGGTCAGCCCCGCGGAGCCCGAGGGAGCAGAGGCCGTGGCCTCCGATTCGGGGTCGGCCGGTCCGTCGGGACCGGTGAAGAACGCGTCGATCTGCGCGGTCAGCTCGGCCGGCTCGCCGGCGTAAGCGCCGCCCGCGTGGCTAGCCGGGCGTACCGGGCTCCGCCGGAACTCGTCCTCGAGCGCGAGCCGCCGGGCCGCGAACCGCTCGCTGTCGAGGAAGCCAGCGCGGTCGAATCGGTCCACGACCGCTGCGATCTGATCGGCGGTCGGAGCCTCGCCATGTCGTCGCCTCATGACGTCCTGGATCTGGGCGATCGAATGCTCGCCGTCGAAGAGGGACACGAGGTCGAGCATCAGGGGTGGAAGCACCGCGATCTGATCGGTGAACCCCGCGGGATCGCGGAGGGCGATGCACTGCTGCCCTTCGTGCTGGACCGGAAAGGCCTCGAGCGCCCGGAGTCGAGGGTTGGCCGGGTCGGTCACTCGACTTCGAGATAGTTCAGAGCCGACGCCGCGTAAATATTTGCCGCTTCGAAAATCTGGTCTGTAGTTACGAACTCATCAACCTGATGCGGGATGAGCCGATCGCCGGGGCCGCAGGTCACGATCGGGATGCCCAGCTCCATCCGGAGTATCGTGCCGTCGGTGGAGCCGGGCACACCCCCGTAGCGAGGCGCTCGCCTGGTGGCCTGCTTCACCCCCCGGACCATCGCCTGCACGAGAGCTTCGGACCGGTCCACCCGGGTGGCGAGCCGGAAGGCGTTGACCGGCTCCCACTCCACCTTGAGGCCCGGCTGCGCCCCGGCCACGTCGCGACAGATCGCTTCCAGCTCGGCACGGATGTCGTCGGCGTCGACCCCCGGAGTCAGCCGGATATCGAACGTGGTCTCGGCGACCGCAGGAATGACGTTGGACTGGGGCACGCCGACCTTCGCCGGTGGCCCCTGGATGATGGTCGGGGTAACCGTCGGGGGCCGAAGGTGGCGGCTGCGCTCGCAGGCGCGGCGGAGACGCCGCTCCAGGGCGGGCGCGGCGGCCAGCAGCCGGCCGAGGCCGGCGATCGGGTTGACGCCCGCCTCCGGCATCGCGCCGTGGGCCATCTTGCCGCGCACGCGGAAGCGCGCCCAGACGACTCCGCGCTGCTCGAGGCACAGCTCGTTCTCCTCAGGCTCGCAGATGATCGCGGCGTCGAGCTCGCGCCCAACCGGCGTCGTGCAGAGATGCCGTACGCCGATCATGCCATCCTCCTCGTCCACCAACGCTCCCACCACCAGCTTGCCGCGGAGGCTCACACCGGCGCGCTTGATGGCGGCGGCGGCGACCATCGCGGCGGCGAGCCCGCTCTTCATGTCGGCGGTCCCGCGGCCGTAGATCCGTCCGTCCACCAGATCGGCCGAGAACGGAGGATGCGACCACTCGGCGGGATCGCCCTCGGTCACCACGTCGGTGTGGCCTTCGAGGAGGAGGCTGCGAGCGCCCGGCCGCTTCTCGCCGAGCCAGGCGATGACGTTGGGCCGCCCGGGAGCGACTGTCTGCACCTCGATCGAGAAGCCTTCGCGCCGGAGCCAGGCCTCCACGAAGGCGGCCACCTGGGCCTCGGTCCCGGCAGGATCGCCGGGCCGGTAGACGCTCGGGATGCGCACGAGGGCCCGCGTCAACTCCACCACCTCGTCCGCGTCGATCTTGCGGAGGACCTGCGACAGCGCGGTCACAGCCAGAGCGGGACGGCTATTCCAGCGGGAAGGACAGGATGATGGCGTCGAGCCGGATCACCCGATGCTCTTCCCCGGCGATGTAGAAGTAGTGCCCTTCCACTTCCTCGGGATTTTCCTCGAACGCCACCACCGAGCGAACCGGAGGCATGTCCCGGAAGGCGTTGGCACCCTCGTCGAAGCCGTCGCCACGGCCCACCACCTCGCCGTAACGGATCGGCGATCCCTTCGGGCAGTGCACCCGCACGTCGGCGGGCGGCTCGGCCATGAGCCGGACGAGAAGGTTGATGCCGTACACCTGGAACTGGATATCGGGCATGGGACCCTCTGATGGTGGATTTTTCTGATCATACCACAACTGCTGGTTACCGCACCGGTCAGGTGCGCGCGCGGCTAACTTCCGATGCCCGGCAGGGCCTCCTGCTCCCCGTGCCGCTCGATGCCTTCCAGCTTGCCCTCCAGGCGACCCAGTCCGGCCGCGGCGTCGTCGTACTTGTTGCGGGCGTTGCTCAGGTGCTTGCCGACCACGTCGAAGGCGTCGCGGAACTTCTCGAGGTCGCCCCGCAGGCGGCCCAGACGGGCCTGGATCTCCTGGGCGTCGCGCTCGATCCGGAGGCCGCGAAGGCCCATCACGATCACGCGCAGGTAGGCGTAGAAGGTATTGGGCGAAACCGGCACCACCCGGCGGCCGAGAGCGTATGCGGCGGGCGGCTCGTCCTCGGTGTCCTCCTTGACGATGATCTCGTAGTAGATGTTCTCGGCCGGGATGTACATCAGGGCGAAGTCGAAGGTGCCCTCGTCGGGCAGGATGTACTTCTTGGCGATCTCGTCCACCCGGTTCTTGACGTCGCGCAGGAAGGCGCGGCGCAGCGCCGGACGGCGGTCCTCGTCGGCCTCCTCCAGGATGCGCCGGAAGTTCTCGAGCGGGAACTTGGCGTCCACGGGCACGATGCGCTCGCCGATGCGGATGGCCGCGTCCACCCGGTCGCCGGTGGCGAAAGCGTGCTGCAGCGCGTACTGCTCGCGCGGCAGCATCTGCGCCAGCAGGTTCTCGAGCAGGGTCTCGCCCACCCCGCCGCGGATCTTGGGCGACTTGAGCAATTGCTCGAGGCCGGCGATGTCGCGGCCCACGTCGAACACGCGCTGGGTGACCTCGCCCAGCTTGCCGAGGCTGCCCTGCACCGCGCCCACCACCGCGCCCACGTGCTGCAGCTGCTGCTGCACCCCGCTGCCCACCTGCCCCATCTGCGCGGTCATCTGGCTCGCGAACTGATGCAGCTCCTCCTTCACGGTGGCCAGCGTCTCGGTCCGCGCCTGGTGGGCCTCGGTGCGCGCGGTCTGGATGTCGCGCTGCAGGAGCAGCAGGGCCTGGTCGGGCTGCTGCCGGGTGGCCTCCAGCGCGGCCAGCCGCGCCACCGCTCGCCACAGCGCCAGCGCGATGAGTCCGAGCACGACCGCGAGCGCGGCCACCACCACCCAGAGCCAGGTGGCGCTCACGCCCGGTCTCTCCGCCCGCGCCAGTGGCGACAGACCGGCCGGAGCCGGCACGGCGTGCAGACGGCCTGGTCGCGACGGTCGAGGCACTGCCCCGACATGCGGGTGTGGCAGAGCGAGAAGTCGTACTTCACCGGATCCGCCGGGTCGAGGCGGCGCAGCCCGCTCGTGATCTCCTCGGCCATCTTCCAGTTGCGACTGCGACGCCGAGTGAGGCCGATCGCGCGGGCCATGTTCTCGATGTGGGTATCCACCGGGATCAGCAACGCCGACGGCGCGATGTCGGTCCACAGCCCGAAGTCAGGGGCCTCGCGACGCACCATCCAGCGCAGGAACAGGTGCAGGCGCTTGCAGGCCCCGCCGGTCGACGGCCGTGGGAACCAGTGCCGATAGCCGTACGAGAGACGGTTCCGCGGGAACACCGCGGAGAGGTCCTGGGCGAGGAAGCCGGCGACGAAGCGCTCCAGCGCGGGACCGACGTGCGGGTCACCGGGCGCGTAGCCCGCGCGGAAGAACGCGCCGAGCGAGCCGTGCTCGATGAGGACACGCTGGGTGGCCAGACAGAACGCGGCCAGGTCGCGCGGCCGATTGAAGCGGTAGCGAAAGCCGTCGAAGCGCGCGGCGTCCTTGGCCGGGTCGAAGCCCAGCACGAAGTGCGCCGGCGAATCGCCCATGCGCGCCAGCGCCCAGTCGACCCACGGCCCGAACAGATCGACGCGCCCGTAGGCCATGCAGGCCGCGAGCAGCGCCACCACCTCGCGGTCGGCGGAGGCCGCGTAGCGGATCGGGAACCGGATGGCGTCGAGGTCGGCGCGCGCGGCCCAGTCGAACTCGCGGTAGAGCCGATCGAGGGGCTCCTGGAGCCGGGGCGTCGAAGGCATCCACGAAATCTCCGCCGCCGATTCTAGCATGGTCCCTTGTGGCGGCCGCTGCGGCGCTGCTAAGATCGCGGCACTTCGGCGCCGCATTGCCGGAGTCGAATCGAGGACGCCATGCTGAAGACCGGAATCGTCGGGATGGGCGTGATCGGACACCGCGTCGCCGAAGCGATCCAGCGCGGCATCCCCGGAGTCGCGCTCGCCGGCGTCGCGGTGCGCCGACCGGAGACCGCCGCCGGGTTCGGCGCGCTCGCGCTGGACGCGCTCATCGAGCGCTCGGATCTCATCGTGGAGGCCGCGACGCAGGCCGCGCTCCGCGACTTCGGCCCCGCGGTGCTGGGCGCGGGAAAGCACTTGATGGTGCTCTCGGTCGGCGCCCTCGTCGGTGTGCTCGACGACTGGACGCGTCTCGCCGAGAAGCACGGCTGCCGCATCCTGGTGCCGTCGGGGGCCATCGCCGGCCTCGACGGCGTCAAGGGCGCGCGCGAAGGCTCGATCACGGCGGTCACCATGGAGACGCGCAAGCCGCCGCGTGGTCTGGCCGGCGCCCCCTACATCGAGCAGCACCGAATCGATC
>DATFWA010000108.1:0-11224 GCA_035259825.1 Candidatus Methylomirabilota bacterium | reverse complement strand
CCTCAAGGTCTTCATGATCAACGAGTTCCGGATCGCCGACGAGGCGCTGCTGCGGGTGTTCGAGGCGGCCCGCAAGGTCGGGGTCATCGTCAACGTGCACGCCGAGAACGGCGACATGCTCGACCACTGCACGCGGACGCTGCTGGCCGCGGGGCGGCGCGATCCGCGCTACTACGCGCAGAGCCGGCCCGCGGCCGCGGAGGCGGAGGCGACCCGCCGCGCCATCGAGTACGCGGCGCTGGTGGACGCCGAGATCTACGTCGTGCACCTCTCGTGCGCCGACGCGCTGGAGGCGGTGAGTGGCGCGCGCCGGCGTGGCCTGCGGATCTGGGCCGAAACGCGGCCGATCTACCTGGCCCTGACCGAGGACCGCTATGCGGCGGGCGGCACCGAGGCCGCGAAGTTCGTGGGGGCGCCGCCGCTCCGCACCGCGCGCGACCAGGCCGCGCTGTGGGAGGGGCTGCGCTCGGGCGACATCCAGGCCATCGGCAGCGACAACACCTCGTGGACGGTGGAGCAGAAGGCGGAAGGCGCGGCCGACTTCACGCGGATTCCCTACGGGGTGCCGGGCCTCGAGACCGAGATGCGGGTGATCTACTCCGAGGGCGTGAGCCGCGGGCGGATCGAGCTGCAGACGTTCGTGGCCGCGTTCTCGACCAACCCGGCCCGTATCTTCGGGCTCTACCCGCGGAAGGGCACGATCGCGGTGGGCAGCGACGCGGACATGGTGTTCTTCGACCCGGCGCGCACCGCGGTGGTGGACGAGCGGCGTCTGCACTCCCGCGCCGGCTACGACCCGTTCAACGGATTCTCGCTGCGCGGCCTCCCGGTGCTGACCCTCTCGCGCGGTGAGGCCATCGCCCGCGACGGGCAGCTCGTGAGCGAGGCGGGCCGGGGCCGGCACCTGCTGCGCCAGCGGAGCAAGACGGGCGTCTAGCGCCCGGAACTGCAGTGCACCGGTAGCTGCGAGGAAGGGAGGCTGGAGATGGCGCACATCGGGCGGATGGTTCGGGCTGGGCTGGTGGTGGCGATGCTCGGGCTGGCGATGGCGGGGCCGGCGCAGGCGACGTGTGAGCCCGACAAGGTCGGGACCAAATACCCCGGATTGGCCGGCAAAACGCTGAAGGTCGGGCTCGATCCGACGCTGCCCCCGATCATGTACCGGGATCCGAACAACCCGAGCAAGATCATCGGCCAGGACCCGGACATGGTGGAGGCGGCCATGAAGTGCCTCGGGCTCAAGTACGAGCTGGTCGGCCTGGACTTCGGCACCCTGATCCCGACGCTGCAGGCCAACCAGATCCAGCTCGTGTGGTCGAACATCTACTACACGCCCGCGCGCGCCCAGGCGGCCGACTTCGTCAACTACGCGACCACCGGCACCGCGGGGATCGTGAAGAAGGGCAACCCCAAGGGGATCAAGTCCATCGACGACGTGTGCGGCAAGCGCGCCGCCCCCATCCTGGGCACCGTGGAGGACAAGGGTTTCCAGGACGCGAGCGCCAAGTGCGTGGCCGCGGGCAAGCCGGCCATCGAGATCACCCCGTACCCGAACGCACCCGCGACCTCCCGCGCCATCGAGAACGACCGGGCCGACATCTCGATGTACGACGTGGTGCTGGTGGACCAGGTGGTGAAGACGAACCCCGACAAGTTCGAGCGGGCGTACTACTTCCGCAGCAACATCAAGATCGGGGTGGCGGTGAAGAAGGGCAACGACGAGCTGGTGAACGCGATCAAGGACGCGATCACCGAGCTGCAGGCCAACGGCACCCAGAAGACCCTGATGCAGAAGAACGGGATCGATCCGACGCTCGCGATCCCGGTCGAGGTCGGTCGCTAGCGGTCCGGCGCGACCGGCGGGTCCTGCGCGAGCCGCGCGCCCATGGAGGCCTTCCTCCAGTACCTGACCTTTCCCTTCCTGCTGGAGGGGATGTGGCTCACGCTGCGGATCTTCGCGGCCTCGATGGTGGGCGGGCTCGCGCTCGGCCTGCTGATCGCGCTGATGCGTCTGTCGCCGTACCGACTGCTCTCCGGCCTGGCCTGGACCTACGTGTGGCTCATCCGCGGCACGCCGGTGCTGCTGCAGCTGGTGTTCCTCTTCGACGCGCTGCCCTACATCGGCATCGTGATGCCGCCGGTGACCACCGCGATCATCGGCTTCTCGCTCAACGAGGCCGCGTTCGCGGGCGAGATCATCCGGGGCGGCATCCTCTCGGTGAGCCGCAATCAGACGCTGGCCGCCGCCTCGCTCGGCATGGGGTCGCTGCTCACCCTGCGGCGCATCGTCCTCCCCCAGGCGATGCGGGCCATCCTGCCCGCGGTGGGCAACGACGCGATCAGCGTGCTGAAGGGCACCTCCCTCGCCTCGGTCATCGCGGTGAACGAGCTGACCCTGCGCAGCCAGCAGATCGTGGCGCAGAACTTCAAGTTCTTTCCGGTGTTCGCGGCGGCCGGCGTGATGTACCTCGCCGTCACCACGTTGATCGCGGGCGTGCAGTTCGTGCTCGAGCGACGGGTGAGCCCCGACGCCGACCGCAGCCGCCGTCCGCGCGCGGAGAGCGCGCTGGGCCGTTTCTTCGGGTTCCGCTTCCGGCCCGTGGCCTCCGACGTGCCGTCCGCGGCGGCCCCGGTCGCCACGGCGGCGCGCGCGGGCGTCTCGACCGGCAACGGCGCGCGCGTGGACCTGGTCGAGCTGGTCGGCGCGCAGGCCGCGCGGGTCGAGGGCGACCCGGACGGGCCGTTCGTGCGCTGCGCCGACGTCTGGAAGTCGTACGGTCACCGCGCGATCCTGCAGGGCATCGACTTCACGGTGGGCCGCGGCGACGTGGTCACCCTGATGGGCCCGAGCGGCTCCGGCAAGAGCACGCTGCTGCGGCTGATCGCGCATCTCGAGGCGGTGGACCGCGGGGCCATCACCGTCGGAGGCAAGTACGTCGGCTACGAAGAGGTCGACGGGGCGCTGCGTCCCTCGCGGCACGTGGCGCGCGAGCGGGCCCGCGCCCGCATCGGCATGGTGTTCCAGCAGTTCAACCTCTTCGAGCACCTCACCGCGCTGGAGAACATCTGCGAGGCGCCGGTACGCGTGCACGGCGAGCGCCCCGACGTGGCACGGGCGCGGGCCACCACGCTGCTGTCGAGCGTCGGGCTCGCTTATCACGCCGATCACCTGCCGTCGCGGCTCTCGGGCGGGCAGCAGCAGCGCGTGGCCATCGCGCGCGCGCTGGCCATCTCGCCGCGGGTCATGCTGTTCGACGAGCCGACCTCCGCGCTCGATCCGGAGCTGGTCTCCGAGGTGCTATCGGTCATCCGACGGCTCGCCGAGGCGGGCATGACCATGATCGTGGTCACCCACGAGCTGCGCTTCGCGCGCGAGGTCGCGGATCGCATCGTGTTCATGGCCGACGGCCGCATCGTCGAGGAGGGCACGCCCGACCAGATCCTCGAGCGGCCCCGCGAGGCGAGGACCCAGCAGTTCCTGAAGCTCGTGCAGGACTAGCCGCGGAGAGCTCCGTCATGGCGACGCACCATCTGTCCGCGACCGACCGAACCGTGCACTGGGGCTTCTTCAGCCGGCTGCTCCCGCCGGTGCTCGAGGTGGACTCGGGCGACGTGGTCACTATCGAGACGCTCACTCACCACGCCAACGACGACGCGGCCCGCATGATCGAGGGCGACGCCGGCGCGGAGAGCGTGTATCGCTGGGACCGCTCGGTGAAGGCGGTGAACCGCCGCGGCGCCGGGCCGATGGAGCCGACGCGCTTCGGCCGCGGCCCCGGCGAGGGGCTCGGCGTGCACATCTGCACCGGCCCGGTCGCGGTGCGCGGGGCCGCGCCGGGCGACGTGCTCGAGGTGAAGATCCTGGACGTGGCCTTCCGCCCCTGCGCCAATCCGCGATATCGCGGCCGCGCTTTCGGCAGCAACGCGGCCGCGTGGTGGGGCTTCCACTACCAGGATCTCGTCGAGGAGCCGCGGCCGCGCGAGGTCATCACGATCTACGAGATCGACGTTTCGGGCCGGCGCTCCTGGGCCGAGGCGGTCTACTCCTTCCGGTGGACACCCCAGACCGATCCCCACGGCGTCGTGCATCGCACGATCGACTACCCCGGGGTGCCGGTGGATCACCGCACCGTGGAAGAGCGACATGGCGTGCTGCGCGGAGTGAGGGTGCCGCTGCGCCCGCACTTCGGGGTGATCGGGCTGGCCCCGGCCGAGGCCGACCACGTCAACACGATTCCGCCGCACTACGTGGGCGGCAACATCGACGACTGGCGCATCGGCCGAGGCGCGAGCATGTTCTACCCGGTGGCGGTGCCGGGCGCCCTGCTCTCCGCCGGCGATCCGCACGCCTCGCAGGGCGACTCCGAACTGTGTGGCACCGCCATCGAGTGCTCGCTCACGGGCACCTTCCAGCTGGTGCTGCACAAGCAGGCCCGGCTGCCCGGTACCCCGCTCGCCGGGCTCGACTATCCGCTGCTCGAGACGGAGGACGAGTGGGTCGTCCACGGTTTCAGCTTTCCCCGCTTCCTGACCGAGCTGGGCCCGGACGCGCAGGATCGCGTCTTCGCCGAGTCGTCGGTGGACCTGGCCATGCGCGACGCCTTCCGCAAGGCGCGCCGCTTTCTCATGACCACGCGCGGGCTCAGCGAGGACGAGGCCATCTCGCTGCTATCGGTGGGCGTGGACTTCGGTGTCACCCAGGTGGTGGACGGCAACTGGGGCGTCCACGCGGTCATCCGCAAGAATCTGTTCGCGGCCGGCTGATCGCCGGCGCCGGTCAGCGGGTCGGCGGGGGAGGGGGCGGAGGCGGCGGGCCGGCGGGCGGCACCGGAACGCGGGCGGGCGCGGTGCCCGGCGCGGCGGCCGGCTGCTCCACGCAGCGGAACACCTCGGCGAAGACGACCCCGAGGTCCTCGAGGCCGCCGAAGGTGAGCAGGGCGGTGTTGCCGCCGAACTTCACGACCTTGCGCCGCAGGTCCTTCAGCGAGTCGTCGCGCACCGAGCCGAGGCGCGAGCAGCCCTGCGTGAGTCCCGGCTCGGTGGTGAATCGCACCCGCGACATCGCGATCTTCTCCGTGTCCTGCGCGAGGACCGGCGGCGCGAGCCATCCCGCGCAGATCGTCGTCGTCACCAGCAGCGCTCCCAGGCGTCGCGCCCGCGTCATGGTCATCCCCCGGGTCCTGCTATATGCTGTCCCCGCCATGATACCGGACCGCGTTCGCTTCGTGTGGCTCGCGGTGATCGCGGTGCTGCTCTGGGTCGGCGCGGCGGTCGCACAGCAGCCGGTGCAGAGCCCGCTGCTGCTGATGATCTCGATCGACGGTCTGCGCCCCGATCACGTGACCGCCGCCGACCGCCAGGGCTCGAAGATCCCGAACCTGCGACGCTTCCTCACCGAGGGCACCTTCGCGGACGGCGTGCAGGGCGTGATCCCCACCGTCACGTACCCGAGCCACACCACCCTGATCACCGGGGTGTGGCCGGTCAAGCACGGCATCCTCGCCAACACCGTGTTCGATCCGCTGCGGGAAAACCAGAGCGGCTGGTACTGGTACGCGGAGGACATCCGGGTGCCGACCTTGTGGGACGCGGCGAGCCGGGCCGGGCTCAGCACTGCCAGCGTGCAGTGGCCGGCGAGCGTGGGGGCGCGCGTGACCTGGAACATCCCGGAGTTCTGGCGGGCGGGCACGCCGGACGACACCAAGCTGCTGCGCGCGGTCTCGACGCCAGGCCTGATCGCGGAGCTGGAGCCGGAGATCGGGCCCTATCCCCGCGCGCTCACCGTGGAGTCCGACGAGCAGCGCGCGCGCTACGCGGTGCGCATCCTCGAGAAGAAGCGGCCGAATCTGCTGACGCTGCACCTGATCTCGCTCGACCACACCGAGCACGAGACGGGCCCCTTCAGCGCGCAGAGCCTGGCCGCCCTCGAGCTGCTCGACGCGGTGGTGGGGACGCTCCGCGCCGCCGCCGAGACCGCGGCCCCGGGACGCGCCTACGTGGCCATCGTCTCCGATCACGGCTTCGGCGCCACCACGATGCAGCTCAACCTGAACGCGGAGCTGCGCAGCGCCGGGCTCATCACGATGGGCGCCCAGAGCAAGGTGACCGACTGGAAGGCAATGGCCTGGACCGCCGGCGGCTGCATCGCGGTGATGCTGAAGGACGAAGCGGATACGGCCACACGGGGCCAGGTGCGGGCCATTCTCGATCGGCTCGCCGCCGACCCGGCGCACGGCATCGACCGCGTGCTGGACGGGGCCACCGCGCGTGATCGCGGCGGGTTCCCCGGCGCCGCCTTCGTGATCGGGATGCGGACCGACTGGACTGCGGGCTCGGGCCTGAACGGGACGCTCGTGTCGAAGGCCCCGGTCGCCGGGATGCACGGCCACTTCCCCGATCTGCCGGACCTGCGCGCGTCGTTCTTCCTGGTCGGGCCGAACGTGCCGGCCGGGCGCTCCCTCGGCCTCATCGACATGCGCGACATCGCGACCACGCTGGCGCGCCGCCTGAACCTCACCCTGCCCGCGGACGGGAAGGTCCTGCTCCCATGAGACGGCCGACGACCATGCCGATGCTGTTGAGCCTAGCCCTGCTGATCGCGACGGCGCACGTCGCGAGCGCGCAGGTACCCATCCGTGTGCGGGGCGCCATCGCCAAGGTCTCGGGCCAGACGCTCACCGTCGTGTCGCGCGACAATTCCACGGTCGACGTGCGCCTGGCCGACAACTACACGGTGACCGGAGTCGTCAAGGCCGCACTCGGTGACATCAAGGAAGGGGCGTTCGTCGGGACGGCAGCGCTGCCGAAGGGCGATGGCACCTTCGTCGCGCAGGAGGTCGTGATCTTTCCCGAGTCGGCTCGCGGCACCGGCGAGGGGCACTATCCGTGGGATCTCTCGCCGGGCAGCACCATGACCAACGCGACGGTGGACGTGCTGGTGGAGCGGGTGGAGGGGCCGCTGCTCACCCTCAAGCACAAGGGCGGCCTCGTGCGGGTGATCGTGCCCAACGACGTGCCGATCGTGACGTTCGCGGCCGGCGACCGGACGATGCTCCAGCCCGGCGCCCACGTGTTCATCCCGGCTCAGCAGCAGGCCGACGGCACCGTGACCGCCGCCCGCGTGCTCGTCGGCAGGGACGGTCTCGTTCCCCCGATGTGAACCCTTTCCCCTCAGGGTGTCACCGCGCTCGCCAGTGCCCCTCGACCCACACGTAGCCGTCGGCCCGCGGCGTCCATCCACCCGGGATCCACACGTAGCCGGGTGAGGCCGGCACCTCCCAGTGGCCGGGCAGCCACACGTAGCGATTGCGATGCCACGCCCAGTGACCCGGCACCCAGACGTGCGCCGGCGAGGGCGCGACCGGCGCGATCTCGACGCGGGGCGGGGGTGGCGGAGGCGGTCGCTTCACCACGACCGGCGTCGCGGCCACGCAGCCGGCCAGCAACAGGGCGATCGCGGCGGCGGGCGCCGCCCGACGCAATCCGACATTCTTGCCGTATCGATCTCGCATGACCGGTTGGATGGCGCGGCCGGCGCCGTCGTTTACGGCCGGGCGCGATCGCGGCCGATCGGCGGGCTACTCCTGGTCGGCCATGAGCCGCACGGTGACGCGCCGTTTCTTGATGTCCGGAATGCTCGAGTCCGAGATCGGGCCCAGGCTCGCGGTCTGGATCCGGGCCATCTGGATACCCTTGTCCATCAGGAACCGCCGGACCGTGTCGACGCGGCGCTGACTGAGCCCGTAGTTGTAGTCGAGGGCTCCGCGGGGATCGGTGTAGCCACCCAGCTCGACGGTGAGCGTCGGATTTGACTGCATCTCCTTCGCCACCGCGAGCAGCGCGGTCTGCGCCGCATCGCTCAGCTCGGTGCTGTCCGGCGAGAAGTACACCTCGAGGCTGTCCGAGACCTTCTGGTTGAACCGGTTCGACCAGAGGCGGGTCAGTCGACTGTTCACCCCGTCGGCCTTCTGGACTGCCTCGTCGGCGCGGCTCTGGGCGCCCGTTGCCGCTCCGTCGACCTTGTCCAGCCGTTGGTTCATGTCGTTGATCCGGCCCTCCATTGCGCTGATGCGCTGATCGAGCGGCTGGTCGCCGCCTCGCGCCGGTTGGACGGGCGCGACGTAGGCCGGTGAGCTGCCTGCGCAACCGGTCAAGAGCCACAGCAGCAATGGAGACAGCATGCCCCTCTTCGCCATCGGTCTCATGTCGACCTCCTTCGGCCTAGCGGCTCGGAGCGGCGGTGCTCGGCCGGCCTACGATCCGCGTCGCGGAGACCTCGGACCACGTGTAGTACCAGCTCTCGTAGATCATGACCTGCAGCGAGGAGTCCGGTTTCTCGTAGACCTGGATCGTCCCGTTGTTCGCCGAGGTGGTGGAAGAGACATGGCGCCAGCCGTTCGCCTCGAGCGAGGTGCGATAGGCCTGCGCGAGACTGTCCGGCTTGACGCGGCCCTTGTAGAAGAGTCGGGCCGCTTTGACGGTGGGCGATTCGATGACGGTGGTCCGGCTGTTGTCGAGGCTGAGCCCGGCCGGGACCGGCACGTCTTCGAACTCGCTGCGCTGCGCCCTCGGCGTACCGGACGAAGCGGAGCACGAGGTCAGGGCTAGCACGATGACGCACAGGACGAGGAGACGTGACATGGGGAGCCCCCTTCCGGCAGCAAGTAGCATGCCGCCACCCGGTGATCGCTGACCCCGCCATTCTACTCGCGCGCCCCTCATGGCGCTCCGGGGGAGTCGAGTAAGACTTACACCCTTGGCGGGAACTTTTGTAGTATGGGCGCGATGAGGATGAGCCGTCGTCTCGTGGTCCTGGTGCTGCTGGTAACGGGTGCCCTCGTCGCCGGCGGGTGCGGCGGGTCGGACAAGCCCAAGTCCATCAAGGTCGTCATCGCGGAATACAGCAAGGATCACACCCGGCCGTTCTGGCAGGGTCTCGCACAGCAGTATACCGAGAAGACCGGAACCAAAGTGGATCTGCAGGTCGTCGACTGGAACTCGATCGACCAGCAGGTCAGCACCATGATCCAGAACAACCAGCCGCCCGACGTCCTGAACTTGAACTCGTTCTCGAGCTACGCGAAGGACGGCCTGCTCTACTCGGCGGACGAGGCCCTGTCGCCGAAGACCCGCGAGGATTTCCTCGAGGCCTTCGCGCGCGGCGGCACCTATCGCGACAAGCTCTACGGGTTCCCGATCCTGGCCAGCGCCCGCGCCTTCTTCTACAACCGCGATCTGCTCAGCCGAGCGGGCGTGGCCGAGCCGCCCCGCACCTGGGACGAGTTCGTGCAGGCAGCCCGCAAGGTGCAAGCCACCGGCGGTGACGCGATCGGCTACGCGCTGCCGCTCGGACCGGAAGAGGCGCAGGCCGAGTGGTCGATCTGGATGTGGAACAACGGCGGCGACTGGAAGTCGGGCGACGCCTGGACCATCAACAGCGAGAAGAACGTGCAGACGCTGCAGTTCCTCGCCGCGCTCGCCAACACCCACAAGGTGACCCAGGTCAATCCGGGCAAGACCAATCGCACCGACGGCGCCTTCCAGCTCTTCAAGGACGGCAAGGTCGGCATGGTCATGGGCTTCAGCCCGCTCGCGGCCCAGCTGGACGCCGAGAAGAAGGTCAACTACGGCGTGACCCAGATGCCGAGCAACACCGGGACCGCGGTCACCCTCGGCGTCGAGGACTACCTCATGGCCTTCAAGAAGAAGGGCAACCAGGAGGCGGTCCGCCAGTTCCTGGACCTCTACTACCAGCCGGATCAGATCACCCGCTGGATCACCGCGGAGGGCTTCCTGCCGGTGACGAAGTCGGGTCTCGAGAAGATGAGCGGCAACGAGAAGCTCAAGCCGTACCTCGCCGCGCTGCCGAGCGCGCGGCTGGCGCCCACCACCGACCCGGTGTGGGACAAGGTGAAGCTCGACGTCCAGCAGAACATCGGCGCCGCCGTCCAGCCGGGCGGCGATCCCAAGCAGGTCCTCGACCGCATCCAGAAGAACGCGGGGGAGAGCGCTCGCTGACCGCCGCGCCGGGCCGCGGCGCGGGGCGGGCACTACTCTGGCTCGGACCGAGCCTGCTCCTCATCGGCGCGGTCGTCGTCTATCCCGCCGTCGAGCTGATTCGCGCCTCGCTCGGCCGCTACTCGATCACCGGCCTCTACCAGGGCGCGGTCGGCCTGCGCAACTACGGCCGGCTCCTCGAGCAGGAAGCCCTGCCCGCCGTGATCGGCAACACGGTGGTCTGGGTGGTGGGCGTCGTCGCGATCACCATCCTGATCTCGCTCGCGCTGGCCCAGCTGCTGGAGGCGGCGTTTCCAGGCCGGCGGCTCGTGCGGTGGGCGCTCATCGTGCCGTGGGCGGCCTCGCTCATCATGACCTCGAAGCTCTTCGTGTGGCTCTACGACTACTACTTCGGCCTGCTCAACCGGCTGCTGACCGCGACGGGGGTGCTGGCCCGTCCGGTGGACTGGCTCGGCGACGACGGCACGGTGATGGGGGCCATGATCGCGGTGGGCGTGTTCGTCTCGCTCCCGTTCACCACGTACGTCATCCTCGCCGGCCTCGCGGCCATTCCGGGCGACGTGTACGAAGCGGCGCGGGTGGATGGTGCTTCGCCGTGGCGCGCCTACCGGTCCATCACGCTGCCGCTGCTGCGGCCGGCGCTGCTGGTCGCCGCGGTGCTGAACCTCATCTACGTGTTCAACTCGTTCCCGATCGTGTGGACCCTCAACGATCGCAATCCCGGCTTTGCCCACGACACCATGATCACCTACATGTACAAGATCGCGTTCAAGAGCGCGCTGCGCGACGTGGGCCTGGCCGCCACGCTGGGTGTCGTGAACGTGGTCCTGATCCTGCTCGCGGTCGTCGCCTACCTGCGCGTCTCGCGCTGGCGGGAGGAGCCGGTCTGATCCGTCGCGCCATGGTGACGGCGGCCGGGTGGATGGCCGCGGGGCTGGTGCTCGCCCCCTACCTGGTGATGCTGCTCACGGCGCTGAAGCCCGAGGCCGAATTGCGTGTCACGCCGCCGCGGCTCCTGCCCATGGACTGGCGGCCGGACAACTTCTGGACGGTGCTGCGGGATCCTGATTTCCAGTCCTGGCTGCGGGTCTCGCTGGTGGTGGCGGTCACCTCCACCGCGCTGGTGATCGTGGCCGCGGTCCCGGCCGCCTATCACACCGCGCGGCACCGCTTCCCGGGCCGGGGCGCCTTCCTGTTCCTGGTGCTG
>DATFWA010000107.1:0-11174 GCA_035259825.1 Candidatus Methylomirabilota bacterium | reverse complement strand
GGGGCGCCATCGCCACCTTCTCCGCCGTCCGCGATATGGAGCCCGCCTGACCGGCGCGAGGATGTAGTATCAGCCTTTGGGGAAGGGCTCGGTCGATTCCTCCCCGCGCCGTTCGACTAGAGAGCAGGGGAGGCGAGAGCGCGAGCATGAGCATCTTCTACGGCTGGGTGATCGTGGGCGTGGGCATCGTGGTGACCTGCATCGGCATGGGCGCGATGCTGTCGCTGAGCGTGTTTCTCCAACCCATGGCCCAGGCGATGGGCTGGTCGCGGACGGGGATCTCGACCGCCGCGCTGCTCAACTGGCTGAGCATGGGCGTGGGCGCCTTCGTGTGGGGCGCCCTGTCCGACCGGTACGGCACGCGTGCCGTCCTGCTGCTGGGAGGCGGTCTCCTGGGTATTGGGATGGTGACCGCGAGCCAATCCCAGACGCTCCTGCAGTTCCAGATCCTCTTCGGCGTGCTGGTGGGGCTGGCATCCGGCAGCTTCTACACACCGCTCACCGCCACCACGACCCGGTGGTTCGTCCAGCACCGGAGCCTGGCCGTCGCCCTGGTCTCCGCCGGCATGGGGCTCGGATCCTCCACGGTTGCTCCACTGGCGCGGTGGATCATCACGAACTACGACTGGCGTCTGGCCATGCTGGTGATCGGCAACATCGCGTGGCTCGTCATCATCCCGGTGGCCCTGCTCGTGCGCGAGCCGACCGTCTCGCGGTCGGGAGCGGGAGCGACCGCCTCGGCCGCGGGTGAGCCGGAGATGACATTGTCGCAGGCGATCCGCACGCCGCAGTTCGCGGCCATCGCGCTCACCTACTTCGCGTGCTGCGCGGCGCACTCCGGGCCGATCTTCCACATGATCACCCACGCGATCGACCGCGGCGTGACCGCGATGGCGGCCGTCACCGTGCTGAGCGTGGCCGGCCTGGCCTCACTGGCCGGCAAGATCGTCTGCGGGCTGATTGCCGACCGGGTTGGAGCGAAGCAGACCCTGGTGGTCGGTCTGGCGATCCAGGCGCTCGCGATCATCTTCTACATCGGCACGCGCGATCTCATCAGCTTCTACGCGCTCAGCGTGGTCTTCGGCTTCGCCTACGGCGGGGTGATGCCGCTCTACGCGATCCTGGTGCGCGAGTACTTCGGGGCGCGCATCATGGGCACCACCTTCGGCGCGGTGGCCCTGCTCTCCACGCTCGGCATGGCGCTGGGGCCGGTGGTGGGGGGCTGGCTCTACGATTCCTTCGGCAGCTACTTCTGGCTCTTCATCGCCTCGTGCGCGATCGGGCTCGGGGCGGTGGCGATCGCGTTCACCTTCCGCCCGCCGACCGCCGCGCCTGTCGTCCTGCCGAGGCCGAGCCCGGCGCGGCTCCCCGGCTAGGAGCGATACCGACTACCGCGCACGGAGCGAGGTGGAGATGGCGTCGAGGAGAGTCTCTTCTTCTCCGGAGACGCTCGAGCCGAGGCCGAGCACCCTGCCGAGACCGCCCGACGCTTCCGCCACTTGGCGACACGCATCGACGATCCGCCTGGTCCGCTCGGCCTGCTCGTCGGGGGTGAGGACGGAAAGTCCCGTCTTGATGGTCTCGATAGCGGCGTCGAAGACCGTGTCCGCCGGACGCTCGCGGAGCCACTTTCCGAGCTGCGCGTAGGCAGGGGATTCTTTCTCGACGCCCCGTCCGGTGGCGACGCGCAGGACGGCCTGGCGCTCGCGATCGGTCACGGAGCCTCCGGCCCAGGCGACCTGAACCAGGGGGGCGAGGAGGAATGCCGATGCGGTGTCCAGCGTCACCCCGAGCGCCATGATCCGCTCGAGCAGCTTGGGGTTGTCGACTTGGAGCTTGACCGCCAGCTCCTCGGCGATCTCTTCGAGCCGGGCCCGCTCGCGGAGCTTCTGGAGGAGCTTGGCGTCGTGCTTGCGAAAGTACTCCTCCTCGAAAGACCGCTCGCGGTCCTTGAACATGTCCTTGTCCATCGTCTCCCTTTCTCCCTCAGCTTGGACTTCCGCAAGAAGGCGTAATTATCGGTTCCCCGGCTCCGCTGGGCGCCGGCTCTTCCAGTCGGTCGCGTCCTCGTAGGCCTGGCCGATGCGCAGCGCGGTCGCCTCGGCGCCGGCGTGCGCGACGATCTGCAGCGACGTGGGCAGGCCGCCCGCGGTGAAGCCGTTGGGCACCGCGAGCCCGCACAAGCCGAGATAGTTCACCGGCCGCGTGAAGTGCGCGGCGGTGCCCGCCTGGTCGGCCTTCTCGATCGGGATCGCGGGCGTCAGCGCGGTCGGGGTGAGGAGCGCGTCCACGTCGGCGAGTGCGGCCTCGACCGCACGGCGATGATCATCGCGCTCGGCGAGGGTCAGCAGGTAGTCGCGCGCGGAGACACCGCGGCCCAGCTGGATCCGGGGCCGCACGTGCGGATCGACGGGCAGGCTCTCGTCGTCGACGAGATGTCCGACGAAGCGATAGCCTTCGGCGCCGATGATCCGTCCCGTTGCCGTCGCGTAGTCGCTGAACCGGTGGGGCAGGGCGCAGCGCACGATCTGGGCGCCCAGCTTCGCGAACGTTTCGATCGACGCATCGTAGGCGGCCAGCATCTCGTCGTCGACGCCGTTGCGCTCGGCCTCGGGCATCACCGCGAGGCGCAGGCCCGCGACGCCGCGGCGCAGACTGGGCATGGGATCGGCGGCAGCCCAGGCGAGCGTCTGCGGATCGCGCGGATCGGGCCCGTTGAGCAGGCGGAAGAGGATCGCCGCGTCCTCGACGGAGCGGGCCATGGGCCCCGGCGTGTCGAGCGTGAACGACAGGGGAAGGACCCCGTAAGTGCTGATCCGCCCCGCCGTCACCTTGAGCCCCACGATGCCGCACCAGCCTGCGGGCAGGCGCACCGAGCCGCCGGTGTCGGTGCCGATGGCGATCGGCGTGAGCCCGGCCGAGACCGCCACCGCGGAGCCGCTCGACGAGCCGCCCGGCGTCCGGTGGACCTTGGTGTCCCACGGGTTCCGCGGCGTGCCCATGTGCGTGTTGGTGCCCCAGCTGCCCATCGCGAACTCGACGGTGTGGGTCTTGCCGATCACGATCATACCGGCCGCGATCGCGCGCTCGGCGAGCGTGGCGGTGACCTTCGAGACGCGGGAGGCCCAGACCTTGGAGCCGCCGGTGGTGACGCGGCCTTCCAGGTCCACCAGGTCCTTGAGCGCGATGGGCACGCCGTGCAGCGGTCCCACGCGCTGGCCGGCCCGGATCGCCCGATCGGCGCCCTCGGCGGCCAGGCGCGCCTCATCGGCGTAGACCGCGATGAAGGCGTGAAGATCCGGGTCGTGCTGGCGAATGCGCGCTAGGAGCGCCTCCACCGCGTCGACGGGCGAGAGGGTCCGCGCCCCGAATGCCTGGGAGAGCTCCGCCACACCGGCCCACACCGGATCGATCGTCGTCATGCCAAGGGTCCTCTCTGGAAGCACTGCCGGCCGATAAAGTCCTTCATCTGCGCGATGCACTTGTCGGTGTCCGGGCCCGCCTGCTGCACGAAGCCGTGACGGGCGTTCGGGAAGTGCTCGTGCTCGACGTGACCGCCCGCCTCCCGGTAGGCGCGCACGAAGGCCTCGGTGATGGCCGCGGGCACGTTGTCGTCCTGGTCCGGCCGGGCCACCCACACCGGTGGCAACACTGCGGCCTCGCCGGCCTGGACGATGCGGGTGACGCTGACCGCCGCCATCGCCGCCTCGTCCACGAAGAAGGCACGGTGCGAGGCGATCAGCCGCTTGGCGTCGAAGCCCGACGGCGGGGGCGGCTCGTCTTGGCGGGACAGGGCGTAACGGTAGCGGGCGAGCGGATCGGCGACCGGATAGAGGGCGACCACGAACGCCACCGACGCATCGCCCGCGCCGGCGTCGAGGCCGCCGTCCGGCCGGACGATGGGCGTGCCGGTGTGCTCCCGCGCGGCAGGCTTCACTCCGTGCAGCAGCGACAGCAGGCCGCCGCTGGAGCTGCCGAGCAGGCCGATGCGCGCGGCGTCGACGCCGAGCCGGGCCGCGTGCGCGCGGGCATAGCGGACGCCGGCCGCCACGTCGGCGCCGGCCGCGGGGTACCGGTGATCTGGTGCCTGGCGGAAGTCCAACGCAACGACGACGAGGCCTGCGGCGGCCAGCGCGCCGCACATGATGGGATCCGAGGTGCGATCGAGGCGGGCCCACGCCCCGCCGTGCACGTGGACCACCGCGCCGAGCGGCGCGGCCGCCGGGCCCCGCGGCCGATACACGCGGGCCAGCAAGTCGGTCCCGCCCGGCCGGGCGAAGACGGTGTCGTCCTGATCGACCTCGTAGGGGCCGGTGACGTCGAAGCGAACGGGCAGGGTCATGGCGTCAGGTCCGGAGCACGGAGCGCATCGTCACGATGACAGGCGCGACAAGTACTGGGCGACGAAGTCGGTGCCGACCAGCGCGACATAGGCGTCGGTGAGCCGCCGGGTGATCGGGCCGGGGATGCGGCCGTCGCCGATGGGCTTGCCGTTGACCGAGCGCACCCCGCAGATGCAGAGGCTGGTCGAGGTCAGGAAGACCTCGTCCGCGGTGACCGCGTCGTAGACGTCCAAGTCGCGCTCTTCGCAGGCGATGCCGAGCCGCCAGGCCAGCTCGATCACGGTGCGCCGGCTCACCCCCGGCAGCACGTACTGCTCGCGCGGGGTGTACACGCGGTCGCCGCGCACCACGAAGATGTTGCTGCCCACACCCTCGCAGAGGTTGCCGTGCTCGTCCAGGAGGATCGACCACGCGTCGGGCCGGGCGGTCTTCACCTCGCGATCGGCGAGGATGAGGTTCAGGTAGTTGTGCGTCTTCGCGCGCGGGCTCAGCATGGAGGGGGGCGTGCGCCGGATCGACGACACCACCACCTCGATGCCGTCGCGGAAGTGGGCGGCACGCTTCCGAAGAGGCAGGGGTGTGCAGTCGACGATCACCTGCGGGCCGGTGTGCTCCCAGCCCTCGTCGCCGATGGCGTCCACCCCGCGGCTGACGCGCTGGGCCACCCACCAGTCACCCACCGCGGCGCGCAGCGGCTCGTTGCGCTCGACCACCTGCTCGGTGATCGCGATCATCTCTTTGGGCTCGAGGCCGATGTCGATGCCGAGGTAGCGCAGCGAGCGATAGAGCCGCTCGACGTGCTCCTCGAGGCGGAAGATGCGCCCGTCGAAGGTGCGCGTCATGTCGAAGCAGCCGTCGCCCCGGTTGAAGCTCCGGTCGCGATAGGGGATGACGATGTCGGTCTCGAGAGCGAAGCGGCCGTTGAAGTAGGCGGTGCGGGTCCGTGGCAGCAGGGTCATGGGCGTGCCTCCCACCGAGATACTACTCCAGATGCCGCGGTTCCCGCCCCGCCTCGTGGTCCCTACCGGCGCGTACCGCGCACCAGCAGGTACTCACGCTTGACGTGCAGGCCGAGCGGCGTCTCGTAGTGGCGGTGGTAGGCGTCGCAGTCGGCCCGGAGCGCGGCCGTGCGCTGGGGAGGAAGCGTCGTCACCAGCTGCCGGAGCGGGCCGAAGCCGCGCTCGTACCAGGCCCAGATGTCGTCCACGCCGTCATGGTAGGCGTGGTTGACCCCAGGCTCGAAGTCGAGCGTGAAGTCACGGCCGAGCAGGCGCTCGACGTGGCTCGGATCGCCCCAGGCCAGCGGCGAGGCCACGGGCCGCGGGGCGTCTGCGTGCTTGGCGATCACCACGAAGAAGTCGGCGACCGCCCCTTCCGGCGCCCAGGTGGCCAGGCACAGCCGTCCACCACGCCGGCAGACGCGGCCGAGCTCGGTGGCGGCCTGCTCCTGATTGGCGGCGAAGATGACACCGAACGTGGAGATGACGCGGTCGAAGCGGCCGTCCTCGAAGGGCAGCTCCTCCGCGTCGGCCTGCTGGAACGCGATCGGAGGACGAGCGTGGGCCGACAGCTCGGCCGCGGCGGCGAGCAGCTCGGCCGAGATGTCGACCGCGGTGACGGCAGCGCCGCGGCGCGCCGCATTGCGGGCGGACCAGCCGGTACCGGTCGCGACGTCGAGCACCCGGTCGCCGGGACCGGGGTTCAGCCGCTGGGCGGCGTGGGCGAGCGCGTCCGACAGGCCGAAGCTGATGTCGTCGTAGGCGCGGCCTCCGTGCCCCCACATGTGGGCGGCCGCTTCGTGGTGAGCGAGCACGTGCGCTTGGGTGTGGCTCATGGTGGCGGCTCCTTTCGGCAATGTCGATCCCTCGATGCGCCAATGATCGAGATGCGGGGATGCTCCAGCCAGTCCAGAAAGTGTAGTGTCGACCCGGCTCGGGAATCGGTATGGTGAGCGCCAGGAGGTCTCACGCCCATGAGGAGCTATGGCCAGTTCTGCCCGGTGGCCAAGGCCGCCGAGGTCTTCTGCGAGCGCTGGACCGCCCTGATCATCCGAGACCTCGCCGCCGGCGCCACGCGGTTCGCCGAGCTGCAGCGTGGCGTGCCGCTCATGTCGCCCACGCTGCTCTCCCATCGGCTGCGGCAGCTCGAGGCCGAGCGCATCATCGAGCGCCGCCGAGCACCGCGCGGCCTCGGCTCCACGTACCACCTCACCTCCGCGGGGCGCGAGTTCGTCCCGCTGGTCGAGGCCCTCGGCACCTGGGGTCAACGCTGGGCGCGACGCAGCCTGACCAAGGGAGAGATCGATCTCGGCCTGCTCATCTGGGCCCTGGAACGCTCGGTCAAGGGCGAGGCCCTCGGTCCGGGTCGCAAGGTCGTGCAGGTGGAGCTCACCGACCAGACGGCCTCACGCCGTCACTGGTGGTTCCTCCACGAGGAGGGCGGCACGCAGCTCTGTCTCGAGGATCCCGGCTTCGAGGTGGACATGTATCTGCGGTCAAGCCTGCCCGACATGATTCGCATCGTCCGCGGTGACGTGAGCCTCCGCGCGGCACTCGAGCAGGAGCGGCTCGACGTCGCCGGACCGGGCCGCCCGCGTAGTCGCCTCGCCGGGTGGCTCAACCTGAGCCCGCTCGCCGCGGTCCGATCGCAGCGAGTGGAGGACCCGGTGCCGGCGCCGTCGGTGGACTACCGCCGCGCGATCAGCCGGCGGAAGCAGGCCGCGTACTCGAAGCTGTAGGGCGCGCCCAGCTCGGCCGCGCCCTTCTTGACCCGCTCGCCGATGGTCACGCCTTCCGGCACGTTGAAGCCGGGCAGCTGGCTCTGGTGCCGCACGAGCGCAGCGATCTGGCGGTCGATGCCAGCGCCGACATCGACGATGACGTCGGGCTCGTCGGGGCCCCAGTACCACAGCTCGCGCACCTTGTGCGGCTCGAGCCCTTCCTTCGTGATGTGCTCGGCGAAGTGCAGGTGGTCGCGGGCGTAGGGATACACCGCGTCGGTGGTCACGATGCCGGCTTTGCGGTGATCGCGGTGCTGGAAGCCCTTGATGCGGTACGGGTCGTGAACGAAGACAGTGTGCGGGCGATGCCGGCGGATGGCGCGGACCACGTCGCCCAGGAACTCGCGGGTGTCCTCGAGCCGCCCGTCCGGGTAGCCCAGCATCTCAACGTGACGCACCCCCATGGAGTCGGCGGCGGCCCGCTGCTCATGCTCGCGCTTGCGCACGAGCGCCTCCGGGGTCAGGTCGCGATCGGCGGTGCCCGCCTCGCCGTTGGTGCACAGCACGTAGCTCACTTCGCAGCCCGCGGCCACCCAGGTGGCGATGACACCGCCCGACCCGATCTCCGCGTCGTCGGGATGCGCGAAGACCACCATGGCGGATTCGGGCACGGCGGTGACGATCTCGAGCTTGCGGTCGACGTGGTCGGGCATGAGGGTGGTCTCGCTCCTCGTGGTGAAGACGCTAGTCGTGAAGGGTGGCCAGCACCGCAGGTAGCGTGGCCAGGACCTCCTGGAGGCACTTGCGCACGCGGGCGATGTTCGCTTCGGCCTTCTCAGGGATCCCGCCGCGCGTGATGTGCGCGATGAACTCGTCGCGGCTGGTGGTCATGAGCAGCGACGCGTTGACCTCGAGCTGCAGGGCGTGGACGCGGCGGCTCTCGGGCTGGCCGAAGGTGGCCACGATGTTGCCGCCGGTGTAGCCGCTGACGTTGTCGTGCACTTCGAATCCGTGGTCGGTGAAGATCCGGGCGACCGCGGCGGCCAGTCCCGGCGCGCACGTGGCCCCATGCCGCGTGCCGATGATCACCTGGTGGTCTCCCATGCGGCGCGGGCTGCCGGTGTGGCCGTCCAGGAGCAGGGCGTAGCCGTAGGCGGAGCGCAGCTCGGCGAGCAGGCGCTCCGCGGTGGCGTAGTAGGGATCGTAGAGCGCGCGCAGCCGCGTCTCCAGGTCGTCAGGGCCGAGCGGCCGCGCGAAGATGGCCACCTCGCGCATCGTGTGGGTGCGCACCACGCCGCGGCGCGATCGCACCTCGCCTTCGTGGTGCTCGAAGTCGTCCCGCCGGCGGTTGACGTCCACGAACATCCGTGAGAACGGGGTGGCCAGCACGGTGGCGCCGTGCTCGTGCAGGTCGCTGTAGAGGTCGGCCGCGAAGGTGTCGGCGAAGCCGTAGGCGAAGGTCTCGAACCGGGCTTCTGCGTAGTGACCCCGCGTGATGTCGGGCAGGGGCTGGGTGCCGTAGTGGGGCACGCTGACCAGGATGGGTGTGCGGGCTCCGGCCGCAGGGTGCCGGACGATCGGGAAGGGCTCCACCGGGTGGGCTAGGCGGGGACCGATTCCCGGGCCGGTGTCCGACCCGGGCGTGTGGCGGAGCGGAGCGTGATCATCCGTCCCATGTCAGGAGTCTAGGCGACAACCGAACGGAAGGCAAAGACGGGCGAAGGGAAGGCAAAGGCGGGCGAGCGGAAGGCGAAGTGGGCCCGACGGAAAGTACAGCCCTGGCCGGTCAGGCCCGGGTCACTCGCGATCGACCAGCAGCTTCAGGGTCACCCGGCGCTTCTTGGCGTCCGGGATGTCGGCGTTGGTGATCGGCCCCAGGCTGGCGGACTGGATCCGCGCGAGCTGGATGCCCTTGTCCATCAAGAATTTCCGCACCGCATCCACCCGCCGCTGGCTGAGGCCGTAGTTGTAGTCGGTCGCTCCGCGCGGGTCGGTGTAGCCGCCCAGCTCCACAGTCAGCGTCGGATGCTCCTCCATCTCCTTGGCCACCGCGACGAGCGCGGTCTGCGCGGCGTCCGTCAATTCGATGCTGTCCGGCGAAAAGTAGACCTCGAGGCTGCTGGCCGTCGCCTGGTTGAAGCGGTTCTTCCAGAGGCGAGTCAGGCGGCCGTCGACGGTCTCGGCCTTCTTCGAGGCCTCGTCGGCGCGCTTCTGCGCGTTGCCCACCGAGCCCGCGAGGCCCTCGACTCGCTCATCCACTTGATTGAGGCGCTGGTTCATCTGCTCGAGGCGCTCCTCGACACTGAGACTGCGCCCTGACTGAGCGCGCGTGGCTGGAGCGCCCGGCGCCCCCGCCTGGCTCACCTGACTGGCTTGGGTGACACGGGCCGGCGCCGGATCCGCGGTCATGAAGTCGGTTCCGGCACAGCCTCCGCAGAGGAGCAGCACGAGAAGCGGTACGGTCGGTCGTGGACGTGATTGCATGAGCCCTCCCGCGAGGCGCTGCGGCCTCTACTGGCTCTAGTTCCCAGCCTCGAGCGCGGTGCGCGCCCGACTGAGCAGATCGGGATCGGTGGCGGAGGAGGCCTCCATGCGCCGGTAGATGGCGTCCGCGGTGGCCCGATCGCCGGTCGCGACCAGCCCTCGCACGGCGCCGAGCTGGGCGCGCTGACCCCAGGTCGAATCCGGATTCAGGTAGGCCGCGGTGAGGAACCACCGCACGGCGATTGCGTGCTGGCCGTCTGCGGTCAGGTTCTCTCCGAGGCGCACCGCCGCCTCGCTGTAGACGTCGCCTTCTGCGCCCTTGAGGATGCGCTCGAACAACGCGCGCGCCTGCTGACGCTGGCCGACCGCGTCCATGGTGCGCGCGCGGGGCAATAGGCTCTCGGCGGTCCACTCCGCGCGTGGATGATCGCGACGCAGCTCCTCGTAGGCGGCCAATGCGTCCTGCGGCCGTCCGAGCGCCTCGTAGACTTGCCCCTGCAGGTAGAGCCGCCGCGGGACCTGGTCTCGCGAGCGGTCGGTGGCCGCCACCTGCGTGAGCTGAGACTGCGCGATGGTCGGCGATCCCGTGCGCAGCAGCGATTCCGCGTAGTCCAGGCGAGCCGGCGTCTTCAGCGGGCTCGACGGATAGCGGGCCAGCAGCTGCTCGTAGGTGCCGCGCACCAAGGGCCACTGACGGTCGGCCGCGGCCTGACCCGCCACCGTGGCGAGGAGCGTCGGGTTGGCCGGGTACGTCGGAAAACCGGTGACCAGGTCGCTGGAGAGCGCCTGCACGTCCGTCCAGAGCCGGTCCTCGGTCCCGAGGCGGACGAGCGTGTGCAGCACGGCCGGGCTGGTCTCCGCGTCGCCGGCCCCGTTGAGGAACGGCTCGGCGAACTGCTGGAGCGGCGGGCTGCCGGCTGCCAACAACTGACAGTTGCGGCCGTCGACGCGGATCAAGGGAGCGTCGGCTCCACCGCTGGCCAGGCCCTCGACCACCGTGTGCCGCTCGTATCCGGCGCAGAACTGCCGGGTCTGGATCAGCTCGCGAAGGTCGGGACCCGCTTCCTTCTCACGACCCGACTTCATGGCGAGGACCGATCGGCTCAGCCGCCCGACCCCGGCGGACGGGCTGTTCGGATAGCGCTTCACCAGATCGTCGAGCCGCTGCCACGCTGCGCGGTTGTCGCCCGCCTGCATGGCCGCCTGCGCACTGAGGAGAAGACCAAGCGGCGCCCGCTCGTCGTCCGGAAAGACGTGGGAGATCTGCGCCCAGGTCTTCTGCGCCCGGTCGAGTTGTCCCAGCCGGACCTCGGCCCACCCCAGCGCGAGCGCGATCTGCGGCGCCGCCGGATCGTGGCCGTTTTTCGAGAGGAACTCACCGTAACGCCGGGCCGCCAGCACGTAGTCCTTCTTCCCGTACGCGGCCTCGCCCGCTACGAGCAGCGCGCCGCGATTCACGGACGGCGTCGCGAGACTCTGCAAGATACTCTCGGCACGGCTCAGTGCCGACGCATAGTTGCGGTCCGCGAGATCAGCCCGGGCTTGATCGAGCATCACACTGGCCGACACGGCCGAGGGACCACTCGGCGACCCCGGGGACACGCCGCCACCGCCGGGCGACCCGCCGG
>DATFWA010000106.1:0-12920 GCA_035259825.1 Candidatus Methylomirabilota bacterium | reverse complement strand
GGGGCGCCGCTCGAGGGCACGCCGGTGAACCGCGTCTTCATCGGCTCCTGCACCAATAGCCGCGTCGAGGACCTGCGCGCGGCCGCGGAGGTGGCGCGGGGACGGCGCGCGACCGTCCCGGCGTGGGTCGTGCCGGGCTCGGCAAGGGTCAAGCGCGATGCAGAGGCCGAGGGCCTCGCCCGGGTCTTCACCGATGCGGGCTTCGAGTGGCGCGAGCCCGGCTGCTCGATGTGCGTCGGCATGAACGGTGACACCGCGGCCGAGGGCGAGCGGGTGGCGAGCACTTCCAACCGCAACTTCGAAGGCCGGCAGGGGAAGGGCGCGCGCACCCACCTGATGAGCCCATCCATGGCCGCGGCCGCCGCGGTCACCGGACGGCTCACCGACGTGCGGAGACTCGGGCGCTAGATGGAGCCCTTCGTCCGTCTCCGCGCGGTGGCGGCGCCGATGGATCATCCCAACATCGACACCGACCGCATCATTCCCGCTCGCTTCCTGCGGCGCCCGCGCGAGTCGGGCTATGGTCGGCTGCTCTTCCACGACGTCCGCTTCGCGGCCGACGGGAGCGAACGGCCGGAGTTCGCGCTGAATCGCCCCGCGTACCGCGAGGCGAAGATCCTGGTCACCGCGGAGAACTTCGGCTGCGGCTCCTCGCGGGAGATGGCGGTGTGGGCGCTGATGGACTACGGCATCCGCGCGGTGATCGGGCCCAGCTTCGGCGACATCTTCTTCGAGAACTGCTTCAAGAACGGCCTGCTGGCGGTAACGCTGCCCGCCGAGATCGCGGCGAGGCTCCGCGGGCAGGTCGACGAGGCCCCGGGCAGCGTCGTCGCGGTGGATCTGGAGCCCCAGACGGTCACCGGTCCCGACGGCGCCGTCCACCGCTTCGAGGTGGACCCGTTCCTGAAGCACGGGCTCCTGAGTGGGCGGGACGAGGTCGAGTTGACGCTCGAGGACCTGCCCGCGATCGAGGCCTTCGAAGCGCGCCGGCGGCGCGAGATGCCCTGGCTTGGCTGAGCGCACGAGGGTTCGCGTGCTGTTCTTCGTGCTCACGTGGCTCACCGGGCTCTTGCTCGCCGCGTCCTTCGCGAGCGCCGCGTACGGCTTCGGGCGCACGGCGGAGCCGGAGCAAACCGACCTGATCAGCCTGGGCATCTTCGGGATGATCGGTCTGCTGTCGCAGGCCGGGCTGCTCCTGGCGCCGTGGGCCGTCACGCGCGGGACGACCCCCCGGGCCATCGCGGCGCTCTTGATGGGACCGTCGGGCGTGTTCCTCAGCATCTTCGCGTACGAGGGATTCACGCGGTACGCGGCGGGCGCGCCGATCTGGGCGGTGGCATGGGCCGCGTACGTCTGCGGAGTGTTCGTCTATGCGGTCGCCTACGTGGCGCTGGCGCGGGGCCGGCTCGGGCGACAGCCCGACGAGTAAGTCGGGCCACAGCATCTGGTAGGGAATGCCGGGAAGACCCCTCTGTATTTTGTTGTTGAAATATACTAAACAGGTGATGTGTAATCAGGCCAGGACATCTATAGAGGCGGCATGGCTATCCCGATCGAGTCCTCACCTCCGCCAGGGTGGGATCGTGAAGGGATCGACGGCCTGCTCGGTCTGTTCCCGCCGGGCCGGCTCAGCGAGATCGTCGGTCCTCGATCCTCAGGGGGGAGCAGCTTGCTCCTGGCCCTCATCGCCCGGATCACGACTCACGGGCAAGTGGCCTACGTGGATGGGATGGATGCGCTCGATCCGGCATCCGCCGCGACGGCCGGAGTCGATCTCTCGGCGCTGCTCTGGGTGAAGTGTGGAAGCCGTCTCCGTACGGCGCTGAGCGCTGCCGATCTGCTCGCTCGCTGTCCCGGCTTTTCCCTGATCGTCCTCGACCTCGACGAGCTCGGGCCCGTGCCCTTCTCCGCTCAGATGCGGCTGCAGCGGGCGGTGGAAGACAGCGACGCTGCATTGGTCGTCCACAGCGCGCGCCATCGCGAGGGCAGTCCCGCCTCGCTGGTGGTGGCCACCCGGCGCCTGGCTCCTCGCTGGATGGGCCTCCATCCGCTCATCCGTCTCGGTGGCCTTCGCTCCGAGGTCTCCATCGCCCGCTCTCGCCTCCACTCTTCCACCCTCTCCCCGCTGGGGAGAGGGCAGGGTGAGGGACAGACCTGGGCCCTCGACTGGAGCCTATGATCCGCATCGCCTGCCTGCTCGCCACGACCGATGTCGCGCCCGACCCGTCCGTTCAGCGTGCGCTGCTCCGGGTCGCACTCTCGCATTCGCCTCGTGTGGAAGACGCCGGCGGCGGCCGTGTCTATCTCGACGCGTCGGGCCTGCACGGCCTGTTCGGCGACGAGCCGCGGCTTGCGGCGCGCCTCTGCGACATGGCCGCGGCCGCCGGGCTCACCGCGCGCGTGGGCATCGCGGGAACCCGGCTGGCGGCGCTGGCCGCCGCGCGCCTGGGGCCGGGCGTCACCGTCGTCGATCCCGATGGCGACGCGGCTTATCTGGCCGCCGCGCCGCTCTCGCTGCTCGATCTGTCGAAGGATCTGTCGGCCCGACTCTCGCGCTGGGGTCTCCGCACGCTCGGAGAGCTGGCCGCACTGCCGACCGCGGGGTTGTTCGAGCGGCTTGGAGGTGAAGGGGTGCGGCTGCAGCGGCTGGTGCGTGGCGAGGATCCGAGCCCGCTCGTCTCATGGAAGCCGGCACTGCTCTTCGAGGAATCGGTCGAGTGCGAGTGGGGGATGGAGACGCTCGAGCCGGTGGTCGAGCGCCTCGGAGAGCTGGCCGCGCGAGTGTGCACGCGCCTCGGCGAACGCGGGCTCGCGGCCGACGGCTGGGAATGGGTCTGCCGTCTCGACGAGGGCCGACTCCACGTCGGCGCGCTCGCTCCCGCGGTGCCCATGACCGATGGCGCCGCCGTTGCGGGATTGCTCCGGCTGGCTCTCGAGGCGCGTCCGCCGCGCGGTATCGTCCGGGCTCTCACGCTCCGTGCCCGTCCGGCGCGGATCACGGCGATGCAGGAATCGCTCACCGATCGCTCTCGCCCCAGCCCACGCCTCCTCACGGCCACCCTGAATCGCCTGGTGGGCCTGGTGGGCGCAGACAGCATAGGCGCCCCGGCGCTGCTCGACAGCCATCGCCCCGACGCCGTGGGCCTGGGCGCCTATGCTCCTCTCCCCATTTCTCCCTCTCCGGGCGAGAGAGCAATCAGGGGAGAGGGCAGGGCGAGTGGGAACACCGGCGCCCTCGCCCTACGTCGGCTCCGTCCGCCGGCTCCCGCCGCGGTCACGCTCACCTCGGGCCGTCCCGTGGCCTTGCGCTCGAGCCGTCTCAGCGGACGCATCGTGGCCGGCGTCGGTCCGTGGCGCTCCTCGGGCGAGTGGTGGAGCAAGCAGGCCTGGCTCCAGGACGAGTGGGACGTGGAGCTGGCCGACGGCACGCTGTGCCGCCTGGCCAACGACGGCTCCGCCTGGCACCTCGCCGGGATCTACGATTGACCGCTGCATGTTCGTCGAGCTGCATGCGCGGAGCGCCTTCAGCTTCCTGGAAGCCGCCGCCTTGCCCGAGGCGCTGGCCGAGCGTGCGGCGAAGCTCGAGCAGCCCGCCATCGCGCTGCTCGACGCCGACGGCGTCTACGGGGCACCGCGGCTCTATCGCGCCTGCACCCGGCTCGGTATCTCCGCGCGGGTGGGTGCGGAGATCACGCTGGACGATGGCAGCCGCCTGCCCGTGCTGGTGGAAGACCGCGAGGGCTACCAGAACCTCTGCCGCCTGCTCACCCGCGTCAAGATGCGGGCGCCGAAGGGCGAGAGCGCGGCCACTCTCGACGAGCTGGCCGAGTTCGCGCCGGGTCTCGTGTGCCTCACCGGCGGCGCGGGCGGCCCGGTCGCCCGCGCGCTCGAGCGCGAGGGCGCGGCCGGAGGCCGGCGTCTCCTCGAGCGTCTCGTCTCGATCTACGGCCGCTACAACGTCTTCGCGGAGCTGCAGCGCCACCTGAGCCGCCCGCAGGAAGCGCGCAACGAGTGGCTGCGCGAGGAGGCCGAGCGGCTGCGCGTGGCCCCGCTCGCCACCAACGAGCCGCGGCTCATCGCGCGCGGCGATCGTCCGCTGCTCGACGTGCTCACGTGCATCCGCGAGCACACCACCCTCGAGGCGGCCGGCCGCCTCCTCGCGCGCAACAGCGAGCACTTCATGAAGAGCGGCGCCACGATGGAGCGCCTCTTCGCCGACTGCCCCGAGGCGGTGGCGAACACCGGCGAGCTGGCCATGCGTCTCGGTTTCACCCTGAAGGACCTGGGCTATCGCTTTCCCGAGTACCCCCTGCCTCGCGGCCAGACGCCGATCGGCTTCCTGCGGGTGATCGCCGAGCGCGGAGCCCGGGACCGCTACGGCGAGGGCCCGCTCGCCGAGAAGGCCCGTCGGCAGATCGCGCACGAGCTGGCCCTGATCGGCCGCCTCGATCTCGCGGGCTACTTCCTCATCGTCTGGGATCTGGTCGAGTACTGCCGCGCGCACGACATCCTGGTGCAGGGGCGAGGCTCCGCGGCCAACAGCGCGGTGTGCTACGCCCTCGGTCTCACCGCGGTGGACCCGGTGGGGATGGAGCTGCTCTTCGAGCGCTTTCTCTCCGAGGAGCGAGGGGAGTGGCCCGATATCGATCTGGATCTTCCCAGCGGTGATCGCCGCGAGCGGGTGATCCAATACGTGTACGAGCGCTACAGCCGGCTGGGCGCGGCCATGACCGCGAACGTCATCACGTATCGCGGGCGCAGCGCCGCGCGAGAGGTCGGCAAGGTCCTGGCCTTGCCTCCCGACATGATCGAGCGCCTGTCACAGCTGGTGAGCGACTGGGAGTACAAGGATCCCGGCGATAGCCTGCTCGCGCACCTGCAGGAGGCCGGCTGCGATCCCGCGGAGCCGCGCATCCAGCACTTCGGCCGGCTGTGGAGCGCCATCCAGGACTTGCCGCGCCATCTCGGCCAGCACTCGGGTGGCATGGTCATCTCCCAGGGCCGGCTCGACGGTGTCGTGCCTCTCGAGCCGGCCACGATGCCTGGCCGCAGCGTGGTGCAGTGGGACAAGGACGACTGCGCCGCGCTCGGCATCGTGAAGGTGGACCTGCTCGGGCTCGGGATGATGTCGCTGCTGGAGGACGCGCTCGAGATGATCCGACGGCGCGGCGGGGCGGTGGATCTCGCCCATCTGCCCCAGGACCCGAAGGTCTACCGCATGCTCCAGGAGGCCGACACAATCGGGGTGTTCCAGGTGGAAAGCCGCGCCCAGATGGCCACGCTGCCGCGGCTCCGCCCGGAGCGCTTCTACGACCTGGTGGTGCAGGTGGCGATCATCCGTCCCGGCCCCATCGTGGGTGACATGGTGCATCCCTATTTGCGACGACGCGCCGGACGCGAGGAGGTCACGGTCCCGCATCCCGACCTCGAGCCGATCCTGCGACGCACTCTCGGCGTGCCGCTCTTCCAGGAGCAGCTGCTCCGCATGGCGATGGCCACCGCCGGCTTCACCGGGGGGGAGGCCGAGGAGCTGCGGCGCGCCTTCGGTTTCAAGCGCTCCGAGCGCGCGATGCGCGAGGTGGAGGTGAAGCTCCGCGCGGGCATGGCCCACCAGGGCATCACCGGCGACGCGGCCGAGGCCATCATCCACTCCATCACCGCCTTCGCCCTGTACGGCTTCCCCGAGTGCGTGGTAGGGGATACCCAGGTCATCGACGCCGACACGGGCCGCCGGGTCAGGATCGAAGACGTGGTGGAGGGGCGGGTCCCGCTGCGGCACACTCTGACCTGCGATTCGGAGCTCAAGATCCGCAAGCGCCGCGTTCTCGCCGCGACCGCCAGCGGACCCCGGGCCGTCTATCGTCTGCGTACTGCGTTGGGACGAGAGCTGGTGGCCACCCCGGACCATCTATTGCTCACGATCAATGGCTGGAAACCGCTCGGCGGTCTCCACACGGGAGACCAGATCGCCGCACCTCGGGTCGCGAGCGTGTGTTGGGATCGGATTGTCGACGTGGAGCCGGAGGGAATGCGTCAGACCTACGACCTCACGGTGGAAGAGGATCACAACTTCGTCGCCAACGATCTGATCGTTCACAATTCCCACGCGGCCAGCTTCGCGCTGCTGGCGTACGCGAGCGCGTATCTCAAGACGCATCACTCGGCCGCGTTCTACGCGGCCCTGCTCAACAACCAGCCGATGGGCTTCTACCATCCGGCCACGATCATCGGCGACGCGGGACGGCACGGGCAGGCCATGCGGCCCGCCGACGTGAACTACTCGGGCTGGCTCTGCACCATCGAGCCGGACGGCGCGGTCCGCCTGGGGCTGCGCTACGTCCGCGGGCTCCGCGAGGAGGCGGGGCGGCGGCTCGAGGCAGAGCGGCAGCGGCGGCCGTTCGATTCGATGGAGGACCTGGTCAAGCGGGGACGGCTGCGCCGTGACGAGGTGAGCCACCTCGCCCAGGTGGGCGCGCTCGCCAGCCTCGAGCCGGAGCGCCGGGCCGCGCTCTGGGCGGCGGAGCGGGCCGGCCGCCCCGCCGGCGCGCTCTACGAGGGCCTCGCCGCCCCGCGCGAGCCGTCACCGCTGCGGCCGATGAGCGCGCAGGAGCGCCTGGTGGCCGACTACGACGGCACCGGCCTCACGCTCGGTCCGCATCCGATGGCGTTCTCTCGCGGTCGTCTCGGTCGCATGGGGGTGTCGCGGATGAGTGACCTGGCCGCCTTCCGTCACGGAGCCTGGGTGAAGGTGGCGGGGGCGGTGGTGGTGCGGCAGCGTCCCGGGACCGCCAAGGGCTTCGTGTTCCTCAATCTCGAGGACGAGACGGGACTGGTCAACATCATCGTGCGTCCCGCGCTCTTCCACCGTCACCGGCTCCCGCTCGTCGAGGAGTCCTTCCTCCTGATCGAGGGAACGCTGCAGCGTCAGGACAACGTCACCTCGGTGCGCGCCGAGCGGATCTGGCCGCTGCGCCATCGCCTGGCGAGTGTGCCTTCGCACGATTTTCACTGAGGCCGGCCACCGCGGCCAGGAAGACGCGTAGCGCCGGCGTCTCCGCCTTGTCGCGGCGGCGCACCAGCCCGAGCCGCCGCACCAGGGCGGGGGAGAGCGGCCGCGTCTGCAGCGCCCCGGCCCGCACCTCGTCGCGCACCGCCATGGCCGGACTCACCGAGACGCCGAGCCCGGCGCCCACCAGCTTCTTGATCGCCTCCTCGTTGCCGAGCTCCATGACCACGCGGGGCCGCGCCCCGCCACGGCGGAACCACGCGTCGATGACGCGCCGGATGGTGCCGCCGCGCTCGTAAAGGATGAGCGGATGGCGCGCCAGCTCGGCGGCGGTGAGACCGCCGCGTCCGCGCCAGGCCTGGCCCGGCGGTGCCACCGCCACCAGCGGGTCTCGACGTAGCGGGGTGATCAGGAGCTGCCGCCCGGTCACGGGTAGCGTGACGAGGCCGACGTCCAGCTCGTTGTCGGAGATCGCGGCGGCGATGTCGGGCGCGTTCCCGGTGACCACGATCAACTCGATCTCCGGATAGCGTGCCCGCATCTGCCGCAGTAGCGGCGGCAGCAGATGGATGCTGGCGGTGGCCCCGGTGCCGAGCCGCAGTCGCCCCGCCACCACCCCGCGCAGCCGGCGCAGCGCTTCCTGAGCGGCCTCTAGCTCGGCGAAGGCGCGGCCGGCGTGCTCCAGCAGGAGCGCACCCGCGGGGGTGGTGAAGGCCCGCTTGCCGACGCGCTCGAGCAGGGCGGTGCCGCATCGCGCCTCCAGCTGGCGCATATGGAGGCTCACCGCGGGTTGGCTCAGGCGCAGGCTCTCGGCGGCGCGGGAGAAGCTGCCGTGCCGCGCGATCTCGCGCAGGGTCCGCACGTGGGTCGGGTTCAGGTCCATCCGCTGGGAAAGTATTCCTTATCGTTTGCATGAGAACAATCTATTTCCCTTATTGACGTGCCGCGGGCAGACTGCCGGTCAGGAGGGGACGACGCTCATGGGAGACGTTTCGATCCGCGCGGCCACCCCGGAGGACGCCGCCGCCATCTGCACGATCTACAACCAGGGGATCGAGGACCGAATCGCCACGCTCGAGACCGAGCTGCGCACGCCCGAGGAGCGCCAGCAATGGATGGCCGCGCGCTCGGCCCGGCATCCGGTGGTGGTGGCGGTCAGCGGTGGGCAGGTCGTCGGCTGGGGCAGCCTCAACTCGTTCAACCCGCGCCCGGCCTACGACAACGTGGTGGACCTGTCCGTGTACGTGGAGCGCGCCTGGCGAGGCCGGGGAGTCGGGCGCGCGCTCCTGGAGCACCTGCTGCCCCTGGCCACCTCGCTCGGCTACCACAAGATAGTGCTCGCCACCTTCCCCTACAACGAGGCGGGCGTTGCGCTCTACCGGAAGATGGGCTTCACGCCGGTCGGCGTGTACCACGAGCAGGGGCGGCTGGACGGCCGCTGGGTCGACGTCCTCATCATGGAGCGCCTGCTCTGAGCTACGGCTGGACCGTCGTCGCCGCCCTGTCGGTCACCGAGATCGTCTCGTGGGGCATCATGTACTACGGCTTCCCGGTGTGCCTCGCCTCGATGGAGCGAGACCTGGACGCCTCGCGAGTGGCGATCGCCGGCGCCTTCACGGTGGGACTGGCGGTGGCCGCGGTGGCCACGCTGCCGGTGGGCCGCTGGCTCGACCGGCGCGGACCGTGGGCGCTCATGACCGTGGGCTCGTGCCTGGGCACCGCGCTGATGGTGGTGTGGTCGCAGGTGCACAGTGTCGGCGAGCTCTACGCGGTGTGGATCTTCATGGGCCTGGCGCTGGCGGCCACGCTGTACGAGCCTGCGTTCGGCACGGTGGTCCGCTGGTTCCCGACGCGTCACCGCGACCGCGCGCTCACCGCGGTCACCCTGGCCGGCGCCCTGGCCAGCACCATCTTCATGCCGATCTCCGCCGGGCTGCTCGAGCACGCCGGCTGGCGCCACGCGCTGCTGGCTCTCGCCGCGATCCTCGCGGTCCTCACCATCCCGCTGCACGCGGTGGTGCTCCGTCGCCAGCCGCCTCATCTCGGCGCCGCCGACTCCGGCGGCGCGGGTCGCGATCATGACACGGCGGGCGCAACCGGGGCGCCGCTCGGTGTGGCGGCCCGCCCGCCCATCTTCTGGGCACTCGCGGTCGCCTTCTCCAACGGCGACTTCTCGACCGCGGCGGTCACGCTGCACCTCATCCCGTACATGGTGGCCCACGGCCACACCGCCGCCGCGGTCGCGATGGCGATCGGCTGGATGGGCGCCATGCAGATCCCTGGCCGGCTCCTCTTCATGGCGGTGGCGGCTCGCTTCGGCGCGCTCGGAGTCACCATGGCGGTCTTCTTGACCCAGGCGGTCGGGCTCGGCCTGCTGGCGCTCGCGCCGTCGCTGCCGGCCGGCCTCGTCCTCGCCATCGCCGTGCTCGGCGTGGCCAACGGCATGGCCACGCTCGCGCGGGCCACCACGCTCGCCGAGGTCTTCGGCCCCGCGCACTACGCGAGCATCAGCGGCGCGGTCGCACTGGGCGCCAACGGCTCTCGCGCGCTCGGGCCGGTGGGCGCCTCGGTGCTTCACACGGTGCTGGGCGGCTATCGTCCGGTGTTCTGGAGCCTCGCCGGCGCGCTCGTGCTCATGGGCGGCGTCGTTGCCTCGACCGTTGCGCGGGGCGCTCAGACGGAGAGAGCCGTCCCCGCAGCGTAGGCCGTGGGCTCCCTCGCGATCCGGGTTACGATAAGGATCTATGCTCGCGAGGTGGGGCCGGTGCGTTCATCGCTTTCGCGTCGCGGTCATTGTTCTCGCGGGGTTGAGCCTCGTGCCGTCCTGCTGGCTGATCGCCCACGGAGGCCGCCTCGCCACCACCGACGTCCCCACCACCACCGAGTCGGGCCGCGCGCTCGATCTCATCGGTCGTCAGCTGCCGGGCCGGCCGCCGTCGTTCAGCCTGATCTTCAGCAGCCCCAGGCTCTCGGCGCGTGATCCGGCCTTCCGTCAGGAGGTCGATCGCGCGCTGGCCCCGCTGCGGACGGATCCGCGGGTGGCGCGCGTGGTCACCGCGTACGACCCGCCCGCGCACGACCTGACCGTGCCCGCGAGCGAGCTGATCTCGCGCGACGGGCGCCGCGCGCTCGCCGTCATCGAGCTGAAGGGCGAGGCGCCTGCGTTCTCCCTGCTCGAGTTCTCGGTGCTCCCGCCCGACGTGTACCCGTCGCTGCGGGCCAAGGTCAAGACCGAGACGCTCGAGGTGCTGCCGGTCGGAAACATCCCCCTCAATCACGATTTCACCGAGGTCACGCGCACCGACCTGCGCCGGGCCGAGCTGGTGATCCTGCCGGTGGTGGTGGTGTTGCTGCTGCTCGTGTTCGGCTCGGTAGTGGCCGCGCTGCTGCCACTGGCGGTGGGCGCGCTCTCGATGGCTGGCGCCATCGCGGCCACGCTCCTGATGGCCCGCTACACGTCGGTCTCGGTCTACGCGCCGAACATCGTTACCATGATCGGCCTCGGAGTGGCCATCGACTACTCGTTGTTCATCGTGAGCCGCTTCCGCGAGGAGATCCGCGTCCACGAAGGGCCGCAGGCGCTCGCGCGCACGATGGCCACCGCCGGGCGCGCGATCCTCTTCTCCGGGCTCACGGTGGCGATCGGTCTGCTCGGCATGGTATTCCTCGGCCTCGGCAACCTCGGGTCGATCGGCTGGGCCGGAACCGTGGTGGTGACGCTCGCGGTGGGGTATGCCCTCACGCTGCTCCCCGCGCTGCTCGCCGTGCTCGGGAAGCGGGTGAACTCCCTGCGACTGCCCTTCGTTGATCCCGAGCGCTCGCGCACCGGGCACGGGTTCTGGCACGGCGTCGCGGTGACCGTGATGAACCATCCGTGGCTGGTGTTCCTCACCGTCTCCGCGGGGCTCGTGATCTTGGGGCTGCCCTTCATCCACCTGCGCGTCGGGTCGGGCGACGTCACCGCGCTGCCGCCCGCGGCGGTTTCCCGGCGCGGTGACGAGGCGTTGCGCGAGCACTTTCCGGGGGGCGACAGCAATCGCATCCTGGTGGTCGTGCAGTATCCCGACGGCTCGCCGCTCACCAGCGAGCGCATGGGCCGTCTCTATGACCTGAGCCGCTGGCTCGCCGCGCGCCCCCACGTAGCCCGGGTGGAGAGCCTCGTGGACCTCGGTCCGAGCGTGACTCGCGAGCAATACCAGCAGCTCGCGACCGCGCCGGCCAGCATGCTCCCGCCCGGGGTGAGCGAGCTGCTGCGCCAGACGGTGGGGGGGAGGCTCGCGCTCCTCGTGGTCTCGACGGCGCTCAAGCCGTCGAGCCCGGAGGCCCGCGCCCTGGTGCAGGAGATCCGCTCGTCCCATCCGGTGATCGGCGGCGAGGTGCTGGTGACCGGGCAGACCGCATTCGATCTCGACATCGTGGACCTGGTGACCCGCCACGCCCCGCGCGTGGTTGGCCTCGTGACGCTCGCCACCTACGTGGTGCTGTTCCTGTTGCTGGGTTCGGTGCTGCTGCCGCTGAAGGCGGTGATCATGAACCTCCTGTCCATCAGCGCCTCGTACGGGGCGCTGGTCTGGATCTTCCAGGAGGGGCATCTCTCGACGTGGCTCAATTTCACGCCGGGGCCGATCCAGACCGGCACCCCGATCATCATGTTCTGCTTCGTGTTTGGGCTATCCATGGACTACGAGGTCCTGCTGCTGAGCCGGGTGGGAGAGGAGTACGAGCGCAGCGGCGACACCGCGCACGCGGTGGCCGAGGCGCTGGAGTCCACCGGGCGCCTGATCACGGGAGCCGCCGCGATCATGGCCGCGGTGTTCTTCGGCTTCGCGACCGCGGGATCCGTGATCATCCAGGCGGTGGGCATCGGCATCGGGCTCGCGGTGGTCATCGACGCGACCATCGTGCGAGCGCTGCTGGTCCCGGCCACGATGCGGCTCATGGGGCGGTGGAACTGGTGGGCGCCGGCACCGCTGGCCTCGCTCCATCGCCGCCTGGGGCTGGCCGAGCGCAGCGCCAATGCCGAAGTCGTCTCCCGATAGTCAGCCCCCCGCGCCGTCCCCGCTGATCCACTACCACCACGACAGGCCGATCACCACCGAGTATCGGGTCGGGCTCTGCGCCTGGCAGGACAAGAGCATGCTCGACGAGGGGTCGTTCTACCCGATCAAGAGCATGACCGCCGAGGATCGGCTCTGGTGGTACAGCCGCTTCTTCGACTGCGTCGAGGTCAACTCGACGTTCTACGCGCCGCTCTCGGCCCAGAACGCGGTGCTGTGGACGAAGCGGACGCCACCCGGCTTCCTGTTCAGCGTGAAAGCCTACGCGCTGCTGACCGGACACCACCTCGATGCGGGACGGCTGCCGCCGCCGCTCCTGGAGATGCTGCCGGCCTCGGCCAGACCGAACGAGCGCGGTCAGTTCGAGAACGGGGTATTCGGTCCGGAGGCTCGCGAGTGGGCCTTCGCCACGTTCCGCGAGGCGCTGCAGCCGCTGGCCGACGCCGGCAAGCTGGGCTACGTGCTGTTCCAGTTGGCGCCCTGGGTGAAGTACGGGGAGGCGGCGCTCGAGTACCTGGCGTCCCTGCCGGCGCGGCTGCCCGGGACGACCATCGCGGTGGAGTTCCGCGACGCCTCCTGGCTGCCCGGGCACACCGAGAAGACCTTGAGCCTGCTGAGCGCGCGGGGGATGGCCTACGTCTCCGTAGACGCCCCGCCAACCCCCGCCTCGGTCGACGACACGGTGGCCGTCACTGCGCCGGTCGCGATTCTTCGATTGCACGGCCGCAACCGCGAAGGCTTCATGAAGCAGCTGCAGGGCCGGGAGCCGAGCGTGGCCGAGAAGTATGGCTATCTCTACGACCGGCAGGAGCTGACCGGCATCGTGGCCCGCGGGCGCGCCCTCGAGGGCCAGGCCC
>DATFWA010000105.1:0-16394 GCA_035259825.1 Candidatus Methylomirabilota bacterium | reverse complement strand
GTCGTCCGCTCGCGCGCCGACCCGGCGATCACGCCGAGCCCGCCGGACCCGTCGCGTGGCAGCCAATCGCCGTCCACGTAGAGCAGGATGGCCAGCGCACCCACCAGGCAATCATCGCCGGACGGCGTGAGTCCTTCGCCGAGGCCCAGCAGCGTTGTGGCGCCGCGGATCAGCCTCGCGGCATCGCGCGCGCGGATCGCCGCCGCGAGGTGCGCGCGGCCCGCGGCAGCCGGTGGCGAATCGAGGCTCGCCGAGTGGCGTCCGCGCCAGTCCAGCAGATGCCGCGGCAGTCGCTCGGCGGGACGGCCGCTCGCGGCGATCGAGCAGTCGATCCTCTCCGCGCGCGGACCGGCGATCAGGAGATCCCCGGCGAGGAGTTGTCGAGGCTCGATCGTGACCGGCGCTCCGACCCGGAGCGATTGCAGTGGCTCCACGAGGTCGACAGCGGCGGCGAACGGCGCGAGCAGGGGACCGTGCCCGTGGAGCGCGAGGAGATGCCCGTCGGGCCATTGCAGATTGATCGCGCGCCCGAAGACGGAGTGGACGCGCCCGGCTCCGTGCGACGAGGCATCCAGCCGGGCCGCGACGTCGCCGCTCATGCGCGTGATGAGGACCGTGCGGCCCATCAGCGGCGCTCGATTCCCAGGTACGCCTCCACGACCGCGGGGTTCTCACGGATCTCGGCGGCCGGCCCCGACAAGGTCACGCGCCCGCGCTCGAGCACGTACGCGCGGTCGGCGAGGGCGAGGGCCTGGCCGGCCATCTGCTCGACCAGCAGAATCGTCACGCCCTCGGCGCGCAGCCGCGCGATCACCGCGAAGATCTCCCGCACCAGGATCGGCGCCAGACCCAGCGACGGCTCGTCCAACATGAGAAAGCGAGGTGCGCCCATGAGGCCGCGGGCCACCGCGAGCATCTGCTGCTGGCCGCCCGAGAGACTGCCCGCCGGCCGGTCCAGCCGCTCGCGCAGCGCGGGGAAGTGATCGAGCGCGCGATCGAGGTCCCGCGCGACGGCCTCGCGTGCCGACCGGCGCGCGAGCGCCCCCAACCGCAGATTGTCGCGGACGGTCTGGTCGCCGAAGATGCCGCGTCCCTCCGGCACGAGCACCACGCCGCGGCGTGCGACCTCCCAGGACGGGCGCCCGCCGATCGACTCGTCACCGACCGTGATGCGCCCGGCCGCCGGGCGAAGCACGCCAGCAACCGTCTTGAGCAGCGTGGTCTTGCCCGCCCCATTGCCGCCCACGACACTGACGATCTCGCCGGCGCGCACCTCCAGCGATACGTCGTGGAGCACGGTGGCGGCGCCGTAGGCCACCCTGAGACCGGCGACGGTGAGCGCGCTCACGCCGGCACGCCCAGGTAGGCCTCGATCACCGCCGGGTTCTCGCGCACCGCGGCCGGACTGCCGGTCGCGATGACGCGGCCGTAGTCCAGCACGCTGATCCGGTCGGAGATCGCCATCACCAGCTCCATGTGGTGCTCGACCATCACAATGGCCGGGCCGTCCTGCTGCCGCAAGGCGGTGAGCCGCCGGTCCAGTGTCTCGATCTCGGTCGGGGAGAGCCCGGCCGCCGGCTCGTCGAGCAGGAGCAGGCGGGGCCGGGTGGCGAGCGCACGGGCGATCTCGAGCGAGCGCCGCAGGCCGGCGGGCAGGGAGGCCGCCGGCTCCTCGGCTCGGGCCGCCAGCCCGAGCATCCGCAGCCAGGTCTGCGCCCGTAGTCGAAGCTCGGACTCGCGCCGACGGGTGCCCGGCAGGCCGAGCAGCGCTCCCGTGAGACCACTGAGCCGCGCGCCGGCCACGCCGACCATGACATTCTCCACCACGGTGAGAGCGTCGAAGGGCTGCGCGGTCTGGAACGTCCTCGCCACGCCCCGGCGGGCGATGGCGTACGGCGGCAGCCCGGTGATCGCCTCGCCGCCGAGACGAACAGCTCCCGAGTCCGGGCGGTAGTAGCCGGTGATCAGGTTGAGCAGGGTGGTCTTGCCCGCGCCGTTCGGTCCGATCACCGCCACGATGTGCCGCGGCGGGACCGACAGCGTCACGTCGTTCAGGGCCACCACGCCGCCGAACGAGACGCCGATCCGCTCGACTCCGAGAAGGGCCGCGGGCTCCGAGGCCGACGGGGCGTCGGGACCCGGAGCGGCGGGCTCGACGGCGGCGATGGACTCCGCGGCACTCTCGGCCGCGGCCGCCCGCGGGCGACCACGGCCGACGATCGCTCCGACCACCCCGGCGGGTAGCCAGTAGATCGAGATCAGCAGAAGCGCGCCGTACAGGATCAGCCTGTAGTCGGTCAGCCCGGTGAGCAGCTCCGGCAGCACGGTGAGCGCGGCCGCGCCGGCCAGCGGCCCAGCGAGGCTGCCGAGGCCGCCGAAGAGCAGGGCGAGCAGGAAGACGATCGAGGTCTGCAGGGTGAAGCTGTCGGGCGAGATGTAGCCGTTGAGGAATGTGAACAACGCGCCGGCCAGCCCTGCGAGCGCCGCCGAGATCGTAAACGCAGTGATCCGGACGACGTAGGCGGATACTCCTAGCGACTCGGCGGCGACCTCGCTGCTCTTCACGGCGAGCATCGCGCGACCCCACGCCGAGGACCTGAGATTCGCGGTGAGCCAGAGCGCGACGGCGGCCACCGCGGCGATCAGCCAGTAGGAGCCGACCACCGACAGCTTCGGGATGTTGAAGATCCCGCCCGGCCCGCCGGTTACGGATACCCATTCCACCAGCACGTGCTCCACGATGATGCCGAAGGCGATTGTCACCATCGCCAGGTAGGGCCCGGACACGCGCAGGGCCGCGGACGCCACCGCAGCCCCGACGAGGGCGGCCAGCAGCACCGCGGCGACCGCCGCCACCCAGCGGGGCGCGGCGAGCCGCGTGGCGGCCAGGCCCGCCGCATACGCGCCGAGCGCGTAGAAGCCGGCATGGCCGAGCGAGATCTGGCCGGTAAAGCCGGCGAGCACGTTGAGGCCGGCGGTGACGATGGTCAGCAGGCCGATGCTGCACGCCAGGTACAGATAGTACGTGTTGGCGGTCAGCGCGGGCAGCGCGAGCGCGGCGGCGGCCACGAGCGCCCAGCCGATGCGTCCCACTACAAGCGCCTCGCGGGCGGCTCGCCCAGCAGCCCCAACGGCCGCGCGACGAGGACCGCGATCACCAGCGCGAAGCCCACGATCTCGCGCGCCCCGGTGGAGACGTAGCCGGCCACGAAGGCCTCGAGCACGCCGTATCCGAGCCCGGCGATGACGATGCCGGGAGCCGAGCCGAGGCCGCCGATGATCGCGACCGCGAAGGCCTTGAGCCCGATGATGGTGCCCATGGTGGGCGCCACGTTCAGCAGCGGGGCCAGGAGCACGCCCGCGATGCCCGCCAGCACCGCGGACAGTGCGTAGGCGGCCATGACCGCGCGCTCGATGTGGATGCCCATTAGGCCGGCGGCCTCAGCGTTCCATGCCACCGCCTTGAGCTGCCGACCGTACGGCGAGCGGTGGTAGAGGACCTGAACCAGGGCCATCAGGGCCAGGCCCACCACCGGGACCAACACCTCCTGGGGATAGAATCCGGCGCCGCCCACCAGGATCGGACGCTGGGTCAGGGCGGACGGGAACGCGCGCGCGTCCTTGCCGAAGAGCAGCTGGGCCACGTTCTCGGCGATGATGCCGCAGGCGATCGTGGAGAGCAGCCACGCCGGCGAGGCGGCGCGGAAGAAGGGCCGGACCGCCACGCGCTCCACGAGGATGCCGAAGCCGGCGAGGGCCACGAGGGTCACGAGCACTCCGACGGACAGCGGCCAGCCGAGCGCCACCACCAGGGCCCACGCGATCACCGCTCCCACCATCACCGCGTGGCCCTGCGAGAAGTTCATGGTGCGGCTGGTCGCCCAGGTGATGTGGTACCCGAGGGCGACCAGCCCGTACATGCTGCCGAGGGCCAGCCCCGTGACGAGGAGCTGTACGAGCAAGCGAGTCTACTTGGCGGCCAGAGGGACGATCTTGCCCGCCTTCCAGACCACCATGATGTAGTCGGCGTCGTTCAACGCGTCGTGCTGCTCGGTGGTGAATGGCTTCCGGTAGGTCTTGATCAGGCCCTTGTACTCGGTGGAGAGGTTCTCCAGCGCATCGCGCACCTTCGCGCCTTCGGCTGCGCCGGCCTGATCGATGGCCATGGCCATGAGGTGCAGGCCGTCGTAGGCATTGGCGGTCCCGACCGGAGCGATGACGTCCTCCGGCCCCTTCACCCCGTACTTCTCCTTGAGCATCTTCAGCACGTACTCGCCGCGCTCGTTCTGCTTGCCGAAGAACGAGTAGGTCTGCAGGAACGCGACGCCGTCGGAGAGATCGCCGGTCAGCTCCGCGAAGCGGCCGCCCGAGATGCCCCAGTGCGAGACCATTGGGATCTCCCAGCCGATCTTCGCGCGCGACTTCACCACCTGCGCGCCCTCGGGCGCGTTGGCCACCAGCACGACGTGGTCGGCGCCGGCTCCCTTCAGCCGCAGGAGCTGCGGGCTCATGTCCGGGTCGCCCCAGTTGAACTTCTCGATGCCGACCGCCTTGATGCCCTTCGCGCCGAGCCACTTGGTCAGGCCCGCCTCGTTCGACTGCCCCCAGCTCGTGTTCTCGAGCAGCAGGCCGGGCTTGCCCTTGCGGAGCACGTCGGTGGCGTAGCGGGTGAGGAACTTGTCGGCGTCGTCGTCGTTGGCCGAGACCCGGAACACGTAGTTGGGCGTCTGCCCGTTCCGCGTGATGTTGGTGCCCGCGGCCCACGCGCCCATGTAGGGCGTCTTGAGCTCCTGCCAGACCGCCACCTGGGCGAGGGCGACCGGAGTGTGCAAGCCGCCGAACACCGCGGTGACCTTCTCGCGCTCCACCAGTTCGCGCGCGATGGTCACCCCCTTGGCGGGCTGGCCCTCGTCGTCGCGGACTACCAACCGCAATGGGCGGCCGCTCAGCACCCCGCCCTTGGCGTTGATCTCCTCGATGGCGATCTCGAGACCGCGCTTGATGGCCTCGCCCGAGGCGGCCGAGCCGCCGGAGACCGCCGCGGTGAGCCCGATCTTGACCGGCTCCTTGGACTGGGCGGAGACCATGACGGCCGGGACGGCGAGCGCGGCAAGGATGAGGAGCAGGGTGTGGACACTGCGTCGCATGGGATTCCTCCTGTGGCAACGAGGTGATGGCGATGCCACGACGCCGTCGGCGCGACAGAGCGGTACTGTAGTTATCACAGAGGGGGGTGCCGCCGCCACCGGGACGTCTGTTCAGCGGCGGGGGCCTGGAAATGGCCCCCGCACTCCCCCAGCCGGCGGACATTCGTGAGTGCCGCGGCCCCGGCTGAGCCCGAGCGCTACTTGGGGGCGGTGATGCCGTAGGCCTTGAGCTTGCGGTAGAGGTGGCTGCGCTCGATGCCGAGCCGCTCGGCGGTGCGGGTCATGTTCCACTCGCTTGCTCGAAGCTCGCTCAGGATGAACGCGCGCTCGAAGGCCTCGCGGGCCTCCTTCAGGGTGCGCTCCCGCTGGCCGTCGTCGCCCGCCGTCTCCGCGTCGCGCGGGCGGATCGGGGGCGGGAGGTCCTCGGGGCCGATGACGTCGCGCGGGCTCATGATGACGAGACGCTCCACCATGTTGCGCAGCTCGCGGACGTTGCCCGGCCAGTCGTAGGAGAGGAAGTAGGCGAGCGCCTCCACCGAGACGGTCTTGGGCCGCTTGCCATTCTCGGCCGAGAACATCGTGACGAAGTGAGCCACCAGCAGCGGCAGGTCCTCCTTGCGCTGGCGGAGCGGCGGCACCTCGATCGGGATGACGTTCAGGCGATAGTACAGGTCCTCGCGGAATGCGCCCGCGGCAATTCGCTCGGGCAGGTTCTGGTTCGAGGCGGCGAGCACGCGCACGTCCACCCGGATGGTATCCTTGCCGCCCACCCGCTCGAAGGCCTGCTCCTCCAGGACGCGGAGCACCTTGGCCTGGGTCTTGAGACTCATGTCGCCGATCTCGTCGAGGAAGAGCGTGCCCTGGTCGGCCAGCTCGAATTTGCCGCGCCGCCGCGCGACCGCTCCGGTGAAGGCGCCGCGCTCGTGGCCGAACAGCTCGGACTCGATCAGCTCCTCCGGGATGGCCGCGCAGTTCACCTCGACAAACGGGCCGTCACGGCGCGCGGACAGCGCGTGCACTGCCCGCGCCACCAGCTCCTTGCCCGAGCCGTTCTCCCCCTGGATGAGCACGCGGCCGCTAGACGGCGCGGCCACCGCGATCTGCTGGCGAAGGTGCTCGATGAGCGGACTCTGGCCTACGATCTCCTGGCCGCGCTCGAGCTGGGCGCGCAGGTTCCGGTTCTCGCGCTCGAGCCGCGTGTGCTCGAGCGCCCGGTTGGCGATGTGCAGCGTCTTCTCGAGCGAGAGCGGCTTCTCGATGAAGTCGTAGGCGCCCAGCTTGGTGGCCTTCACCGCGGTCTCGATGGTGGCGTGGCCGGAAATCATCACCACCACCGTCTCGGGACGCAGCCGCTTCAGCTCGGCCAGCGTCTCGAGCCCGTCGATGCCCGGCATCCAGATGTCGAGGAAGATGATGTCTGGCGCCTCATCCTGCAGCCGGGCGATGGCCTCCTCGCCCGACCCCACCGCGGTAACCCGATATCCTTCGTCTTCAAGAACGCCTCTCAGAGTCGTCTGGATCGCGCGCTCGTCGTCGACGATCAGGATGTGCTCGCCAGGCATTGGCCGCCTCAGGCCTGGACCGGCGCGGCCACCGGCCGGCCCGCGGGCAGCTCGACCACGAAGCGGCTTCCACGCGGCGTGTTGTCTTCCACCCGGATGGTGCCCCCGTGGTCGGAGACGATCTGATGGACGATCGGCAGCCCCAGGCCCATCCCGGTGGCCTTGGTGGAGAAGTAGGGGACGAACAGCCGCTCCCGATCGTCGGGCGCGATGCCGGGGCCGTCGTCGGCGACCACGATGCGCGCGCGGTGCGCCTCGGGCAGCCACGCGGTCTGCACCACCACCTCTCCGGTGCCGCCGACCGCCTCCACTGCGTTGTCCACCAGGTTCAGCACCGCGCGCTTGATCTGATCTGGATCCACCTCGATGGGCGGCAGGTCCGGCGAGAACACGGCGCGGATCGCGAGGCCCGGATGCGACTCGCGATAGAGCACGACGACGCCCTCGAGGAGCCGGGCCAGGTCGGTAGGCTTGGGCGTGAGCGCGGGCATCCGCGCGAAGCGCGAGAACTCGTCGACCAGCTGACGGAGCCCGTCGACCTCCTGGATGATGGTGCCGGTGGCCTCCTCGAGCAGGCGCTTGTCGTCCGCGCTGCGGTCGGAGCCGAGCCGCCGACGCAGCCGCTGGGCCGAGAGCTGGATCGGGGTGAGCGGGTTCTTGATCTCGTGGGCGATCCGCTGGGCGACCTCGCGCCACGCGGCCAGGCGCTGCGCCTTCAGCAGCTCGGTGAGGTCGTCGAACGCGAGCACCATGCCGAGGTAACCGCCGTCGGGCCCGCGCAGGGCGGTGGCCGAGGCGAGCAGGGCCACCGCCTGGCCCCCGCGTCGCAGATGCACCTCGCGGTCGAGCATGCCCTCGCGCACCCGGCCCATGCGCTGGATCAGCGCGTCGATCTCGGTGTACTCCGGCGAGCGGAACACACGCGCGGCCGGGCGGCCGTGGATCTGGGAGGCGTCGAGGCCGAGCAGGCGCTCCGCCGCGCTGTTGATGGTGGTAACGCGGCCCTCCGGGTCGAGCGACACGACGCCGGTCGCGACCGCCTCCAGCACCGTCTCGGTGTAGCGCCGCCGATCCTCCATCTCAGCATGCTTGGATTGTAGATCGCGATAGGTCTCCTCGAGCTTGGACTGCGAGGCGGCCAGGTCACCGGTCATCCGGTTGAAGGAGTCCACCAGGATGCCGATCTCGTCGTCGGCGCGGACTTCCACCTTGTACCGCAGGTTGCCCGCGGCGACCTCCCTGGTGCCCTCGGCCAGCATCTGGATCGGCTCCGTGATGCCGCGCGCCAGGTAGAGTCCGAACCAGGTGGCCGAGAACACGATGATCAGGGTCATCAGCAGGAAGAGCAGGATGTAGATGCCCTTGATCGGGTTCTTGAGCAGCCGCAGCTGCTTGTACTCCTGGAAGGCCTGACTGATGTTGCGCAGTCGGTTCTCGAGCCTCTGGGGAACGTGGATCGCCACTACCATGGCCGCGGCCACCGACTGGTCGGCGTCGCGGATCGGCACCATCGCCTGGATCATGTCGCCGTTGTCCAGCTCGTGGACGGTGGTGATCTCCTGGCCGGCGAGCGCCTGCTTGATGTTCTCGGTGTTGGCCGAGCGGGTGGGCACCTTGGCCAGCACCGGGTTCTTGACGTGCACCAGCTCCTGCCCCTCGCGGTTGAAGACGGTGATGGCGGCAACCCCGAGCCGCTCCTGCTGGTCGGTGAGGAAGGCGGCCAGCGCCTCGCGCTTGTTCTCGGCGAGGAGACCGTCGCGCTCGATCACACGGCCCATATAGCGGTCGTGCCGCAGCGCGGTGCTCTCCAGGCTTTGGTAGTAGGTCTGGGCCACCTCCATGGCCTGGTCGAGCGGGCGCTCCACCTGCGGCTTGAACCAGCCCTCGATCGAGGTGGTGATGAAGTTGGACGCGATCAGGAAGATGAGGATGCCGGGGACGAGAGCCAGGGCCAGGAAGGTCAGGACGAGCTTGGCCTTGAAGCGCGAGCCGATGATCTTATGCCGCCGCTCGAACGAGAGCTTCACCAGGTTGCGGAAGAGCAGGACGAGCAGCAGCAGGAAGACGACCAGGTTCAGGTTGAACAGGAAGAAGACGATGAGATTCGAGGCGAACGGGATCTTGGGCGCCCGGATGCCCACCTCGAAGATGGTGGCCACCACCAGGAGGACGAGGATCCCCGTGATGATGAGCAGGTTCCGCTTGCGCTTCTCCTGCTCGTCGAGCCGATCGGGGCGGCCGGTGGCGAGCGGCATCACTGGTTCCTCACCGGGGTGAGCAGACTCGATTGCACCCACGGCGTCTCCTCGGCGTCACCGGTCATGCGCGCGAACCACGAGTTGACTCCCCCGAGCGAGACGTCGGAGCGCACGCGCACGTAGTAGAGCTCCTGCTTGTCGAGCGCGACCACCGGCGCGAGCTGGCCCACCCGCAGCTCCGAGATCATGCGCTGGGCCTCGCGCAGGTCCTTCGTGAGGATCGGCTCGCGTGTCTCGCCTTTTAGGGCGGTGATCTTGTACTCTTTGGTGAGCACGTTGTAGGTGAGCTGCCGCTCCACCATCCGGACCTGCAGGCGTCGGTCCACCCCCATCCGCGCGTACTGCCAGAGCTCGACGTAGTAGCGCACGTGGGCCGCGATCCCGGTGTGGATGGACTCGTGCAGGGAGTCGGGGATCGCGCCGAAGAGCACCACCGTCACCGTCACGTCGTAGTCGTTCAGGAAGACCGAGAGATTGCTGATGCGCACGTCGGCATGCGCCGGTGCCGGCGTCATCACCGGGCTCAGCAGGAGCGCCCCGAGCAGGCCGATGCCGAGCGCGATCGAGGGGAGCGGGCGATGGCGGCGGGTGGCCATGGCGCAGACAGCTCATTATAGCGTCGGGCCGGACGGCCGCGGCGGTTCGGCCGCGCGTGGAAATCGGGCGGAAGGAGACGGCCGCGAGAGCGGCGGGAGCCCTACAGGGCGGCGATGCCCGGAAGGAAGCCCTCGCCGGTCGTGCCGACCGTGGCGGGCACGGCGGGCCGGATGGAGCGCGCGACCACGCGGCGCCGGTCGGCGGCCACTGCCTTCAGGATCGCCACCACGAGCTGATGGTTCAGCGCGTGCCCCGCGTTGCGGCCGACCACGTGGGCCCGCAGCGGGCGGCCGAGGAGGAACAGGTCGCCCACGAGGTCGAGGATCTTGTGGCGCACGAACTCGTCGGGGAAGCGAAGGCTGTCGTTCAACACCGAGCGCTTGCCCACCACCACCGCGTTCTCGAGAGAGCCGCCTCGAGCCAGGCCGTTCTGGCGCATCACCGGGACGTCTCGCAGGAAGCCGTACGTCCTGGCCGCGGCCAGCTCCTGATCGAAGACCTGCTCGGTTATGCCGTAGGTGCCGACCTGCAACCCAATGATCGGATGGTTGTTGTCGAGCGTGTAGCTGATGCGGAGCGAGTCGGCGGGCAGGACCTCGAGCCACCGGCTCTCGGTGCCCACACGGATCGGCTCGCTGACCGTCAGCGGACGCCGCGGCGCCGGCAGGCTGACGCAGCCGGCCGAGCGCAGCAGATCCATGAAGGGTTTGGCGCTGCCGTCGGCGGCGGGGACCTCCGGACCGTCGAGGTCCACCACCATGTTGTCGATGCCGAGCGCCGCGGCCGCGGCCATCAGGTGCTCGATGGTGCGCACGCGCACGCCGAACGCGCCGACCGTCGTCGCGGAGTTGGTGTCCACGACATGATCGGCATTCGCGGGGATCAGCGTCCCGTCGGTGGCGCGGAACAGCACGCCGGTGTCCGCGCCGGCTGGCGAGACCCGCAGCGCCACGGGCTCACCGGAGTGAAGCCCGATCCCCGCTATCTCCACCGGATGCCTGAGGGTCTGCTGTTGGTCCATGGCCGTGGCTAGGATAGGCAAGGCAGGTGCCAGCAGGCAAATTTCACGTCAAGTATCCGTTTAAATTGACATACAAGGTCGCCGTTTTGGAGCCTGACCGCCTCCAGGTTGCAGGAAAGACACACCCCCAGAAATACCCTGTGTCAGATCAGCAACATCACAGATCCAGGGTCGCCCGGACCCGGAAGCTGCCGGATTCGGCTTGCACGGAGAGACCTTGCGCGCCAATCCCGCGGATGGCCGCCCTGGTCCTGTGCCGGGTCGAATCGATTGGCTCCCCGTGAAGGAAGGCATGAAGCCGCAGCGGCTCGCCTCCGGGCGATGGTGCTTCGTCGAACACGGCGAACTCGATCGAGCGGCAGGCGAATCCCTCTACCTCGTGTACATACAGGCACTCGTCGAGCCAGCCCCGAAGGAGGTCCGGCTGATCAGCGCCGTGCGCGCGGACCTCCCGTACCTCAGTCCCGTCGACCGAGGCCGGATCCACCGCGGCGGCGAACAGGGCCAGCGCGATGCGGGAGAAGGCGTCGGGGAGCGTGGGCCCGGTCGCTTGCAGCTCCATGGGTCAGCCACGTCCCAGATCCCCGTAGCGGGCCTGCAGCAGCGCGACCGCCACCGCCCCCGCGGTCTCCGTCCGCAGGAGCCGGGGACCGAGTGAGGCCACGAGCCCGCCAGCAGCGGCCAGGCTTCGAACCTCATCGCCAGTGAGGCCACCCTCCGGGCCCACGACCACGGTGGCGCGGGCACAGGGGCCAGCCGGCAACATGCTGTCGAGCCGCCGTTGCTCCTCTTCCCAGAAGCAGACGAGGAGGCCGGTCGCCGAGGCCTCGGGTCGCCACGCGGACAGTTGCGTCGGTGCGGCGATCTCGGGCACCGCCGCCCGCCCGCTCTGCTGGGCGGCTTCCCGCGCGACCCGCCGCCACCGCGCGAGCCGCGAATCCGAGCGGCCGGGCTCGAGCCGCACGATGGTGCGCTCGGTCAGCAGCGGGATCACCCGGGTCACGCCGAGCTCGGTGGCCATGCGGATCACGTGCTCCATCTTGTCGCCCTTGGGGATGGCCTGGGCCAGCGTCAGGTCGAGCGTCGATTCGGTGGCCAGCAACGAGCGGCCCACCACCACGCCCTCGGCGCGCCGCGACGCGATCGTGGTGAGCCGCACGGAGAGAAGCTGCCCGCTCGCGTCGACGGCCTGCACGACCTCACCGCCCGCCGCGCGTAGGACTCGACCCAGGTGATGCGCCGCGGCGGCGTCGAAGACCACGCGGTCGCCCTGGACGGCGTCCGGCGCCAGATGGAAGCGGGTCACCGGGCCGGCGCGGCCAGCAGCAGGGAAGCCCAGCCGTCGAGCGGCACGCTCCAGCGCGTGCCAAAGCCGAGCGCGGAAAGGGCCTCGGCGACCCGGAGGTCCTCGCCGTCCAGCATGCCGCCCAATACGAGGTGCCCGCCCGGCGCGACCAGCCGGGCGTAGTGGGCGGCCAGGCCGAGATGCGCGTGGGTCAGCAGATTGGCCACTACCACCGGGAAGCGCCCCTCCACGTCCTGGGGCTCGGCCAGGCGCACCGTGAGACCCGCGCAGCCGTTCCGGGCCGCGTTGACCTCGGCGGCCGCCACCGCGTCGGGGTCCGTGTCAATGGCCAGCACGCTGGGCGCCCCGAGGCGCAGCGCCGCGATGGCCAGGATACCGGTGCCGGTGCCGATGTCGAGGACCGCCGAGCCCGGTGCGGCCTCGAGAGCGTCCTCGAGGAGGACCAGGCAGCCCTCGGTGGTGCCGTGGTGGCCGGTGCCGAACGCGCGGCCCGGCTCGATCACCACGGTCAGCCGCTCACCGTTCGGGGTCGTCGAGTCGGGGTCGGGGTCGGCGATCCACGGCGGCATCACAAGGAGGCGTCGTCCGACCTCGCGGACCGGGAACGACTGCTGCCAGGCACTCGCCCAGGCCTCGTCGAGCAGCGGGGCGATCTCGGCGCTCTCCGGCGGCAGCGAGAAGCCGAGCGTGCGCAGCGAGGCCTGGTAGGCGTGCACCGCGCTCAGCAGTCCGGTGGAGGGCGCGCTCTCCGGGAAGAAGGCGCGCAGGCGCGGGGGCTGGCCGGGCACTTCCTCTTCGACGACGCCGAGCGCGCCCTGCTCCCAGAGAAAGTTGGTCAGCCCGTCGGAGACCTCGGCCGTCGCGGGAACCGTCAGCTGCCAGAAGGGCATCAACTGCCGAACAGCTGCTTCATCCGCTCGACGAACTTGGAGACGCGTGGCCCCGAGCTGCCGTCGTGGGACCCGCGGAACTCCTCCAGCAGCTCGCGCTGACGTGCGGTGAGCTGCGTGGGCACCTCGACCACGACGTCGTAGACCGCGTCACCTCGGCCGCGTCCACGCAGATGCGGCATGCCCTTGCCCTTGAGCACCAGTCGCTGCCCCGGCTGGGTGCCCGCCGGGACCTTCAGCTTGGCGGTGCCGTCCAGGACCGGCACCTCGACCTCGTCGCCGAGCGCAACCTGGGGGAAGGTCAGCGGCAATTCGCAGATGAGGTGCGCGCCCTCGCGGACGAAGATTTCGTGCGGCTTGATGTGGAGCACCACGTACAGGTCGCCGGCCGGCCCGCCCTGGGTGCCGCCCTCGCCCTCGCCGGTGAGGCGCAGCTGATTGCCGTGCTCGACGCCCGCCGGGATCGTGACCTTGAGGAGGCGCTCCCGCGAGACCCGCCCCTGGCCGCGGCAGGCCGAGCACGGGTTGCGGATGATCCGGCCCTCGCCCCGGCAATTCGGACACGGACGGGCCACCGTGAGAAAGCCCTGTGAGAAGCGCACCTGGCCTTGCCCGCGGCAGGTGCCGCAGACCTCGGGCTGGCTGCCAGGCTCCACGCCCGACCCACGGCAGCTGTCGCAGGTCTCCAGACGCGGGACCTGCAGCTTGGTCTCCATGCCCTGCGCGGCCTCCTCGAGCGAGATCTCGAGGTCGTAGCGCAGGTCGTCGCCGCGCCGCGCTCGGCTGCGGGACCGCCCACGGTCGCCGCCGCCGAAGAAGCCTTCGAAGAGGTCTTCGAAGATCGTGCCGAAGCCCGGCTCACCGATGCCGCCGACGGTGCCAAAGCGGTCGTACTGGGCGCGCTTCTCCGGGTCGGACAGCACGGTATAGGCCTCGCTGATCTCCTTGAAGCGCTCCTCGGCCTTGCGGTCGCCGGGATTGCGGTCGGGATGATACGCGCGGGCGAGGTTGCGGTAGGCCTTCTTCAGCGCGGCGTCGTCGGCGTCGCGGGGAACCCCGAGGACGCCGTAATAATCCTTGGCCGCCACGCTACGAGTCGGAGTCCGCGTCCCGATCGTCGGGAGCCATCGCCACGGTGACCATCGCGGGTCGGAGGACCCGGCCGTTCAGGAGGTAGCCCCGGGCGGTCTCCCCCGCCACCGTCATGTCCGGGAGGTCCGGACGCTGGACCCGCGCGACGGCCTCGTGGCGCTCCGGATCGAACGGCTGACCCAGCGACACGAACGGGGTGAGGCCGAATTTCTCGAGCACGCGGAGCAGCTCCCGCTGGATCAGCTCGACCCCCGCGGTCACTGCCGCCGCCGGCTCGGAGCGGGCCGCCTGCAGCGCCCGGTCGAGATTGTCCAGCACCGGCAGGAGGTCGCGCAGGACCGACTCGTTGGCGTAGCGGGTGTACTCCTCCCGCTCCCGGGCGTTGCGCTTGCGTACGTTGTCGAACTCGGCGACCGCCCGGACATAGCGGTCCTGCTGGGCTTCCAGCTCGCGGGTCTTGGCGTCGAGGGCCTCGCGGAGGCGCTGGATCTCCTCCTCGCGCTCGTCGGCGAGGGGTCCATTCACGAACGACGATTCACTCATGGCAGAAGGTAATTATAGCAGACGGGTTCTGCGCCGCCCGAAGCCCGTGATGTCGCTCGGAGCCTAACCGGGTTGTCCGCCGCCTGGTGGAGTGCGGGAGCCATTTCTAGGCCCCCGCAGCTGAAGAGCCGTGAAGAAGTAAACGGCTGTCCGCCGACCTACGGAATATACAAGTGCTGCCGCACCCGCGAGAGCGAGCTCGAGACGATCCGGGCCGTCTCGTCCACGATCGACATGACCTCGGTGTAGGGCATGCGCCGCGGGCCCACCACACCCAGCACGCCCAGGACCTGGTCCCGGTAGCTGTAGGTGGAGGTGATCAGGCTGCAGCCGCGCATCTCCTCTACCGGGTTCTCCCCGCCGATCATCACGTGGAGGCCCTGCTCCTCCGCCATCCGGGAGAGCAGGTCGACCAGCCGCGCCTTGTCCTCGAAGGCGCGCAGCATCGAGCGCAGCGTGGTCGGCTCGGACAGATCGGGGTGATCCAGCATATTGGTGGCGCCGCTGATGTAGAGCGTGCGGTCGCGTAGCATCGCCACTACCTCGTCGAGCACGGGCCGGCTTCGCGTCCAGAGCGGATCGAGCGGGTCGGCGGGCCGCGTCAACTCGTCGAGGATCTCCTGGAAGGTCTTGCCCCGGAAGCGACGGGTCAACGCGCGCCCCATCTCGCGCAGCTCCTCGGCTCCGCCGCGCGGCACGGCCGCGAGCGGCCGCGCGGTGACCCAGCCGGTCTCGGTCACGAGCACCGCGAGCGCGCGCTCCTCGTCGAGCGCGACCAGCTCGATCCGGTCGAGCGCGGTGTGCTTGAGCGGCGGTGCCAGTAGCACGCCCATCATGTGCGTGCCCGAGGAGAGCCGCGCCGGCGTCTCGGCCATCAGCCGTTCGGCCGCCTCGGCGTGGGGCACGACCGCGGGCTGCCCGACCGCGGGAGCCTGCCCGGCCACCCACGGCACCCGCTGCAGGTGATCGACGTAGAAGCGGTACGCCGCGTCGGTGGGCACGCGGCCCGCCGAGGTGTGCGGCTGCACGAGGTAGCCCATCTCCTCCAGGTCAGCCATCGCGTTGCGGATGGTGGCCGGGGAGAGCCCGCGGATGTGGCGGCGCGCGATGGCGCGGGAGCCGACCGGCTCTCCGGTCTCCACGTACTCGGCGATCACCGAGAGGAGCACCTGACGGCTGCGCTGGTCGAGAGTGGGGGCGGCGGTCATGGTGGCGCGATCTTACCCCTAGAGCAGCTCGGTGAACAGGGAGTCGGACAGGAGAAAGCCCGCCTCGCTGAGCCGCGCCCGGCCCTCGTGCTCCACGAGGAGCCCGCGCTCTCGCCACGCATCGAGCGTCTCGGGCAGGCGGTCGCGCTCCATCGCGCAGCGCTCGGTCAGTCGGTCGACCGGGATCCCGTCACTGGTGCGTAGTCCCAGGATGAGCTGCTCGGCCAGGGCCTGCCGCTCGGTCAGCACCTCGTGGCTCTGCAGCGGAAGGCGGCCGGCCTCCACCAGCGAGCAGTAGCGCTCCACCGGCTTGACGTTGCCGTAGCGCACGCGGCCGAGAAAGCCGCAGGCGCCCGGACCCAGGGCGAGGTACTCCAGCCAGCGCCAGTAGCGCTGGTTGTGGCGCGAGCGGAAGCCGGGCCGCGCGTAGTTGGAAACTTCGTAGTGCTCGAAGCCCGCGTCGGCGGCCAGTCGCGCGAGCGTCCAGTACTGGGCGGTCACCGTTTCCTCCGGCGGCAGTCCGCCGACTCCGGCTGCGTGCCAGAGGCTGCCCTCGTCGAGGGTCAGGGCGTAGGCGGAGAGGTGATCGGGCCCCCAGGCGAGCGCCTCCTGGACGGTCGCGGTCCACGTCGCCAGGTCGAGGCCGGGCAAGCCGTAGATGAGGTCCACACTGATGTTGTCGAAGCCGGCCTCGCGGGTGGCCGCGAAGGCGCGCCGCGCCTGGTCGGCCGAGTGCCGCCGATCGAGGCGGGGCAGCACCGCGTCGTCGA
>DATFWA010000104.1:0-8140 GCA_035259825.1 Candidatus Methylomirabilota bacterium | reverse complement strand
GTCCTGGCGCGCAGCCAGCAGCGCGGCCTCGTTCACCAGGTTGGCGAGGTCGGCGCCCGAGAAGCCCGGCGTGCCCCGCGCCAGCACCTTGAGGTCCACCTTGGGCGCGAGCGGGATGCGGCGCGCGTGCACCTTGAGGATTTCCTCGCGCCCCTTCACGTCCGGCCGCGCCACCACCACCTGCCGGTCGAAGCGGCCGGGCCGCAGCAGCGCCGGATCGAGCACGTCCGGCCGGTTGGTGGCCGCGATGAGGATGACGCCCTCGTTGGTCTCGAAGCCGTCCATCTCGACCAGCAGCTGGTTCAGGGTCTGCTCGCGCTCGTCGTGACCGCCGCCGAGGCCAGCGCCCCGGTGCCGGCCGACCGCGTCGATCTCGTCCATGAAGATGATGCAGGGCGCGTGCTTCTTGCCCTGCTCGAACAGGTCGCGCACGCGCGAGGCGCCCACGCCGACGAACATCTCGACGAAGTCCGAGCCCGAGATGGAGAAGAAGGGCACGTTGGCCTCGCCCGCGATGGCCTTGGCCAGCAGGGTCTTGCCCGTGCCGGGCGGGCCCACCAGCAGCACGCCCTTGGGGATCTTGCCGCCCAGTTTCTGGAACTTGGGCGGGTCCTTCAGGAACTCGATGATCTCGCGCAGCTCTTCCTTGGCCTCGTCGACCCCCGCCACGTCCTGGAAGGTGACCTTGTTCTGCTTCTCCGAGATCAGCCGGGCCCGGGCCTTGCCGAAGGACAGCGCCTTGGCCCCCCCGCCCTGCATCTGGCGCATGAAGAAGATCCACACGCCGATGAACAGCAGCATGGGTACCCACTGCAGCACGATGGCCAGCCACGAGTTGGTGTCGGGCGGCTTGACGTCGATCTTCACGCCCTTGTCCTTCAGCGACTTGACCAGGTCCGGGTAGTCGGCGGTGAACGTCCGGAAGGACGACCCGTCGCTCAAACGTCCGGAGACGTTGTTGCCTTTGAGGGTCACCTCGCGGACCTCTCCCGACTCGACCTTCTTCAGGAAGTCGGAGAAGACGATCTCACCCCGGGGCGACTGGTTCTGCTGGAAGAGCTGGAAGAGGAGGATGACGATGAGGCCGATCACCATCCACAGAGCGAGATTCTTGTAGAACGGATTCATGGTGCAGTAACTATATCATACGGTGCGAGGCCGCAAACGGCCGTCAACAGAGAGAATCAGGACGGCGGAGCCACCGGCTCCAGAACCGCCAGGTCGGGCAGGTTGCGGTGCCAGCCGTCGTAGTCGAGCCCGTAGCCGACCACGAACTCGTCCGGGATCACGAAGCCCACGTAGTCGACGTCCACGTCGACTTCCCGGCGGGACACCTTGTCCAGCAGCACACACAGGGCGAGGCTCCGGGGGTGGCGGGTCGCCAGGTTGCGCCGCAGGTAGCTGATGGTCCGGCCCGAGTCGATGACGTCCTCCACGATGATCACGTCCCGGCCCTCGATGGAGATGGACAGGTCGGCGGTCAGCCGCACCACCCCCGAGGACTTTGTGCCCGCTCCGTAGGAGGACACGGCCATGAAGTCCATGGTGCCGGCCAGCGGGATGGCGCGGAGCAGATCGGCGGTGAAGAAGATCGCGCCCTTCAGCACACCGACCAGGAGCGGCGAGCGCCCCTGGTAGTCGCGACCGATCGCGCGACCCAGATCGCCGACGCGGGCGGCGATCTCGTCCCGCGAGATCAGGATGCGGCCGAGACGCCGGTCCACCGGGAGGGAGGCCTACTTGAGGGTGACGAACACGCTGAGAGAGCGGGAGCCGCGCAGACGCTCGGCGGTAGCGGCGGCCTCCTCGCGCGACTTGAACGTGCCCACCCGGACCCGGTGGCGGGCCTGTCCCTCCTGCCCCGTGATGGTAGCCACGTAGGCCTCGAGCCCGGAGGAGGCCAGCTGCTGCCGCATGTCGTCGGCCTGCTTGCGGTTCTTGAACGCAGCGACCTGGATGGTCCACGGCGGACCCGCCGCGGGCGCCGGCGTGATCTTGCCCTGAGCGGGCGGCAAGGCGGCCGTTGAAGACGCGGCCGGCGTCGGAGCCGGCGGCGCGGCGGGGACCGGAGCGGGCGGCGCCGGTGGCGCCGGCGACGGCTTGATAGCCACCGGCTTCGGCTCGGGCGGGCGCGGCGCGCCCTGCGCGGCCAGCGGCTCGGTGAGCGTCTGGTAGAACGTCAGCTTCTCCGTCGACTCGGGCCCGCGGTCGGCCATGGTCTCGGCGGCGATGCCGCCACGACGCGCGGGCGCCGCCGCCTTGCGCGCCGCCTCGGAAACGGATGGCGATGCCGCCGGCGACGCGGGGCGGGCCCACTGCCGGCCGACCAGCAGACCCAAGGCGAAAGTCAGCACGAGGACCACGAGCAGTCCGACGCCCAGCATCGTCCACTGGCCGGGACCCGGCCCGCCCCCCATCCGCCGCCGCACGGAGGTGGCCATGGCTCAGTCGCGCTCGCCGGCGCGGCTCATGCTGTCCGGCGCGGAGACGCCCAGCAGGTCGAGCCCGTTGCGGATCACCTGCCCCACCGCCGCGCAGAGCCCCAGCCGCGCCAGCGTGGTCGTGCGATCGGGCGTGATCACCCGGTGCGCCTTGTAGTACGGGTGGAAGACGCCGGCGAGCTCCGACAGGTAGTAGGCGACGCGGTGGGGCTCGCGCGCCCGCGCGGCGCCGGCCACCAGCTCCGGATACTGCAGCAGGCGCTTGATCAGCGTCTGCTCCTCCGGCAGCGTCAGCGCCGCGAAGTCGACCTGCTCCCACGGCGGCACGTCCACCGATTGCTCGGCCGCGTTCTTGAAGAGGCTTGCGACGCGGGCGTGCGCGTACTGGACGTAGAACACCGGGTTGTCGGACGACTGGCGCGTGGCGACCGCGAGGTCGAACTCGAGCGGGCTGTCGTGGCGCCGCGTGAGGAAGGTGAAGCGGGCGGCGTCGCGACCGACCTCTTCCAGCAATTCTTCCATCAGGACGAATTCGCCGCGGCGCTTCGACATGCGCACCGGCTGGCCGTCGCGCAGCAGGGTCACGAGCTGCACGATCAGCACGTCGAACGCGGAGACGGGATGGCCGAGCGCCTGCATCGCGGCCCGCAGGCGGGCGACGTAGCCGTGATGGTCCGGGCCGATGAAATCGATCACGTGGTCGGCGCGGCCGAACTTCTCGAAGTGGTGGAACCCGACGTCCACCCCGAAGTAGGTCAGCTCGCCATCCGACCGGCGGAGCACCCGGTCCTTGTCGTCGCCCAGCGCGGTGGAGCGAAACCAGAGCGCGCCGTCCTGCTCGTAGGTGTGGCCGGCCGCGGTGAGCGCGTCGATAGCCTCCTGCGGCCGGCCCGCGTCGCGCACGTCGCGCTGCTCGTGCGCCCACTGGTCGAAGTGCGTGCCGTAGGCCTCCAGCACCCGACGCTGGCTCTCCACGATCGACTCGACCGCACGGCGGCCGAGCCGCTCCAGCCGCTCTAGCTCCGGGAGTGCCGCGATCGTGCGCAGGCCCGCCTCGTCCTTGGCGAGCCATTCCGCCACCAGCTCGACCAGGTATTCGCCCGGGTACGCGTTCTCGGGCAGCTCGGCCGCCTCGCCCAGCGCCTGGCGCAGCCGCACGTCCACCGAGCGGGCGAGCGCCATGAACTGGTTGCCCGCGTCGTTGACGTAGTACTGCGACTCGACCGCGTAGCCCTGGGCCCGGAAGATTCGCGCCAGCGCGTCGCCCACCGCGGCGGCGCGCGCGTTGACGATCACGAGCGGGCCGGTCGGATTCGCCGAGACGAACTCCACGAGCACGCGCGTCCCCCGCCCCGCGTCGCTCGTGCCGTAGGACTTGCCGGCGCCGAGGATCGCGTGGAGCCCGTCCGCGCACCAGCGCGCGGAGAGGAAGACGTTGAGGAATCCGGGTCCCGCGATCTCCAGTCGATGGACCGCGGGCGTGGCGGGGAAGTGCTCCACGATCGCCTCGGCGATCTTCCGCGGTGGCCGACGGGCCTCGCGCGCCAGCGCCATGGCGGCGTTGGTGGCGTAGTCGCCGTGCCGCGCGTCGCGCGGGATTTCCCACTGCACCTCGGTCGGTGCGGGCAACCCGGCGGCGTCGAGCGCGTGCCTCAATGCGTCCGCGAGATGGTCGGTGATGTTCACGACATACTTCGCCGCGGCGGCGGCGGAGATTGTTGAATGATACGCCCCGGCTCCCGACGGAGCGAAGAAATTTGGCGCTTACGCGATCCCGATCTCGCGCAGCACGCGCGGATCGAGGCAGCCCGCGAGCGTGTCGGCCAGCCGGTCGTAGGCTGCCTCTCGCAGCGCCCGATGATCGGGTGGGACGCCGGTCGACGGCGCCGTCGCGGCGGCGCCGCGCGCCCATTGCAGCACGTGCTGGCGGGACGCGCCTTCCTCGAAGAGCCCGTGCAGATAGGTGCCCCATACCCGGCCGTCGGGCGATACACACCCTTCCGCTCGCCCCTCGACCTCGAGGAGCGGGCGCGCGCCCACGCGCGTCGTCTCACCCATGTGGATCTCGTAGCCCTCGAAGTCGCGGCCCCCGGCCAACCAGCGCGCGCGCACCCGCCGCGTGATCTTCTCGGACGCCAGCACGGTCGCGACTGGCAGCAGACATAGGCCGGGCTCGACACCGCCACTCTCGACACGGTGGGGATCGCTCACCGCGCTCCCGAGCATCTGGTAGCCGCCGCAGACGCCCAGCACGTGTCCGCCGCGTCGATGATGCTCGGCGACGGCCGGGGCGAAGCCCCCCGCCCTCAGCGCGCGCAGATCGGCGATGGTGTCCTTCGAGCCGGGCAGGATCACGAGCATGGCGCCGGCCAGCTCGCGCGGAGACTGCGCGTAGACCAGCCGCACGCCGGACTCGGTCTCCAGCGGGGCGAAGTCGGTGAAGTTGGCGATGTGGGGCAGTCGCACCACCGCGATCTGCAAGCCGGCGGCGTCGGCGCGCGCCTTGAGGTCGAGCGCCACCGAATCCTCCTCGGGCAGCGCGAGCCCCGGCAGGAACGGCACCACGCCCGCCACCGGGACCTGCGTGCGGCGGACCAGATCGCGCAGCGCGGGGGCGAGCAGCGCGGAATCCCCGCGGAATTTGTTGATGACGAATCCGCGCACGCGCCGGCGATCGGCCCGCGGCAGGAGCGCCATGGTGCCAACCAGGCTCGCGAACACGCCACCGCGGTCGATGTCGCCGACGAGCAGCACCGGGGCGCGGGCGAGGCGGGCCACGCGCATGTTGGCCAGATCGCGCCGCATGAGATTCGGCTCCGCTGGGCTTCCCGCCCCCTCGATGACGATGACGTCGGCGTCACGGGCCAGCGCATCGTAGCTCCGGCGCACCGCCGGCCACAGCGTCGAGGTCAGCCGATAGTAGCCGCGCGCATCCGCCTCGCGCAGCACGCGGCCCAAGAGCACGACCTGGCTGCGGGCCTCGGCCCGCGGCTTGAGCAGGATGGGATTCATCTCGACTCGGGCGACCACGCCGGCGGACTCCGCCTGCATCGCCTGGGCCCAGCCGATCTCTCCGCCGCCAGGGACCACGTACGCGTTGAGCGACATGTTCTGCGACTTGAATGGCACGACCCGCAGGCCTCGGCGCGCGAGCAGCCGACAGAGGCCCGCTACGAGCACAGTCTTGCCTGCGTGCGAGCCCGTCGCCTGCAGCATGATCGCGCGGGCGCGACGACGAGAGGTCACCGGCGTACCGCCAGGATGAGCGCGGCGCCGGCCAGCGTCAGGGCGGCCGCCCAGCCCTCGACTCGCAGGGCGCGATCGATGGCCTCCACATCCGGCGGCGGGCCGTCACCCAGTCGATAGTGCCCGGCCTTCTCGAGGGTGACGCCGAGCGCTCCCGCCATCGCGGCCATGGTCTGGCCCGCGTTGGGGCTCGCAGTCCGCGCGGCGTCGCGCCGTCGGACCGACGCGGCGCCGGTCCAGGACTCGCGCGCGAGCCACGCGCCGCCGACGAGAGCCCAGGCGGCCAGGCGCGCCGGCACGTAGTTGAGCGCGTCGTCGATCCGCGCGGTGGCCCGACCCAGGTACTCGAGCTCGGCCTCCCGGTAGCCGATCATCGCGTCGGCGGTGTTCACGGCGCGGTAGGCCCACGCCAGGGCCACGCCCGCTCCGGATCCGCCGAGCAGCGTCCCGGCTACGAAGAAGCCGACGGGCGCGACGAAGCCGTCAGTGAGGTTCTCCGCGAGCGACTCCACCGCGGCGGAGCCCACGGCCCCGCGATCGAGATCGGCCGTGGGGCGGCTGACCAGATGCCAGGCGACCTGCCCTCGCGCGCCGTCCAGATCGTCCGCGACCAGATGCCCTCGGACCAGCTCGACGGCGCCGGTGAGGCCGTGGAGCGAGAGGCTGCACTTGAGCAGCCACGCCTGAGCGAGCGGCGCGGCCACGCCCGGCAGCTCTCCGAGGAACGCGTGCGCGGTCAAGGCCGCGCCCGCGGCGAGGCCGGCCACGATCAGGATCAGGAACGTCCCGTAGAGGGCCAGATCCTGGGGCATGTCCGGCGCGCGGGCGCGTCCGAACGCGATGAACCGGCCGATCCACGCCACCGGGTGCCAGCGGTTCGGTGGATCTCCCCGCAGGAGATCGAGCGCCACCGCCAGCAGGAGGAGCGTCACCGCAGCTCGAACACGAGCGGGAGGCGAATCAGGAGCGGCCGGCGTGGCAGCGAATCCGGGAACGGCACGGGGCCGAGGCGCCGGATCGTCTCGAGCGCGGCCTCGTCGAGGAGTGGGTTCGTCGACGAGCGCACCACCCGAACCTCGCGGACGCGACCGGTGGCCTCGATCCACACGTCCAGCTCCACGGTTCCCTGCGCGCCCTGCCGGCGTGCTGCGAGCGGATACACCAGCGCCTCCTGAACGCGCTGCCGGAAGCGGGTCAGGTAGGGACCGTACTCGCCGGGCACGGCGCCGCCGCCACCGCCCGGCGCGGCCTTGGCGAGCGGGGATCCGCCGGAGCCGGATGCTCCTGGCGCGGTCTCGCCTCCCGACGCGCCCGTCTGACGTGAGCCGCTCGTCGAGCCGGCCTGCTCTGACCCGACGGGCGGCGCGGCCGGCGTGGTCGGCGCGGCCGGTGACGGGGCGGACTCAGCGGGCTGCGCGCGTGGAGGCTCCGGGACCGGTGCGGGCGTGGGTGGCGACGGGGGCGCGGTGGCGACGGGCGCCGGTGGCGGCGGTGGAGCCGGTGCGACCGCTTCTGGTGGCGGGATGCTCGGCGGGGACGGCGCGGAAACATGTCGGCGCGCTCCATTGTCATCGCGGGCTGCGCGGCCCGGTGGCTGCGCGGCGGCACGTTGCGTCGGCTCGGCCGACGCGCCCGGACTGGCGGGACCCGAGGCCTGCTCGGTCCGCTCCAGCAGGTCCACGAAGAGCGGGTGTGCCCACTCCGATCCGGACCACGACAGGAGCGCCAGGATCGCTCCGCCGTGCAGGAACACCGAGAGGGTCAGGCCGCCGAGCCGGGCCGCGGGCGTCATCGGCTTCGTTCCTGCCACTCCCGGATGCCGCGGTCAAGAGCCCCGCGTACCGCGCGCGCCACCGCCCAGCCCAGCGGGCTCGCCGGCCCGCCGTACCGCACGCTCGCGCCACGGCCGGTGGCCGCGATCGCCACCGCGTCGGTGGACGTGCCGCTGGCGAGCCGACCGTCGGCGGTCTGGATTCCCCCGTCCCGGAGCGCCAGCCCCTTCACTTCCGTCGCCGTCGTGGCTGCGTTGACCAGCGCGGCCGGCTCCGGATCGGCGTCCACCACCACGATCAGGTTGATCGTCGAGCCAGCGTCTCTCGCGATTGGCGAGTGGCCGGCCGCCACCGGGTGGCTGAGCCCGACCGTCACCACCGCCATCGCCGCGCAACCCTCAGTGGCCTCGGTGACGATGACCGCGTGCTCGGTTGCGGCACCGGTCAGGAGCCCGACCCACGGGCCGGGCACGGCCGCGCGGCGCGCAAACGCGTCGATCGTCCCCGACGGATCGGCGCACGGCGCGTCCTTGGCCACGTGGACGTTGAGGATGGCACGCGCCTCGGCAAAGCCGCCGAGGTGCACCGCCGAGGACAGGACGCGGAGCCGCTGCGCGGCCACCACTACCACCGCCTCGCTCCCGATCTCGACGGTCACCCCGGCGATCATGGTCCTAGAAC
>DATFWA010000103.1:0-6013 GCA_035259825.1 Candidatus Methylomirabilota bacterium | reverse complement strand
TATCTCCTGGCCCACGAGTTCGGCCACGCGCTGACGCTGCGGCACATCTGCCGGGCGACCGCGAGAGCCCGAGATCCCGACGCGGATCTGAAGGTCGGGGTGTGCGGGGCCGACGACACGAAGTGGCTGATGCACCCGCTGTACCGGGGGAAGCGCGTCTCGTCCGACGAGAAGGGACAGATTCGGGGCTTCGCGCTTCCGTTCTTCATTCAACCCTAACCCCAAGGAGACCATCGCATGGGCGGCGGACTGGGTGATTCGCTCGATACCGGTCGAAAGTGGCGGATGACGATCGTGGTCAAGGGGCCTCTCTCGGAAGGCAACACGCGGAAGTTCGACCGAGCGCTCACCGCGCTGGTCAAGAAGTACAAGGGGCGGGTGGTCTCGAGCACTCCGAAGCGGAAGCGGGCGAAGTAGCATGAGCCGCGCCGCCGGTCCGGAGCGCGAGTCCGCCACCTCGATCGAGCTGACCGGTAGTCTCGGACGGCGCGAGGCGGAGGCCCTCGCCCTGGAGATCCGCGCGCTGGCCAGGCGCGCGGGGGTGGACCTGGAGGGCATCAGCCTGTCCGCGATCGCGGACGGGACGGAGGACGATCCGGCGGACTAGCCCAGGACGGCGCGCGTGTCCTCCGCGCGCCGCAGCCACGCCAGCATCCCAAGCTCGCGGAACATGGCGGCCGCGGCCTCGATCGGGTCGCGAGCCGCCGCACCGAGCCCCCGCCGCTCCGCGAGGCGTCCCATTCCAAGGTCGCAGCGGCCGCGCAGCGGCCGCATGCGGAGGGCGTCGGCGAGGGCGGTCGCTTCCCGGAAGCCCGCTTGGGCGCGCAGCTGTCCCTCGGTGGCTTCCATCGAGGCCTCGGCCGCGATGCACAGCGCCCACGCCTCGGATCCGCGCTGGCCGTGCCGGCGTGCCAGGTCCAGGCCGTCGGCCGCCCGCTGTCGCGCGTCGTCGAGACGGCCCGCGAGCAGATAGGCCTCGGCGAGCTGCACCACGAGCGGTGCGCGGTTGCTGATCTGCTTGCGCACCAGCGCCTCGTCCACCGCGTGCTCGATGAGCGGCAGCCCCTCCGCGGCGCGGCCGGTCATGACGTAGGCGAGCCCCACGCCGGCGGCCACCGGCGGCAGGTAGGCCTGCAGGTCGTTGCTGCGGCAGAGAGCCAGCGCCTTGCCGAGCGCCGGCGCGGCGAGGGTGCCGTCGCCGCAGAGCAGGTGAGCCAGACCGAGGCCGCGGTAGGCCCACACCAGCGTGTCGGGATGGGCCACCGCGCCGGCCAGCACCACCGCGCGCTCAGCCTGGGCGAAGGCCTCCGCGAAGCGCCCCACCTCGGCCAGGCACGTCACGAGATGTGCGCGCGCGAACACGGAGGGCAGCACCGGCAGCCCCAGGTTCTCGCGAGCCCGGTCGCCCTGCAGCGACTCCACCACCTCGGTGAGCACGCGGATGGCCTCGTCGAAGGCTCCGAGGGCATAGTGCGCACGCCCGATGTACATCGCGCTCGCCGTCCGCAGCGCGAAGTCGTCCAGCTCCGTCGCGATCGCGATCGCCGCGGTGCCCCAGCGGATCGCGCCCTGCTGGTCGCCGTTGAGGTGAAGCGCGTTCGCCGCGAACGAGTAGGCGCGACCCAGCCGCGCGCGGTCGCCGATCCGCTCGGCCCCGGCCTGGGCCAGGCGCAGGTGCTCGAGCGTGGTCTCCACCTCCCCGAGCGGGGTGAGCGCGTTGCGTAGATCGAAATGGAGGTCGACCGTCAGCTCCCGGTTCTCGCGCGAGTCCTCCATCTCGCGCAGGGCCAGAAGGGCCCACTCGTAGCAGGCCGCCGCCTCGCGGTTCGCCGAGTGCGAGAAGGCGCGCGCGCCCGCCTGGCGCAGGTATGTCACCGCCTTGGGCCAGACCTGGCCGCGGAAGGCGTGCTGGGCCATGCGGTCGACGTGCTCGCCGAGCCGGCCCGCGTAGAGCGACTCCATCGCCTCGAGGATGCGCGCGTGCAGCGCCCGCTGGCCGCGGGCCACGCTGTCGTAGGCCACCTCGTGGGTCAGGGCGTGCTTGAACGTGAAGCCGGGATCGGGCAGCGATTGGGTCTCGTAGAGGAACTCGGCGGCCTGCAGCTGCCGCAGGTCCTCGGCGAGGGCGTCTTCGGGCAGGTCGGCGACGGCGGCGAGGATCGGATAGGGGACGTCCTTGCCGATGACCGCGGCGCACTGCAGGAGCCGGCGCTGCTCCTCGGCGAGGCGGGTGATGCGGTTGGCCAGCACCTCCTCGACGGTGGCCGGCACCTGGATGCCGGTCATCGGCCTGGTGAGGCGATAGTCGCCGCGATCCCCGCTCAGCGCTCCGGTCTCCCGCAGCGCGCGCACGCTCTCCTCGAGGAAGAACGGGTTGCCCTCCGTCCACTCGAAGAGCCGGGGCAGCACCGGTCCGATGGAGGGATGCTCCCCGAGCAGGCCGCGCAGCAGGCTCTCCGCGTCGCCGCTCGAGAGGGGGTCCACCCGGATCTGGGTGAAGAACGTCTTGCTCCCCCAGGCGTGCGAGTACTCCGGACGATACGTGAGGAGCAGCAGCAACTCCGCGGTCGGCAGGCCGCCCTCTACGAGCGCGTCGAGCACCGCCTGAGTCTCGGTGTCCACCCAGTGTGTGTCCTCCATCACGAGCAGCACGGGCTGGCGCCGGCTCTCGCGGAGGATCAGCCGCTTCACCGCGTCGAGCGTGCGCCGCCGCCGCTGCGGAGGGTCGAGGCCGAGCCACTGGCTGTCGGTCACCGGAACGTCCAGCAGCGTGAGCAGCGCGGGCAGGCTTGGGAGCAGATTTTCGTCCAGGTCGCGCACGCGATCGGAAACGCGGTCGCGGACTTGCGCGGGTGGCTCGCCGCCCTCGAACTGGAAGTACCGCCGGAGCATCTCCACGATGGGCAGGTACGGCCGAGGCGTGCCGGCCATGCCCGCCGCCGCGTCGAGCAGGAGCCAGGGCCGGCCCAGCTCGGAATGGGTGAACTCCCAGAGCAGGCGGGACTTGCCGACCCCCGGCTCGCCCACCAGCCCCACCACCTGGCCCTGCCCTCGCTGGGCCAGGGCGAAGCGGGCGCGGAGCAGATCGAGCTCGTGGCCGCGGCCCACGAAGCGCGTGAGGTGCCCCCAGAGGCCGAGGCCGCTGCCTTCGCGGCCGGCGAGCCGATACGGCTGACCGGCGCCCGGGCTCCCGCTGCCTGAGGCGGTCAGCGCGAAGCGTCGCTCGAGGAACGGGGCGGTGTCGGCGCTCACCACCGCGGAGTAGGGCTCGCTTCCGCTCAGCAGCGCCTCGAGCACCGCCGCGGCGGCCTGTCGACCCGCCTGGTCCAGATGCGGCTCCCCACTGATCTGGCCCAGCATGTAGGAGCCGGTGTGCAGCGCGACTTTGAGCGGGGGGAGCCCCGGGCGCTCCTCGCGAGCGTGCTCCGCCGCCTTCAGCATCGCGAGCGCGGCGTTCGCGGCACGGCGGGGAGCGTCCTCGACCGCGTCGATGCCGAACGAGGCGTCGAGTCCGGTCTGGCTCAGGCCCTCCACGTGGCCGCTGAACGCCTGCACCTTGCTCACCAGCATCTCGAGCCCGCGGCTCGTGTCGAGCAGTTCCTCGTCCGCCTCGGGCGACACGACCAGCCGGGCACGCAGCATGGTCACGCGGCGACGCTCCCAGCGCACCACGCCGAACGCGGCCGCCGGCGACGTGGTGAGCACCGGCTCGACCGGCGCGACCGCCGGCGGTGCGGGCCGGCCCGGCGCCGGCGTGACCGGAGCCCGCCGGACCGGAGGTTCCGAGGGCGCGCCTTCGCGCAGGCCCAGCCGCTCGATCCGCGCGCGCAGGGTGTTGCGTGAGATTCCGAGCGCGGCCGCCGTCCGCGAGATGTTCCAGCCCGTGCCGTGGAGCGCGGCGCGCAGGTGCTCCCGCATCGCGTCGTCCAGGGAGACCGGCGCGGGCGGGGCCGGGGCGGCCGGGCTGATGCCCGGGCCGGCGTCGCCGGCCGGGCGGTGCTCCGGCTCGCTTCCGAGCGCGAGATCGTCGGCGGTGACGGTCGTGCCCTCGGCCAGGAGGGCCGCGCGCTCGATCACGTTGGACAGCTCGCGGACGTTGCCGGGCCACCGGTAGGCCATCAGCCGGTCGCGCGCATCCGGGGCCAGGGTCTTGGGTCCGAGCGAATAGTCCGCACAGATGCGGGCCAGGAAGTGCTCGGCGAGCAGCAGCACGTCGGCGCCGCGCTCGTGCAGCGACGGCATGCGCAGGGTCAGGACCGCGAGCCGATGATAGAGGTCCTCGCGGAACCGCCGCTCGCGAATCGCCTGCTGCAGGTCCGAGTTCGTCGCGCTAATGACCCAGGCGTCGGCCGGCTCGGCATGGGTGCCGCCCAGCCGCCGCACCGTGCGCTCCTCGAGCACGGTTAGCAGCTTGGCCTGCAGGGGCTCGGGCAGGAGCCCGACCTCGTCCAGGAAGATCGTGCCGAGGTGCGCGGTCTGGAAAAGCCCGGCCTTCGCCCGCCGAGCGTCCGTGAACGCCCCCCGCTCGTAGCCGAACAGCTCGGACTCCAGCAGGGTTTCGGGGATGGCCGCGCAGTTGACGTCGACGAAGGGCCCACGGGCACGCGGGCCGTGTCGATGGAGGAACCGGGAGACCAGGTTCTTGCCGGTGCCGGTCTCGCCATGGATCAGAACCGCCGGCAATCGCCGCGTCGTCTGCTGCCGCCGAAGGAAGCGGCGGATGGTCTCGCGCGTCGCCTCGATCGCTGGACTCTGGCCGAGCAGCTCGACCGTCGGATCCATGGCCAGACCAGATTACTCCCACCGGCCCGCTGGTCAAGTTGCTGCTCAGCTTCTTACCACCGACCGGTCAGTAAACCTTTTCCCCCGAAGTAACTATTTGATTCCATTTCATTTCTATCTGGCATTTGGCTTGCGAACAGTATGGACATGCGCTTGGTACTCCACATGGTCGTTGCGGTTGCTCTCTTCGTCGCTGCGGTGATCATCGCCGGATGCGACGCCGCCCGGGTGGGTCAGTGGTGAGCTGCGTGACGGAGCCCGAGGCCAGGCCGCTCCGCAGGCCGGACGAAGCCGCGATCGTCCTGGCCAGGGTGTTCGCGGGGCAGAACCTGGGAGACGGGTCCGAGGCCCTCCGGGTGCAGATCGCCCACATCGTCGAAGAGGACACCCCGGCCCCTCTCGAGGTCGAGGCGAACTGGGATGTGCTACTTCGCACCCGGGGCGCGCGTCTGTACGTCATCTCGGACGAGAATCGGGTGCCGCTCCTCGCTCAGGTCGACCTGCGACCCGATGTCGTCTCCAGACAGATATCCCTGAACGTGCGGCTCGATGCCTCGACGCATCTCCGGATCGTCCTGGCCTTCGACGACGGCACGTTGCTGCAAACCGTGCGCTGGGTCTGGGTGCTGCCGCGTGATCCCGATTTCCCTGGACCGGATAGGAGACCCCGATGACGTCGAACTCGCCAGGCTCGACCGCCGGTGCCTTGTCACCCGTTCTGCAGCGTAACCTGGAGTGGGCGACTGCCGCTCTCCCGCCGGCCCCGCCCCGCCGACGCTCCCGTCCGGTGGTCCTGGCCGCGGCCGCGGGGCGCGGTCTGCTATCGAGCCTCCGCGCGGATCCTCGTCAGGCGGTGCAGGAGGATTCGATCCGGTGTCTGGTCTGTGGCGGCTCGTTCCGCCAGCTGACCAACACTCACCTCCGCGTCCACCGGCTGACCGCCGATGAGTACAAGCAGCGCTTCGGCTACAACCGCGGCCGTCCGCTGATGTGCGCGGAGCTGTGCCGGCTCTACACGGATCGCGCGGTGAAGAGCGGGCTCGCCTCGCGCATCCGCGAGCGGCCGATCCTGGCACGGCCCGAGCTGCGCCGCCGCGGCGGCACGCGCACCATCGCGCTCGAAGAGCTGCTCACGCGCCGCGATGTGAGGCGTCGCGGCCGCGAGACGTCGCCCACCTTGTAGTCCGGCCGGCCCGCCGGCTCCGGGCGATCCGGTCGCCTGGATCGGCGG
>DATFWA010000102.1:0-22346 GCA_035259825.1 Candidatus Methylomirabilota bacterium | reverse complement strand
GGCGAGCCGCTTCTCGCGGAAGTTGATCCGGCTCGTGTAGCTCTGCCGCCGTTTCAGGTCGGCGGGAAGCCGGATGCTCAGCTCCACGAGCTTCGTCTCGCCGGGCGCGATCTCCTGGTCCTGGATCTCCACCTTCACCTTCGCGGGAGGCACCTCGTTGTCCGCCAGCTCCCGGACGAACCGGTCCAGGAACTTGGCGTGGCCCTCGTGCCCCGCCTCGGTCAGCGCGATGGCGAGCGAGCGGTGCAGCGTGCCCAGCGCCTCCAGCGGCGCGAGCGCGGCCTTGCGGGTGCTGAAGGCCACGTTGCCCTGGTTGGTGATGGCGACCCGCCGGACGATGGTCTCCCCCGCGGCCGCGGTGATCGTGATGCGATCGGGAACCAGATCGAGGCGATGGCTCTCCTGCACCACGATGACCGCGGGCGCGTGCTGGTCACCGAAGCGCACGCGCGCCTCGTACTCTCCGGGAGGCGTGAAGCGATCGATGCGGACGTAGGCCGGCACGGTCGCCCGCTCGAAGGGGCCGACCCGCCGCGACGGCCGGATCTCCAGATCCGAAGGCAGGTCCGCCGCCGGTCCTTTCGCCGCCTCCCGGCCCCGCCCGTGATACGGCGTGAGACCGGCGGCGCCCAGCGTCATGGCCCTGACGCGGACACGCTCGTCGGAGCGGTTGTGAACGCTCACCGTCCCGCGGATGAACGGCGGGCGGCCGCTGAAGAAGAACGGGCCCGCCCCCAGGCTGCACGCTCGCCCCGATTCCGCTGCTCGGTCCATGGCTGCGGGCCTCCTTCCCGACGCGATCTCACGCGCACAGCTCGGTCCGGTGCGGCGTGTAGTCCTCCACGATCACCATGCTCTCGCCGCACACGTCGAAGCTGACCAGCGGCATGCCGAGCAGGGACACGCAGAACTTGAGGCCGACCGGCATGTGCACGCGGGTGGGGCGCATCCCGAACTGGAGATCGATCTGGGGCAGCTTCATGACCGAGATGCTGCTGTCGGTCTTGATGGGATTGGCCCCGCCCTCGAGCTTGCTCTCCGTCTTGAGGGGATTGGTCCCGCCCTCGAGCTTGCTCTCGGTCTTGATCGGGTTGGTGCCACCCTCCATCTTGCTCTCGGTCTTGATGGCGGTGGTGCCGCCCTGCAGCGTGACCGGCTGGACCTCCATGATGCGGATGTTGCTCAGCAGGTCGTTGTCGACGTTCTCGATGTGGATCGTGTACTCGGTGGGAATGTCGGGTGCGCTCATTCGATATCCTCCTCGATCGTGGGGCAGACCCGGCTGCAATCTCGAGCCATCTTGCGCCTCGGCGAGGCGGCTGGTCAAGTCTCACGGGCCGCGACGCGATTCGACGTCTCGCGCTTGCCCGGCTCGGCGGATCTGCTATCCTGCTCCCCGCCATGAAGGCACCCTCTCTGCGGGAAGCCCTCCTGAAGGAGCGCGTCGCGAAAGCGGTCGGCCCCGAGCTGCGCGCGATCGACGAGATGATCGCAACGCAGATCGACACGTCGGTGGAGCTCATCCGCGAGATCGGCGGCTTCATCGCGGGAGCGGGCGGCAAGCGTCTGCGCCCGATCCTGCTCCTGATGGCGGCGCGGCTCGCCGGATACCGGGGACCGCGCGCGGTGCACATGGGATGCGTGCTGGAGTTGCTCCACACCGCCACCCTCGTGCACGACGACGTGGTGGATCACGCTCCGCTGCGCCGCGGCCGTCCGTCGGTCAACGCCCGCTGGGGCGATGACGCGTCGGTCCTCGTCGGCGACTACCTCTACGCCAAGTCGTTCGCCCTCATGGTGCAGGACCGAGATCTCAAAGTGCTGGAAACCCTCGCGGGCGCGACGGTGTCGATGACCGAGGCGGAGGTCTTCCAGCTCGAGCGCAAGCGGGCGGGCGTGACCACCGAGGCGGACTACCTGCAGATCGTGACCCAGAAGACCGCCTCGTTCATCTCGGCGTGCTGCCGCATCGGGGGCCTGCTCGGCGAGAGCCCGCCGGAGCGGCTGGATGGGCTGACCCGCTACGGGCTCGACATCGGGATCGCGTTCCAGATCAGCGACGACTCGCTCGACTTCGTGGCGGACCAGGCGCGCCTCGGGAAGGCGGTGGGGGCGGATCTGCGCGAGGGCAAGATCACCCTGCCCCTCATCGCGGCCCTCGATCGTGCGGCCGGCCCCGAGCGCGACCGCATCCAGCACCTGCTCGCCCGCCGCGCGCTGGACCCCGAGCAGATCGAGGAGATCCGCCTCGTGGTGATGAAGCACAAGGGCGTGGAGTACGCGCTCGATCGCGCTCACGTCTACGCGCAGACCGCGAAGAGCGCGCTGCTGTCGTTCCCGGAGTCCGAGGACCGCGAGACCCTCGCCCTCATCGCGGATTTCGTCGTCGATCGCGACTTCTGACGGCCGCGCGCGGCCGGGTTGGACCGCCGCCGCTCCGCTGGGCTATAATCCGACCGCTCGGCGGTTCGAGCATTTGTCTCCCGTATGGAACTGGTCGTCCTGGTGGACGAAGGAAACAACGTCGTCGGCACCATGCCGAAGGGCGAGGTGCACCAGGCACGAACGCCTCTGCACCGGGCATTTTCTTCCTTCATCTTCCGGGACCGCGACCGCCACCTGCTCCTCCAGCAGCGCAGCCGCACGAAGCGCACGTGGCCGCTCATGTGGTCGAACAGCTGCTGCGGCCATCCCGGGCCCGGGGAATCGAACCTCGACGCGGCGAGACGTCGGCTGCGCTACGAGCTCGCGCTCGAGCCAACCGTTCTCGAAGAAGTGGCGCCGTATCGCTACTGCTTCACCCGGGACGGCACCATGGAGAACGAGATCTGCCCGATCCTGGTGGGGCTCGTCGACCGCGAGCCCCGCCTCAATCCCGACGAGGTCGAGGCTGTGCGCTGGACTCCCTGGGAGGCGTTTCTCGAGGCGATCGACCGGCATCCCGAGCAGTACTCGGAGTGGTGCATCGAAGAGGCGCACATCCTCGCGAACACCTCGCGGTGTCGCGAGATCCTGCGCCGCTAGCGGAGGGAGGAGACACCCATGAGCCGCGCATCGTTGAAGATATCTCCCGGCGGTGACGTCCTGACCCTCGTGCAGGAGCTGGCCCAGCTCGGCCCGAAGCTCATGCTCGATCTCGCGCCGAAGCTCCTGACCCTGTCCGCGGACAGCGCGCGCAGCTTCCTCGACGCGGCCACCGGGCTCGCCACCGCCACCCTGCCCAAGATCGAGATCTCGCGGCTCCAGGATCCGTGCTGCGAGATCCCGGAGACGCCGTGTCCGCCCCGCTGCGTGTGCGAGATTCGGTGGAAGGCGTGTCCGGGCAGCACCGTGCACGCCGACATCCAGGTCACCAACACCGGGTCCCAGCCCCGGGGCTTCGCGTTCAGCGCCAGTGCGTTCTCCGGACCGGGCAATCCCACGACCAAGATCCAACTCTCGACCCAGAGCGCGAGCCTGCCTCGCCACGACTCGGCTACGCTCGGGGTGAACGTCACCGTCGGCTCCGAGCTCCAGGCGGGCGCCCAGTACGTCGCGGAGGTCCGGATCGTGGGCACCTACGAGCAGTGCGTGCGGATCGTCCTCGACGTCGCGTCCAGCGGCGCGATGGTGGACTGCGGGCCCCGGCGCTGCGAGGTCGCGGCCGGAGACCTGCCGGTGCGCATCCGCGCACACCGCTGGTACGATCACTTCCAGTGCACGGAGCCCTGCACCGAGCTGCTGCCCCGTACGCCTGATCAGGATCACCGGTAGCCGGGATCGTGTCGCCACCGTAGGCAAGCCCGCGACGGGCCGGGACCACGCGGCCGGGCCCGATCGCATGATGAGGAGTGTTCCATGTTCGCCACCGATCCTTCCGGACGGAAGTCTCCCGAGGAGTTCGTCGAGCAGCTGAAGGAGCTGGTGGCCACGAACATCGCGGGCAACGCGCAGCTGCTCACCCGCCTCACCTCGTTCGTCCAGGAGGCGGTGAAGTCGGCCGGATCCGGCTCGCGCGAGCCGCTCACCGGGGCCACCCTCCTGTCGCGCTGGCTCGACTTCAACCTCGCCTCGTACTCGGTGGTGAGCACGCACAGCCTGGCCATCATGTCCGGCCTCCTCACCGCCGCCGAGGCCGCGCTGCTGCCGAAGGGGCAGTCCGTCTCGCCGCGCCCGGGCGCGGCGCCGCGCGTCGAGCTGCGGCTCGAAGGGCGGCCCGGCGATCGGCTCACCTCCGCGTTCATGGTCGAGAATCACTTCGACCATCCCCTCGAGGTGAGCCTCGCCTCCGGCGACCTGGTCCCGGCGAGCGGAGCCGCGCTGCCCGCCTCGCTCGTCACGTTCGAGCCGGCCACGCTGTCGATCGGACCGCGCGCCCAAGCGGTCGTTCAGATCGTCGTGACGATCACGCGAGAGTTCGCGGTCGGCCAGACCTATCTCACGGTCATCCGCCTGGTCGGCCTGCACGCCAAGGAAGTCGGGCTCGCGATCACGGTTCATCCGCCGGCTTCGCCCGACGGCGCGCCCGCGTCGGCCGGGGCGCCCAGGTGACCGCCGGCGCCGTCTCAGTCGAACCCGGGGCGGCCGGGCTCGATCTGGCTCGGTTCCTCACCGGTCCTCCCGGCCCGTTCCCGCGCGTGCCGCTCTCCGACGTGCTGGAGCGGCGCTGGCTGCACTACGCGTTCGTCACCACCGACGAGCGGCAGGCGCTGATCGCCAACCTCGCCACCCTCGGCGCCGAGGACGGCGGCGAGCCGATCCGCACCTCGGTGCTGCTCATGTACCACCGCGAGCACGGATGGACGTGCAGCCAGTGGCACGCTCACCTGCCCATCGATCCGTGGACCTCGTACCGGAGCCCCGCGCCGTCGACCGCGGTGCCGCGCCCGACGGACTTCGCGATGCAGTCGCTGGCGGGACGTCCCGCGGTGGCCCTGCGCCTGACCAGCACCGCCACGCCCGCTCCCGCTGGCGTGTCGCACTTCCATCGCACCAACTGGAAGCGCTGGCAGGCTCAGCCCGGCGTGCTCGCGGAGGGCCGCTGGGACGACGGTATGGTGCCCGCGCGCGAGACGCTCGCGGTGGGCTACCACGAGCGCGTGCTCGGCCGCTGGGCCTGGCCCGAGATGGGCGGCTGGGTGTTCGGCTTCTGCAACCAGCTCGCGGACAACCCGGAAGGGCCTCCGCGGTGGGCGGTCGTGTTCGCGCTGCTGCAGCCCATGGACGAGGGCCACGATCACACCGCAATGGTCATGGTGTGGCGGCGCGGCCGCATGGTGCTGTTCGTGCCGCGCCGGGCCCTGCGGGTCACCGTGGCCGGCCAGCTCGCCCGTGACCGGGTGACGACGACACCCCGGCTGGCCCCCCTGATCGGCACGTTCTCCACCGCGCCCATCCCGGCGGTGCTGTGCATCGACGGCTATCAGGGGGCCGACTGGATCCAGCTCCGCTTCCGCTGTCGCGACGCCGCGCGGCTGGTCGTCCCGTCCGAGACGAGTCTTCCGCCGTTCTCGGTGCACGAGGTGATCGGCGACATGGAGGTGCGGATCAAGATGAGCGGCTCGACCGAGACGTTCGCCAGTCCTGGCATCGTGGAGTTCGCGGGCGGGGCGGCCGAGAGGTCCTGGAGTGCCCTCCGGTAGGCTGCGCTACGGCGCCGGCCTTGGGCCGGCCGGGCCGGCGGCCCCGTCGCGCGGGATCGAGAGCGCGGCGGACCTGCTCGCGCGCACCGTCGAGACCCTGGCCCGGCGCACGCCCTCGGTCGGCGCGGACGCCGCGCGCGAACTGGGCGACATCGTGCTCGCGCTGCACTTCGGCGACGGCAGCCACGCCACGCTGCAGGCCCACCACAACTCGGTGGTGGTGAACGGCGGGCTCGCGCCCGGGACGGTGGAGTGCTTCTTCAACGACCGCAGCCTGCTCGCCCTGTACGACCTGGAGGGCCGTCCCAGCCAGGTCCTCGAGCAAGGCGCCTTCGACGTCCGCGGCACCCCGGAGCAGATCCTGGCCGTGTGGCGGACCTTTCAGCTGCTGGCCCAGCGCGCGGCGGGCCTGCGCTCCGTGCAGTCACTGTGGATGACCTACCGCCAGGGACGCGGCCTCGCTCTCGCGGTGGCGGCCAACGGGCACGAGCCTGGCCCGGACGCCGACGTGCCAGACGCGGCGGGTCTGCTCCGCGGCAGTGAGGCCGCCGCGGAGTCGGCGTCGGTCGCCACCACCCGCGTGCTCTGGAACCGGCACGCCGGCGAGGGCTGGTGGGCCTTCGAGGGGCCGCGTGACGCCGACCTGTTCGACATCATGGAGCGCTGTCGGCGGCGCGTCGCCGACGAGATCCTGACCCTCATTCCGGCGCGGCATCCCGTCGATGGGCTCTACCGGCTCATGCGGGAGTATCCCTCGCGCGGCGGCAAGGGCCTCCGCCCCACGCTGTGCATCGCGACCTGCGGCGCCTTCGGTGGTCACAGCGAAGACGCGGTGCGCATCGCGGCCGCGGTGGAGATGTTCCACAACGCGTTCCTCATCCACGACGACATCGAGGACGAGTCCCTGCGGCGCCGCGGCGAGCGGTGCCTGCACATGGAGCACGGCATCCCGCTGGCGGTCAACGCGGGCGACGGGCTGAACCTGCTCGCGGTGGACACGGTGCTGACCAACATCGAGCGCCTGGGGCTGGCGCGCACCCTCACCATGATTCACGAGATCACCCACATGTGCCGAGAGTCAATCGAGGGTCAGGCCGTCGAGCTTGGCTGGATCCGGCGGCGTCACGTCCCCATCCGGGACGCCGACTACATCAACATGGTCAGCCAGAAGACCGGCTGGTACACGTGCCGGTCGCCATGCCGGCTTGGGGCGATCGCGGCCGGACACACGCGGCCGCGCGAGCTCGACCTGCTCGGCGAGGTGTTCAAGGAGGTCGGCATCGCCTTCCAGATCCAGGACGACGTCCTCAACCTGATCGGCGAGGAGGACCTCTACGGCAAGGAGACGCTGGGCGATCTGCTCGAAGGCAAGCGTACGCTCATGCTCATCCACCTCATGCGGACCGTCTCCGCGCGCGAGCGCCGGGAGCTGCACGAGTGGCTCGGCCGTCCGCGGAGCAAGCGCACGGTGAGCGAGTCGCGTCACGTGCTGCGGCGCATGGAGCAGAGCGACTCGATCGAGTACGCGCGCCGGGTCGCGGCGCGGCACGCCGCCCGAGGGGCGCGGCTCTTCGAGGACACGCTGGGATTCATCCCGCAGAGCGAGGGCAAGGCGATCCTGCGCCAGGTCATCCACTACGTGAACACCCGGCTGCTGTGAATCGGCCCCATGACCCCAGACGACGTCCGGCTCATCGAGAGGATCCAGCAGGCGACGCGGGGCGCGCGCGTGCTGCTCTGCACGCTCGCCCGGCGCGGCAAGGCGCTGGAGCGGAGCCAGCCCGAGCGCGCCGCGTTCCTGCTCGTCGCGCTGCGGCCGCACCCGCTGTACAAGGCCGGCCGGCTCGCCTTCGACATGCTGGAGATCGAGGACCTGATGCTCGACGGGCTGGCGGTGGATCCCCTCACCGACTTCCAGCTGACCCGGATGCTGAGTGCGGTCGCCGGGCGCGGCTACGATCTGGCCGACGTCTTCCTGCGATTCGGATCCAACGGGCGCGACGGTGACGGCGCACCGGACGCCACCCTGCCCGCGGTCGGGACGCCGCGGGGCGACGTGCCAGCCCCGACGGATGTCCTGCCACGTCTGCGCTTCGGGCCCGACCCGGAGGACGCGGTGGACGGATCGCCCTCGCGCGACGGCGACGGCGCCGGCCCCGGACCGGAGCTGACGTCGTCCGACTACCTCTACGACCTCGTGGTGCTGGGGTTCCTCGACGCGCTCGGCCGAAGCCTCCCGGTCTGATGCTCTCGGACCGTGTGGCCATCGTGACCGGCGCCGGCCAGGGGATCGGGCGCGCCATCGTGCTCGAGCTGGCCCGGGCCGGCGCGCACGTGGTGGCGGCCGGGCGGCGGCTCGCGCCGCTGGAGGCGGTCGCGGGCGAGGCGCGCGCCCTCGGACGCCGCGCGCTGGCGAGGGGCTGCGACGTGCGTGACGCCGCACAGGTGGACACGGTGGTGGCCGAGACGATGCGCGCGTTCGGCCGCATCGATCTCCTCGTCAACAACGCGGGATACCGCATCCGCGCGCCTCTGGCCGATCTCCCGCGTGACGAGTGGGACGCGATGATTGGAATCAACCTCACCGGCGTCTTCCTCTGCTGTCAGGCGGTCGGCCGGGTGATGATCCGGCAGCGCGTCGGCAAGATCATCAACATCACGTCGGTCGCGGGGCGCACCGGCTCCCGCGGCATGGCGGCCTACGCGGCGGCCAAGGCGGGCGTCACCGCCCTCACGCAGAGCCTGGGCGCGGAGTGGGCGAAGCACGGGATCACCGTCAACGCGGTCGCGCCGGGGCCGACGGAGACGGAGGGCGTGCTCGAGGTCTGGAAGACGCCGGCGATGATCGCGCAGGCCGCGCGCGAGGTGCCGCTGCAGCGTCTGGGCCGGCCGGAGGAGGTGGCGTGGGCGGTGGTCTTCCTCGCGTCCGACCGCGCCGACTTCATCACCGGGGAGACGCTCTACGTGAGCGGCGGCCCCCGCGTCAGTAACCGCGAGGACTGACCGGCGCGCGGCGCGGCCGCATCAGGCGCGGCCCTCGATGACGACGTCCAGCAGGAAGGGACGGTTGGCGGCCAGCGCCAACTCGAGCGCCGGCCGCAGGTCGTCCGGCTTGTCGATCCGCTCCGCCTCGACGCCCATCCCCCTCGCGAGATCCACGAAGCCCAGCTCCGGCCCGACCAGGTCCATGTTCGGATAGCCGCGATCGGGCTTGGCGCCGAAGCGCTGGCGATAGGTGTCCATGTTGTGCTTGAGGATGCGGTACTCGCGGTTGTTCAGGATCACGAAGACTACCGCGAGGTCGTGGTGAGCCGCGGTCCAGAGCGCCTGGATGCTGTACATCGCGGAGCCGTCGCCCGACAGCGCAACCACCGGACGGTCGGGATGCGCGAGCTTCACGCCGAGCGCTCCGGGCAGCGCCTGACCGATGCCGCCGCCGCGCGCTCCGACGTAGGCGCCCGGCCGCTCGAACTGCACGGTCCGGGTGAGATCGAGGCTGGCGGTGATGGCTTCGTCGACCACGATGGCGTCGGCGGGGAGGCCCGCCTCGATCTCGGCCACCAGGCGCGGGACCGAGATCGGCGTGGTGGCCCACCGCTTGGCCGCGCGGGCGCGCTGGGCATCCGCTTCCTGGCCCTTCAGCGCGCGCAGCGCCTCGTTCCGCTGCGCCGCCGCGTCCCGGAACGCGGCACTCGCGCCGCGGACGATGGCGGTACGGAGCGCCGACAGCGCCGCCCGCGGATCGCTCACAAGCCCGACCCTCACCGACAGGTTGTGAGCCAGACGCTCGGGTGACGACTCGATGTGGATGGCCGCGGCCTCCGGCGGGATCGGCGAGCCGGGGGCGTACCATACTTCCTCGAAGAACGGGCCACCGACGAGCAGCACGGTGTCGGCCCCGTCGAGCGCCTTGCGGATGGCGAGCGCGTCGAAGGGCAGCCCGAGCCGGAAGTTCGGGTGGGCGCTCGGCAATGCCTGCTGCGCGCGGAGGCCCTCGCACCACACCGCGGCGCCGACCTGCTGGGCGAGCGCGGCGACCTCCGCCGACGCGCCGGCCACGTCATCACCGACGACGAACGCCGGCCGCCGGCTGCCCAGCAGCAGGTCTGCGGCGGCCTGGATCCCGGCGGGATCCGGCGCCGGCGCTCGGTAGAGGTGGCCCGGCGGAAGCGGCGCGACGTCCGTCTCCTGCTCGAGCACGTCGATCGGCAGGGCGACGAACACCGGACCGGCCGGCGGATCCGTGGCGACCTTCAGCGCGCGGTGCATGATCAGCGCGAACTCGTCGGCCCGCTCGACCTGCACGCTCCACTTGGTGAGCGGCGCCGCCATCGCCACCAGATCGTGCCCGAGCACCGGCCCGCGCAGGCGGAGCCGCGTGTCCTGCTGCCCGGCGGTCACCACCAGGGGAGCGCGCGCCTTGAGCGCGTTGTAGAGCATACCGAGCGCGTTGCCCAGTCCCGGCGCCACGTGCACGTTGACCACCGCGGGCTGCCCGCTGGTCTGCGCGTAGTAGCTCGCCGCTCCGAGCGCGACGCCCTCGTGCAGGGCCACCACGTAGCGCAGCTGCGGGTAGTCCACCAGCGCGTCCAGGATCGGGCTCTCGGTGGTGCCGGGGTTGCCGAAGATGTACCGCACCCCGTGCGAGATGAGGCTCTCCATGAAGACGTTCTTGCCGCGCATGGATGGACTCATGCGTCCGCGAGCAGACGCACCTCGATCTCGCGACGCCTCGGTCCTTCGAACTCCATCAGGACGATCCGCTGGAACTCGCCGAGGGCCAGCGTGCCGTCGCGCATCGGCACCTGCACGCTCGGCCCGACCAGTGCGCTCAGGAAATGCGCGGCCACGTGCGCCGGCGAGTCATGGCGGTAGGCCCGCTCCGGCGTCATCGTACGGAGGATGTCCATGATGTCCTCCGCGACTCCCCTCTCTCCAGTCACGACCATCAGGCCCGCGGTGGTGTGCCGCAGATAGAGGTGACAAACCGCGCCCGCGGCGCCTCGGACGAGCGCGCCGACGCGCTCGGTGACGTCGACGACCTGGGTGGCCTCGCGGGTCTGCACCTCGATGGTGGCGGGCACGGTCGCCGGCATGGCTGGCGTCCCCGATCAGCTCGTGCCCATCTGGGTGCCGCCGTCGATGTTGAGGTTGGTGCCGAACATGAAGCTGGCCGCGCGGCCCGAGGCGAGGAAGAGCACGCCGTTGGCGATTTCCTCGGGCTTCGCCATCCAGCCGAGCGGGATACTGGCGGTCACGCGCGCGCGCTGCTCGGCGGTGAGCGGAGCGTGCATCGGCGAGTCGATCGGCCCGGGGTTGAGGCAGTTCACGGTGACTCCGGTGCCGACCAGATCGCGGGCGATGTTGCGGGTCAGCGCGACCACCGCGCCCTTCGACGCGGTGTAAGCCGCGGTGGCCACCCGCCCTCCGCCCCGCGTCACGCTGTCCGACCCGATGGTCACGATGCGGCCGCGCTTGAGCGGTATCATCCGCGCGACCGCCTCCTGGATGCAGAAGAAGGTTCCCCTGGTGTTGATGGCCAGCACGCGGTCCCATTCCTCCTCGGTCATGACCGCGAGGGGAGCGGAGCTGATGATGCCGGCGCAGGTCACCAGGATCTCCGCCGGACCGAAGGCCTCGTCGCATACGCGGAAGAGGGCGGCGATGTCGGCGCGCCGAGCCACGTCGGTTCGATGCCACCGCGCCGCCTCGCCCAGCTCCGCGGCGGTGCGCTCGAGCCCGGTCTTGTCGATGTCGCCGAGCACGACGCGCGCCCCCTCGCGCACCAGCCCCCGGGCCACCGCCTGACCGAGCCCGCTGGCCGCCCCGGTCACCACCGCGACCTTGCCGTGAAGGTCGAGGAACTCGCTCATCGCGGCTTACTCGTAGCTGCGCAGGATCCGCCCGGGCATCGCTCCGGTGTGCCGGCCGTCGTCGTAGAGCTGCGTGCCCGCCACGAAGGTGGCCTTGATGCCCTCGGACTCGCAGATCAGCCGCCGGCCGTTGCACGGCAGGTCGTGAACGTAGCGCGGCGTCCGCGCGGTCACCGTGGCCGGGTCGAAGATTACCAGGTCGGCGACCTTGCCCTCCGCGAGCACGCCGCGATCGGGGATACCGAACACCGTCGCGGGCACCTGAGTCAGCTTGTGCACCGCCTTCTCGAGGCTCAGAACCCCGCGCTTGCGCACCCAGAGGTCGAGCAGCGCGGTCGCGTAGCCGACGTCGCAGATGACGTCGACGTGCGCGCCGCCGTCGGAAAGGCCGACCAGGCAGCGGTCGTCGGCGATCAGGCGCTCGACACCGGCGGGATCGAAGTTGAACGTGGAGGACTGGAAGCGCGTGGCGAGGTCGTCGGCGATGCCCAGGTCGAAGTAGGCGTCGACCGGGCGCTTGCCCTCGCTCGCCGCGATTTCCTCGAGCGTGCGTCCCACGTGGATCGCCAGCTCGGACCGGCCCACCTCCAGCACGCGCATCTGGCCCCACATGTGGCTGCGCTTCCGGCTCTCCAGCTCCTGCTGGAAGGCGTCGCGGAACGTGGCCTCGCGGTAGATGGCGATCTTCTCGGCCTCCGGCCGGCTGAAGACCTTCTGCCAGGAGACGAACGAGCCGAACATGGTGGGATTCCGCAGGTCACCCTGGCTCATGATGGGCCGCGGGGTGATCTGCGGGATGGCCTGCTTCACCAGATCGCCCAGCTTGGCGAAGGTCTGGTCGTGGAAGTCGGGCTGGCCCGGATGCGCGAACAGCGCCAGCCACGTCACCGGCCGGCCGCTCGCCTGGGTGATGCCGCGCAGCAGCTCCACGTCGTCGTCGCTCACCGCGTACATACCGCCCGAGTTCAGGATGATCTCGATGGCGCCGCGTCCGACGTCGGCGAGACCGCGCGCGACGCCGATCAGCTCGTCACGGCTCGCGTTGCGGCAGGCCAGCGGCCGGCCCTGATAGCCCACGTGATTGCGAGACGTGGTGGTGCTGAGCCCGAAGGCGCCCGCCTCCATCGCCTCGCGCAGGAGGCGCCGCATGGTGTCGATCTCGGCCGGGGTCGCGGGCCGCTCGAACGAGGCCTCACCCATCACGTAGTGGCGGAGCGGGGTGAACGCGACCAGGCCAGCCACGTTGATCCCGAGCCCGCGGCGATCGATCGCGTCCAGGTACTGGCCGTAGCTCTCCCACTGCCAGTCGATGCCGGCCTTCATGACGTCGTAGGGAATGGCCTCGACGTTCACCAGGTCCTGCATGAGGATCTCGCGCGTCTCGGGCTTCACCGGCGCCACGCCGACGCCGCAGTTGCCCATGATGACGGTGGTCACCCCGTGCCATGGCGAGCAGGTGACGAGCGGATCCCAGGAGATCTGCGCGTCGTAGTGCGTGTGGGGATCCACGAAGCCGGGGGCCAGGACCAGGCCGTCGGCGTCGATGACTCGCTCCGCGGTCTGGCCGTCGCGCGGGCCGACGTACCGGATGACGCCGTCCTCAACCCCGAGCGTACCCATGAAGCTGGGAGCACCGGTTCCATCGCAGACGCGCGCGTTCTTGATCACGAGATCCATCATGAGCGCTCCCCTTTCTCCGGCACGGTTCGCGGCATGCGGTACGTGGCGATCCTGCCAGAGCGTGGCCGGGAGGTCAAACCGGGTGGGGAAGACGACGGCACACCACGTGACGGTAGAGGGGGCGGGCGGGAACTCGGCCCCGCCCGCGGGTCCCTCAGGTAAATGCGCAGCTAGCGCTGCGCGGCCCGGCAGGAGTCGGGATTCAGTTCAGGCGGTGGTGCTGCGGGGGCGTCATCGGCCGCCTGTCACCTCACCGATGACGCGCTTGACTGGCCCGGTGGAGTGTCCATCCCTACCTCCTGAAGCACCCGACGAGCCATCGTGCCTCGTCGTGCGCCCAGTAGAGCCCCGGGCCGGGCCCCTGTCAAGACGCTCTGCGGCTCGGGTCCGGCCGGCCAGATTGGCGACGATGATGGCCAGCTCGGTGGGATCGACCGGCTTCGGGACGTGCATGCTGTAGCCGGCGGCGAGCGTGCGCAGCCGGTCCTCGACGCGACCGTACGCGGTCAAGGCGACCGCGGGCGTCCGGGCGATGGCGCGGTTGTCCAGCGCGCGCACCCGCCGGATGAACGCGTAGCCGTCCTCGCGCGGCATCTCGATGTCGGAGATGAGCACGTCGGGCCGCCACGATTGCAACGCCTCGAGACCCTCAACGACCGAAGCGCAGCTGCGCACCTCCGCCCCGCCGCCGACCAGGATCGCGGTGACGACTCGCCGTTACCTAATAGGTGGGACCAAATCCGCTTGACCGCCGGTTCACGGTGGGCCAGTCTCCTGACCAGCGAGCGCATCCCGCGGCTCCCGTCAGGAGGATCGGTCATCCAGCTCGACGCGCTGCTGAAGCCCCGCTCGGTCGCCGTGCTCGGCGCCTCCGAGCGACCCTCGGTCGGCCGCACGATCGTCGAGAACCTCGACCGCATCGGGTTCCCCGGCGAGGTCCATCCCATCAATCCCCGCTACGAGAGCCTGCTTGGACGGCGCTGCTATCGCTCGATCGAGGAGCTGCCCGTCGGCGTCGACGTGCTCGCGTTCTGCGTCAATCACGAGCGCGTGCTCGACGGCCTGCGCGCCGGCGCCAAGAAGGGCGTACGGGCCGCGGTCGCGTTCGACGCCGGATTCGCAGAGAGCGACGACGAGGGACGGCGCCGACAGGACGAGCTGGTCGCCATCTGTCGCGAAGCGGGGATCGCCTTCTGCGGGCCGAACTGCATGGGCGTCATCAGCCCGCACGAGCGGAGCCTGGTCTACCTGAACGCGCTCCGCGATCCCGCCCCGCTCGCCGGCAACGTCGGGCTCATCTCCCAGAGCGGGTCCATCGTCATCGGGCTCCTCGCCGACTGCCGGCGCTTCGGCTTCAGTCGAGTGGTCTCGACAGGCAACGAGGCGGTGATCGTGGCCGCCGACGTGCTCGAGTACCTGACCGACGACCCGGCCACGCAGGTGATCGCGATGTTCCTCGAGAGCGTGCGCCAGCCGGATCGGTTCGTGGCCGCGCTGGACCGCGCCACCGATCGCGGCAAGCCGGTGGTGGTCCTCAAGGTCGGGCGGAGCGAGCGGGCCCGCCGCGCGATCACGAGCCACACCGGCGGGCTCGCCGGCGAGTCGCGCGTGATCGAGGCGATCCTCCGCGCGCACCGGGCCATCGAAGTCCACGACATGGACGAGATGACCGAGACCCTCGCGGCCTGCCAGGGCGCGCGCCGGCCGGCGGGGCGCCGGATCGGAGTGGTGACGAACTCGGGGGGCCACACCGAGCTGATCCTCGACGTGGCAACGAGCGTCGGGCTCGAGCTGCCCCCGCTCTCGCCCGCCTCGCGCGCCGAGGCCGCGCGCGTCATCGGCGCGATCGGCGACGACGGCAATCCGCTCGACGCGTGGGGCAACGGCGACTTCGAGACCAACGTGCCCCACGCGCTCCGCACGCTCGCGGCGGATCCGGGCATCGACGCGGTGGTCTGGTGCACGGATAGCGCCGACGGCTCGCCGCTGGGCACGCCCCAGCGCTTCATGACGTACGCCGCCATGCTGGTCGAGGGCGCGAAGACGTCGACCAAGCCCTTCTATTTGATGGGCACGCGCCCGGGCATCTTCCGGCGCGACCAGCACGAGCTGCTGAGCGCCCACGGCATCGCGCTCATCGGCGGCACCCGGCAGGGCCTTCGCGCGATCGATCGCCTGGCCCGCCAGGCCATCCCGCTCGCGCCGCTCCGTCCCCGGCCCGCGCGCACGATGCCGGCGCTCGTCACGGTGGCGGGTGGCCGGCCGCGGCGAACGATCCACGAGCACGACGCCAAGCGGCTGCTCGCCCAGGCCGGCATGCGCGTGGTGCGCGAGCGCCTGTGCGCGACCCTCGAGGAAGCGCTGGACGCGGCGGGCGCACTCCGGTATCCGGTGGTGCTGAAGCTGGTCGCCGACGACGTGCCGCATCGCTCGGATCTCGGCCTGGTGGCGGTCGGGGTTGGGGACGGCCACGAGCTGGGCGAGGCGTGGGACCGCATGATGGCGGTGCGCGCGGAGAAGCTGGCGAACGTCGCGGTGGCCGGCTTCGTGGTGCAGCAGATGGTGAGCGAGGGTATCGAAGTGCTGGCCGGGGTGACCCACGATCCCGATTTCGGCCCGCTGCTCGCGTTCGGGCTGGGCGGCATCGCAGCGGAGGCGCTCGACCGCGTGGCGCTCCGGCCTCTTCCGCTCCGGGCAGGCGACGTCGAGGCGATGGTGGCCGAGGTCTCGGCCGCGACGACGCTGCTCGCCGGCTTCCGGGGCCGCCCGCCCGCCGACATCGACGGCCTCTATCGCTGTCTCGAAGCGCTCGCCGACTACGCGTGGGCCGACCGCGCGGCCATCGCCGAGCTGGACGTGAACCCCATCAAGGTGCTGCCGCGAGGCCGGGGCTGCGTCGTGGTCGACGCGCTGATCGTTCCGCGGCGGACCGAGGAGTCCCCATGACCGCGGAGATCGTGACCTACACCGTCGACGGCCGCGTCGGCATCGTGACGATCAACCGACCCGACAAGCTCAACGCGATCAGCCTCGAGCTCAAGCACACGCTCGTGGAGCGCCTGCGCGCCGCCGACGCCGATCCGGCCACCAGCGTGGTGGTGTTGCGCGCGGAGGGGCGGAGCTTCAGCGCGGGCTACGACATCTCCCCCAACCCGGCCCGCGCCGCGCGGCGGGGCAACGCGCTGGCCTGGCACGAGTCGCTGACCGACGACATCCGGCTCGAGATGACCCCGTGGGACATGAACAAGCCGGTGATTGCGTCGGTCCAGGGCCACTGTCTGGGCGGCGGCTGCGAACTGATGATGCTCTGCGATCTGGCGGTGGCGGCGGACGACGCGGTGTTCGGCGAGCCCGAGATCCGCTTCTCCAACGTCGGTCCGGGCCTCGTGATGCCCTTCGTGATCGGCTTGCGCCGCGCGCGCGAGCTGCTCTACCTCGGCGACAGCATCGACGCCCAGACCGCGCTCTCCTACGGCATGGTCAACCGCGTCGTGCCCCGCGCGCGCCTGCAGGAGGAGACCATGAAGCTGGCGCGCCGGATCGCCCTCATCTCCCCCGAGGCGCTGGCCGCCACCAAGCTGGCCACGCGACGGGGCGCCGAGGCGGCCGGCTTCCGCAACGCGATCCTGGCCGGGCTCGACGTGCTCGCGCCGCTCTACGCGGCGCGGACCGAGATCGGGATGAAGTTCGACGAGATCCGGGAGAAGGAGGGCCTGGGCGCGGCGCTCAAGTGGCGCGCTGCCCAGTTCGCCGACTAGGTGACGCGGCTCGCCCCGTAGACCAGTCGCGCGGCGGCGACGTCCTCGATCGCTGCTCGATTCTTGGGTACGCTCCGCCGAAAACGCGGTTGGACCACACGGCTGCCTTGACTCTCCGTCGCCTGGTGTCGCATTCTTGCACTGCCCATGGGCCGGCCGCGGTTCATATCCGCAGGCCACGGAAGTCCTCTCTCCGCGCCGACCACGGGATCCACTATCCAGCGAAGCCGGAGCGAGCACGATGAATGAGCTGATCGATGGAGCCCGGGCGCGCGCCTATCAGGCGCTCCGCGACTCGGAAGAGCTCCACCGTCTGACCCTCGGCAACATCTCGGACGCGGTCTTCCTGACCGACGACGAGGGCGCGTTCACGTTCATCTGTCCGAACGTGGACATCATCTTCGGGTACGGCCCGGACGAGGTGCAGACCATGGGCCGGATCAGCCGGCTCCTGGGCGACAACCTCTTCGACCGCTCCGAGCTGGCGGCCCGCCGGGAGATCCGCAACATCGAGCGCGACGTCGTGTCCAAGTCGGGCGAGCACCGCGCCCTGCTCATCCACCTCAAGCAGGTGTCGATCCAGTCCAGCACCGTGCTCTACTCATGCCGCGACGTCACCGAGCGCAAGCACGCCGAGGACGAGCTGCGCACCGCACGTCTCGATCTCGTCCATGCCTCGCGCCTCGCCCTGCTGGGCGAGCTGATGGCCTCGATCGCCCACGAGATCAACCAGCCGCTCACCTCCATCGTCGCCAACGCGAGCGCCGGGCTGATGCACCTGGCCGATCCGACCCAGGAGCCCGACGGGCTGGAGATCCTCCGCGAGATCCTCACCGACGTGCACGAGCGGGCACGGCTCGCTGGAGACACGATCGACCGTCTCCGGTCCCTTGCCGGCAAACGGCCGTTGGAGCGACAGGCCCTCAACGTGAACGACGTCGTCACGGACATCCTCCGCTTCATCAGCGGCGACGCGCGCCGGCGCGGGGTCGCCGTACAGACCGAGCTGCGGCCGGCCCTGCCGACGATCTCCGCCGACCGGGTGTCGCTCCAGCAGGTCGTGCTCAACCTGGTCCTGAACGCCATGGACGCGATGGATCACCTGGAGCCGGCCGACCGGCAGGTCGTCATCCGGACGCACCACACCGACCACGCCGTCGAGGTCGCGGTCATCGACCGCGGGCACGGCATTCCCTCCGATCGGTTGCCCCGGCTCTTCGACGCCTTCTTCACGACGAAGCGGGACGGCATCGGCCTCGGTCTTCCGGTCGCGCGATCGATCGTCGAGGCGCACGGTGGACGGATCTGGGCCGAGGATCTCGGCGGGTTGGGCGCGTCGTTCCGGCTGAACCTACCCATCCAGTAGCCGGGGTCCACTCCTCGGCCCGTGTCCATCGCGGGTTTCTTGGCTTCACGGATCGACGTCCGGCGCTAGGGCCGGATCACGACGCCGGAGCGCTACCGGGGCGAGGCACGCCAGGTTCTGACGTACTGCCGGCGCATCGTGAGGGTGACGAAGAAGGAGCTGAAGCGGCGTTACGGCCGGCGACTACAGCGTCTGGACTTCTTCTTCCTGGACCGACGGCAGGCCAACGCGGTCACGCTGCAGCACCGCCGGCGGCACGCGATCGGGATGTGCGTGGGCTTGCCTTTCACGATCAGGACGAACCTCGAGCACGCCCTCGCGAACCCGGAGTTCCTGACCGAGTACCTGACGCCCCGAGAGCGCCCGGGCTGGTCGTGGCGCTTCCTGGGGATGATCGCGGAGCACGTGTACCTGCACGAGGCCGCCCACGCCCTTCGCGGTCACCTCGCCTATCTGGACCGTCCCGGACACGTCGTTGACGAGCGCGCCGGCGGCCTGAGCCACTACCTGGAGCTGGACGCCGACATCCACGCGCTGGACATGTGGCTCGCCATCACCGAGGCGGCGGAGGACTTTCCCTCGACCCAGGATCTGCTGCTAGACCTGTACTTCCAGCGGGTCTTCACTCTTCTGCTGCTCTACCAGGCTCTCGACGCCGAGAACCTATCCATACGTGAGCAGAAGCGGCTCGATCATCCGCCTCCCGTGCATCGAGCGCTACTGCTAGCCGCGGCGTTGCGCCGCACCGTGCCGGAGCTCTACCGGTTCAGCTCGGGTACGGTGGAGAACGTGCACCATCAGGCCTTTTGGGAGGCCAGCGTGGCGGCGCGCGGCGCGCGCCTCGTGCCCGACCGCTGGTGGGGCGGCTCGACCGGTCGGCGGCGGGGCATCGACTCGTATCGACGCAGGGTCCGCTACTACATGGAGGTCGTCGAGCCCCGGCTGGATGCATTCGCGGAGAGCCTGCCCGACGATCACGTCTGACCCGGGGAGCGCCGCGATCTCTCAGGGGCCGCGCCTGGCCTGCCGCGCTCTCTTCCGTGCCGGCGCGCGACGCCGTGCGCTCCTCTTCACGGTCTTTCGATGCCTCGCCGGCCTCCGGGCCGATCGAGCGGGAGCCGTCCCGTCGGTCTTCCGGGAGCCGACGCGCCCCCGCCGCCGCGGACCGCTCGCAAAGCCGATCGCGGCGGCGCGGCGCCTCTGCTCGCGGTCGGTCGCCACCGCTTTCTCGGCCGGGCTCACCGGGAACGCGACCTGAGCCGCCACTTCCAGGCTGTCCTGCCTAGGCGGAGAGGCAGCGGGCATCGGCTTGGTCAGCGCGCGAACTTCGAAGGCCTCCGGACTCTCCAGCTCGTTTGCGACCGGCTCGTAGCGCACGACAACGTCGGGCTGCGGCTCGTAGAACGTTAGGGCGATGAGCGGCCAGCCGAGGCGCTGACCATCGATTCGCTTCATCGTCTCGCGAACCTGACGCCAGAACCACCCGCGACGGTACGACAGCTCCAGATAGTCGTACGAATGCGCGTAGACGTCCCAGTGTCTCGGCCAGTAGCGCCGGCGCAGCTGGGCCTGACGCCGGCCACCGGCCAGGCCATCCAGCACGAGCTCGTGCTCACGCCCCTCGGTCTCCTCGATCGAGTGCGACGCGGTGCTGGTGAGCGTCTTCTCGACCTCGCTGGTCAGCTCGTACTCGGAGCGTGTCAGCGTCTCCGTCTGAAGCTTCCCCGAGAAGCCGAGACCCTTGGCCCCGAGCTCGGCGGCGATCTTCGCGGACAGGCTGTCGAGGAAACGGCTGCGCGAGGCGACACGGATGGCCTCCGAGATCGACTCGGTCCGAGTGACGATGCGCTCGCGCTTGCGCCTCAGTGTGATGGTGTCGCCGGGCTCGACGTCGTGCTCCTCCACGACCGGCCCCAGCCGCGACACCTTCCCGTTCGAGCGGACGAACAGCAGGCGTACGCGAAGAGCCGAATAGCGATGGTCGCCTAGCGGCCGCCACTGAGCCCGTTCGAGGAACTCGCCCGATGGCAGCGTCTCCCAGTGCATCGTCATCGTCGTGGCCGCCCTCCATTTAAGCGGTGGGACCCGGCACAGGATACGGCAGTGAGCTTTCGACGGAAAGGACCGAGCGTGGCCGCGCCCCGCCCCCATTGGCACGGCTTCTCTACAGCACCACGGCACTCCCGGTGATCTTTGACGTGGCAGTGAGGAGAACACATGGCGAACGAAGCGACTCGCAACGGCCGAGCCGCTCCAGAGCGCCCGGCGGGCTCCGGCTGGGATCAGGTGAGCTGGACGGTCGGCGGCGCGGGTAACAGCCCGAGCTCCGCGTCGGGAGCTTGGTCGGCCTGCGGCTGGCTTGCATCCCTCGCGTCGAGCACGCCCGGCGCCTCCTGACGTATGCTCGGGTCGGTCCAGACGCCCATCGACGACGCGAGGAGGAACCGTCATGAGTCACTCGGGCTTCTCTCGACGCGCCCTGCTCAAGGCGGGCGTCGCCGCGGCGGTGAGCGCGGCGATCCCGGCACGGGCCCAGACCCCCCGACGCGGCGGCGTGTTCCGCATCAGCGCGGGCGACCCCTCGCACTTCGACCCCCACCTCACGGTGGGCTGGGCTACTCACATCGCGCTGTCCTTCACGCACAGCCGACTCCTGAAGCACAAGGCCGGGCCCTCAGTGGTACCGGGCACGTTCCCGATCGAAGGCGACCTGGCCGAATCCTGGGGCCAGACCAGCGACACCACCTACGTGTTCAAGCTGAGGCGCGGGGTGCGCTGGCATCCGAAGCCACCGCTGAACGGGCGCGAGCTGACCGCGGAGGACGTGAAGTACTCCTACGACCGGCTGCTGAGCCCGACGACGAACAACCCGAACCGGACCATTCTCGAGGAGATCGACCGGGTCGAGGCGGCAGATCGGTACACGGTGCGCTTCACGCTCAAGACCCCGTTCGCCTGGTTCCTGGACGCCGTGGCCTCGACGGTGGCCTGGGTGGTGCCACGCGAGGCGGTGGAGCAATACGGTGACCTCAAACGGCCGGAGGCGTGCATCGGCACCGGCCCCTGGATGCTCGAGCGCTACGAGCCGAACGTGCGTCTGGTGTGGGTGCGCAATCCGGACTACTTCGTGCCCGGTCTCCCCTACGCGGACGGCGTGGAGGCGGCGATGGACACCGACGCGTCGTCGCGCCTGGCCCGCTGGCTGGGCGGGCACTTCGATTTCGCTCCGGGGCTCGGCGCCGTGGTGCGACGGGTCGACCTCGAGACGGTGCGCAAGCGGAGGCCGGGACTGCAGACGGCGGAGTTCTTGTGGATGGTGGGGTCCTTCGGGGCGATGAAGGTCGATCAGGAGCCGTTCAGGGATGTCCGCGTACGACGCGCGGTGGCCCGGGCCACCAACCTGAAGGAGATCCTCGACGTCAGCCCGATCGGGCTCGGGCAGGGGGCTCCCGCCACCGCGGTGCCGCCAGCGCTCGTCGACTGGGCGATCCCCGTCGATCAGCTCTCGCCGGAGGGCCGGCGGATCTACGAGTTCGACACCGCGGCGGCCACGCGCCTGCTGAGCGAGGCGGGCTATCCGACCGGCATCAAGACCTCGCTCGAGACCGGGAGCTTCGGCTCGGACTGGATGGACGGCGTCCAGGTCTATCTGCGCGGCTGGAAGGCGGCCGGGATCGACGCCGAGCTGAAGGTCAAGGAAACCGGCGCCTTCCTCTCGAGCGCGATGCTCGGCCGCTTCGATCGCATGATGCTGGGGCAGCGCGGCGGCGTCCTGTTCCCGGACCCCTACCTGGCGTCGTTTCACCTGCCCGGGCAGCGGACCAATTCCTCGGCCGTCAACGATCCGAAGCTGACCGAGATGATCCGGCTCCAGCGCCGCACTCTCGACGCGGCGAAGCGGCGCGACATCATCTGGGACATCCAGCGGTACCTCGCCGAGCAGGTCTACTACATCTATGGCCCGTCGTCGCGCGTCGTGGCGGCGTGGGAGCCCCGCGTGCGCAACTTCGGCCCGAACGTCGGCAACGACTACGGTGGCCGCCTCATG
>DATFWA010000101.1:0-3841 GCA_035259825.1 Candidatus Methylomirabilota bacterium | reverse complement strand
CGTACCGGCGCACGGTCGGGGGCGATCGCGCGATTTCCATGGGATCGGGCCCGTGAGGTGGCGCGCTTTTTACCGGGTAGGCTTGGGAGACCCCGAACGTGCTACTGCCTCGTGCTCGCCGCTTGCGCGCTCTCAGGCCTTCACCGCCGAGCCGGCGCCCGGGTAATGACAGTAAGGGCAGAAAAACCTTGCGCTATCGGGGGATCCGCTCGATCGTGGGGAGCGCTCGACTGCGAGCCGAGGAGGCGAACATGGCGCGCCCGGAGAAAACGAAGCGGTGGACGGTCATGGTGTACCTCGCGGGGGACAACAATCTCGACAGCGCCGGCGCAGCCGATCTGCTCGAGATGAAGACGGTCGGCTCCAGTGACCAGGTCACCGTGGTGGCCCAGTTCGATCGCTCCGGCTCGGGGCGGACGACCAATCGCTATCTCCTCAGAAAGCACACGACGTTGTCCGCCGACGTGGTCACCGCCCTGGGCGAGACCGACACCGGCGATCCGGCCGTCCTGCGCGACTTCGTCACCTGGGCGGCCACCAGTCATCCGGCTCAGCACTACCTGCTGGTGATCTGGAACCACGGCTCGGGCTGGGACGACTCGAATCTCTACGAGGGCGACTACTTCAGCGGCGCCGCCCCGCCCGTGGTGCGGAAGGGCAAGGTGGTCGCGCGGGCGCTGGTGGCCGACTCCCCCGGCCCGATCCGCATGGGCACCGTGCGCGCCGCGGCCCAGCGGGCCCGCCGCTCGCTCTTCCGATCCACGGTGGCCAGCATGGTCACATCGCGCGCCATCGCGTTCGACGATCAGGCGAAGGACTTCCTCGACAACATCGAGTTGAAGCGGGTGCTCGGTCAGATCCGGCGCACCCTCAAGCAGAAAATCGACGTCCTGGGATTCGACGCCTGTCTGATGAGCATGGTCGAGGTCGCCTACCAGGTCCGGGATCACGTGGGGCTCACCTGCGGCTCCGAGGAAGAAGAGCCCAACGACGGCTGGCCCTACGACACGATCTTGAAGGCGCTGGTGGCCCGCCCTTCGATGAAGCCCGCGGATCTGGCGAAGCTGGTGGTGGGCCGGTACGTGGCATCGTACGGACCCAAGGACGGCGCCACGATGGCGGCCACCGACCTGGCCGGCATCGGTGCGTTGGCCGACGCGATCAACCGGCTGGGCCGGGTGCTGACGGCGGCCCTGAAAGACGACGACGCGCGCGCGCAGATCTGGGCCGTGAGGGCCCAGGTGCAGGAGTACACCCCGCCCTACGACCAGTACTGCGACGTGGCCGATCTCTGCGACCTCCTCGCGCGCCGCGTGCGCCGGCCCGGGCTCGAGGCCGCGTGCCGCGCGGTGCGCGCGGCCCTGTCGAAGGCTGTCCTCGCGAGCGAGGCGAAAGGCCGCGGGCTCGCCCACTCCCACGGCCTCACCGTCTACTTCCCGAAGAAGACGGTCTCCCGGCTGTACGCCACGCTCGACTTCGCCCGCAAGGGCGGCTGGGCCACCTTCATCGACGCCTACACCCGTAGCATCGGCCGCCGGCGCTAGCCGGCCCCGCCGGATTCCCAGGAGGCCACCTATGCCCTACCGGCTCTCGATTCTGTGCGTCCACGGCATCGGCCACGGAGACGTCGATGCCGCGTTGATCCCGGCATGGCGGCAGGCGATCACCGCGGGCCTGCAGCGGTGGCAGCCGGGGCTCGAGATCGATTTCGAGTTCCTGGCCTACGACGATGAGTTCGACCACGCGCCGCTGAACGCGGCGACGTACGCCGAGGCGCTGACCCGCCTGGCCGCGAGCGGCATCGTGCATGGGATCGGCGATCTCCTGCCCGGCACGCGCGGTCTCTTCGACATGCCGGCGCTGATCCGCTGGACCGCGGGCATGATCGCGCAGTGGGCCAGCGAGGACCGGCTGCGCGAGCGGCTGCGGACCCGAGTGCTCGACGCGGTGGCCGGCCGGCGGCCGGACGTGGTGTGCGCCCACAGCCTGGGCACCCTGATCTGCTACGACGCCTTCCGCCGGGAGCGCGCGGCCCTGGACGGACGCACGTTCGTGACGCTCGGATCGCAGATTGGCAACCCGTTCGTCCGCGACTGCTTCGCCGGGCGCATCGAGGCGCTGCCCCGCGCGCGGCGCTGGTACCACCTCTACAATCCGGACGACCATGTCTTCACCGCGGAGCTGCGCATCCAGGCCGACAACTTCACCTCGGTGCAGACGCCCTTCGACAAGCCCAACGACCCGCTGAACCACGACGCGATCTGGTACTTCGATCACGCCAACACCCGGAACAGCGTCTGGCTCGACCTGTCGGGCGCGCGGCCGGCGCGCACACGGAGCCGCGAGGTGGAGGCCGGGCGCACCCTCGGCGCGCGGCCGGCGCGCCGCGCGCTCCTGATCGGCATCAACGCCTATCCCAACCCGGCGAACCGCCTCGAGGGCTGCGTGAACGACGTGTACCTGGTGAGCTCGGTGCTCCAGGAGTGCGGCTACGAGCCGGAGGACATCCGGGTGGTGCTGGACGATCGCGCCACCACCGCCAACATCCTGGAGCGATTCCACTGGCTGCTCGACGACGTCAAGCCGGGCGACGAGCGCGTGCTCTTCTACTCCGGTCACGGAGCCCAGATCCCCGCCTACGGTCCGCATCAGGAGGTCGATCATCTGAACGAATGCCTGGTGCCCTACGACTTCGACTGGAGCCCGGAGCGCGCGATCACCGACAAGCAGTTCGTGGGCTTCTACAGCCAGCTTCCGTACGACAGCCACTTCGCCGCGATCTTCGACTGCTGCCACTCGGGCGGTCTCACCCGCGAGGGCGGGCTGCGCCCGCGCGGCATCGATCCGCCCGACGACATCCGTCATCGCGCCCTGCGGTGGAACCGCCGGCTCGAGATGTGGGAGGAGCGGCGGCTGCCAACCGCGAATCGCTCGCTCACCAACTCGCCCCAGTTCGTCGGGAAGTCGGGCGCGACGTACCGCATCGGCCGCGGCGTCTCGCTGCGCGGCCTGCCCAACCGCGCCTACGACCGGGAGCGAGCGGCCCTGCGGCATCGCGGCCCCTACCTGCCGATCATCATCGAGGCGTGCCGGGAGCAGGAGCTGTCGTACGAGTACCGCGATGGGGCGACCTCCTACGGGGCGTTCACCTACAGCCTGGCCAAGGAATTGCGGCGATCGCGGCAAGGCCGGCGCAACCCGAGCTTCCGCCAGCTCGTTGCGCTGACCACGCGCCGCCTGCACGCGCTGCAGTACGAGCAGACTCCGTCGCTGGTGGGGCCCCGCCCGCTACTGGGCCGGCCAATCCCGTGGGACACGCGTCGGGGCTGAGCCGGGCTACGTCACCACCAGGGGGTGCTCGACCACCGCGTTGAAGAGATAGCCCTGCTCGTTGAAGGGCACCTGGTCGGGCTGGACGTTGCCCTTCTTGTCCGCCGCGCGCAGGCGAATCCCCGCCCTGCCCGGCTTCGCGTCCCAGTCGAAGTCGAACCGCACCCAGGCCGCCGCGATGTTCGGCTCGCGGAGGCGCGCCGCCTGCCACGTGGCGCCCTGGTCCAGGCTGTAGTCGACCTTGGCGATCTTGCCGACCGGCGACCACGCGCGCCCTCGCACCAGGCGGCGGCCTGCGGCGACGTCGCCTCCCCACGGCAATTCGAGCGCGCTCTTGAGACTTTGCATCGAGAGCACCGGGCCCTTCGAGGGCGGACTGGGCTGGAAGCCGGGGCCGATCATCACGTAGCTGTCCGTGTTCCAGGACGAGAACAGCGGCTGATCGGATACCTCGAGGCGTCCGACCCACTTGATGTTGGCGACCCCGATCCATCCCGGCGTGAGCACGCGC
>DATFWA010000100.1:0-8368 GCA_035259825.1 Candidatus Methylomirabilota bacterium | reverse complement strand
CGGGGCTCCTGGTCCGCGGCCTGATCTGGGCCCTCGTCATCGGCGCCGCGGGCGGACTGTTGCCCGCGGTGCGGGCCGCGCGCATCCCGGTCACCGAGGCGCTGCGCACGCTGTGAGCGCGCCGGCGTCGCCGGTTGACTCGCCGCACGCCGCGGGCTAGCCTCGGGCGTGGCCGCTCCCGTGCACGATCTCGTCATCGACAATGCCCGCCTCATCGATGGTCTCGGTACGCCGGTTAGGGACGGAAGCCTGGCGGTCAAGGACGGACGCATCGCCGCAATCAGCGACGATCGGCGCGGCGCGGATCTGGGGGCGGCGCGCGAGCGGGTGGACGCCCAGGGCCTCGTGCTAGCCCCGGGCATCGTCGACCTGCACACGCACTACGACGCGCAGCTCACGTGGGACCCGTACGCGACGCCATCGACCGGGCTCGGCGTCACCACGCTCGTAATCGGCAACTGCGGCTTCACCATCGCCCCGTGCCGGACCGCCCATCGCGACCTCGTCGTGCGCAACCTGACCCACGTCGAGGGCATGTCGCTGGAGGCGATGCGGGCGGGCATCCAGTGGGATTTCGAATCGTACCCGGAATACCTGGCGTCGCTCGAGCGGCGCGGCCTCGTTCCCAACGTAGCCTCGTTCGTCGGCCACTCCTCGGTGCGCACCTACGTGCTCGGTGAGGACGCCACCCGGCGGGCGGCCACCGACGCGGAGATCGCCGAGATGCGACGCCTGGTGCTCGAGGCGGTGCGCACCGGCGCCATCGGCTTCGCCACCTCCACGCTCGAGCAGCACAACGGGGAGAACGGCATCCCGATGCCGTCGCGCCTGGCCGACCAGCGCGAGATGTCCGCGCTCACCGGCGCCCTGGGCGAGGCGGGCCGCGGCATCTTCATGCTGACCAAGGGCATGACGTCCACGGTGCCGTGGCTCGAGTCCATCGCGGCGGCGAGCGGGCGGCCGGTGATGATCGCCGCGATGTTCGTGGACCCGGGCGATCCGACTCGCGTGTTCCGCGAGCTGAGCGAGATCGAGGCCGCGCGGAGCCGCGGCCGCGAGCTGTGGGCGCAGGTGGGCTGCTTCCCGCTCGGCATGGAGTTCACCCTGCGCCATCCGTATCCGCTGGAGGCATTCCTGGCCTGGCGTCCCGCCATCGTAGCCGACACCGAGGCGCGCTATCGCGCAGTCCTCGCCGACCCTTCGTTCCGCGCCGCGCTCAAGGAGGAGATCGCCCGCCCCGGCGTGCCGAACCGCTTCAGCGACAAGAACTGGGATCACCTGACGATCGCGGAGGTGACGCGGCCCGAGCACCGACACCTCGAGGGCAAGACCATCGGCGCCCTGGCCCGGGAGCGTGGTCAGCACGCGTGGGATACCTTCCTCGATTTCGGTCTCGACGGTGAGCTGGACGCCATGCTCGACTGCCGGCTCTTCAACATCGATGAGGACGAGGTCCGGCGTCTGCTCCGGCATCCCAACGCGGCCGTCGCGCTCTCCGACGCGGGCGCCCACCTGTCCTTCCTCTGCGATGCGGGCTTCGGACTGCACCTCCTCGGCCACTGGGCACGCGAGCGCGGCGACCTCACGCTCGAGCAGGCGGTGCGCGCGGTCACCAGCACGGTGGCCGACGCCTACCGAATCCGGGAGCGAGGCCGACTGCAGGCGGGCGCCTGGGCCGATCTGATGCTCTTCGACCCGCGGACGGTCGGTCGTGGCGAGAAGCGCCGGGTCCGCGACCTGCCCACCGGGGCCAGCCGGCTCGACACGCCGGCGGTAGGCCTGCACGGTGTCTGGGTCAACGGGGTCCGGACGGTGGACGAGCGCGGGCTCGTGGCCGACTGTGGCCGGCCCGGCCATCTCCTCCGCGAGTTCGGCGCCTGAGGGCGGCGTCCGGCCTCCGCACGCCTCATCCCCCTTAGGGTTGACAACCTTCTTCCGTTAGGGTTACCTAAGTGTCGCCCCGCTAGCCAGCTCCCGGTTCCAACGACCCACGCGAGCCAGCCCGGCCATCTCATCCGCTCGGGAGGCACTCATGGGTCGTCGCCGCTCGTTCCTCAGACACATGGCGCGGGTCAGACGTCGCGCCCTCACGCTCCAGGGAGTCGTCGGGTCCACCATCGGCGTGGGCCTGACGCTGGCGGCCCCGGAGGCGTGGGCCCAGACGTCGTCGCCGTCCAAGCCGGCCGAGGGAGCCCCCGAGGTCCAGTCGAAGGACGACATGGCGCTGCCTGGCATCAACGTCCAGGGCGAGCGCGACCAGTACAACCAGTTCAAGATCGAGCAGCCGAGCCTCTACAAGCTGCCGGACCCGATCCAGGACACCCCGCAGTCCATCACCGTCATCCCCGAGAAGATCATGGAGGAGCGCGCGTTCTTCACCCTGCGCGACGCGCTCCGCACGGTGCCCGGCGTGGCGATCGCCGCCGGCGAGGGCGGCGGGCGTCAGGGCGACAACCTGACGCTCCGGGGCTTCCCGGCCGGCAACGACATCTTCATCGACGGGGTGCGTGACCTGGGGCAGTACACCCGCGACACCTTCAACCTCGAGGCGATCGAGGTGCTCAAGGGCCCGTCCTCTGTGCTGTTCGGACGTGGCTCGACCGGCGGTGTCATCAACCAGGTGACCAAGACGCCGAAGCTCACGCCGTTCTACGAGGTCGGCGGCACCGTGGGCTGGCCGGGTCCCTCGGGACGCGCCACCGCGGACCTCAACTACCCCTTCGCGAACTCGGGCGCCGCGCGCCTGAACCTCCTGTTCTCGAAGGGTGACACGCCGGGGCGCGACTACGTCAACACCAACACCTGGGGGGTCGCGCCCTCGGTCGGCATCGGGCTCAACGGCCCGACCCGACTGATCGTGAGCTACTTCTACCAGTACGACGACAATCTCCCCGACTACGGCCTGCCCTACCTCCGCGGCGAGCCGGCGCCGGTGCGTCACGCCAACTTCTACGGTCTCCCCGATCGCGACTACGAGCACGACGACGTCAACATCGGGACGATCCGCTTCGAGCACGACTTCAACGACGACGTCCGCTTCCGCAACACGTTGCGCTTGGCCTCGCTCGACCGCGGCTCGCTCGTCTCCATCCCAGCCATCGTGGGCGGCCCGTTCACCACGCTGCCGGTGGACCAGATCCAGGTCACCCGCACCGGCACGCAGCGGGCCGAGCTGGACCAGTACGTCCTCAACAACGCGGAGGTAGTCGCCAAGTTCAACACGTGGCAGTTCAAGCACACGCTGGTGGGCGGCGTCGACGCCGGCTACGAGACCTCCGAGATCCAGCGCTACACCTTCACGAACGTGCCGTCCACCGACCTGGTCGACCCCTTCGCGTTCCCGGACCTTTCCGGGATGGGCCGGGTGAAGAACGCCAACTCCGACGCCAACGCGACCAGCGTGGGCGTCTACGCGGTCGACGAGATGGCGATCACCGAGTGGCTGAAGATCATGGGAGGCCTGCGCTACGACCTGTTCGACGCCCAGTTCAACAACCACTTCGGGGGCCAGCGGCTTCACCGGACCGACGAGCACCTGAGCCCGCGCGCCGCCCTCGTGGTCCTGCCCACCCCGAACCAGACCTACTACTTCTCGTGGGGGACCTCCTTCAACCCGTCCGCGGAGGCTCTGGTCCTCGCCGCGAACACGGTCAGCACCGAGCCGGAGACGAACGAGACCTTCGAGGTCGGCACCAAGCTGAACTTCCTGGGCGGCCGACTCGGATTCCGCACCGCGATCTTCCAGACCACCAAGGACAACGCGCGCACCACCGATCCGGTGCTGGGCATCCAGGTGAACGAGGGCAAGCAGCGGGTGCGCGGCTTCGAGCTGGAGCTGGTCGGTCAGATCCTGACCGGTTGGAACGTCTGGCTCGGCTACACGTATCTCGACTCGAAGATCCTCTCCTCTTTCGACGTCCAGACCGGGGTGCCGATCGAGGGCAACCGCGTCCCGAACGTGCCGGAGAACTCGGCGAGCCTGTGGACGACGTACGACATCACCCCGCAGTGGCAGGTGGGGGGCGGAGCGAACTTCGTAGATCGGCGCTTCGCCAACAGCGACAACCTCAACGTGGTCCCGTCCTACGCGAAGGGCGACATCATGATCGGCTACCGTCCGATCACCCCGCTGCAGCTGCGCTTCAACATCATCAACATCTCCGACGCGAAGTACTTCGATGGCGTCCATCCTGGCCACGTGATCCCGGGCAACGCCCGCACCTTCCTGCTCACCGGGACCTGGAGGTTCTGAGCGACGCGATGCTGCTTCACATCGAGCGGGTCCTGACCGAAGCGCAGGTCGCGCGCTGCCGGGTCCTCCTGGACGAGGCCAAGTGGGTGGACGGCCGCGAGACATCCGGCCACCTGGCGGCCCGGGTCAAGCACAACCGGCAGGTGGACGAGGCCACGCCCGAGGCCCGCGAGATGGGCAACATCATTATCAGCGCGCTGGAGCGGACGCCGCTGTTCATGGCCGCCGCGCTGCCGCTGCGGGTGTTCCCTCCGCTCTTCAACCGCTACGAGGCGGGCATGGCCTTCGGCAACCACGTCGACAACGCGATCCGCGAGGTGTCGGGCTCGGCGCTGCGAGTGCGCACCGATCTCTCCGCGACCCTGTTCCTCAGCGCGCGCGAGGAGTACGACGGGGGCGAGCTGGTGGTCGACGACACCTACGGCGCGCACCAGGTCAAGCTGCCCGCCGGCGACATGATCCTCTACCCGGCCTCGAGCCTTCACCGGGTCACCCCGGTCACCCGCGGCGTGCGCCTAGCGTCCATCTTCTGGGTGCAGAGCATGGTGCGCGACGACGGCGAGCGCTCGCTGCTGTTCGATCTCGACATGGCCATCGCTCAGATGAGCGATGCGGCTCCGGCCAGCACCGGCATCGTCGCCCTGACCAGCTGCTATCACAACCTGCTGCGGCGGTGGTCGGACACCTGAGGTACGCGCGGCGATGATCGACGAACGACTGGCCGGCTGGCCGCTCTGGCTCTCGGTGGGCCTCCACGCGCTCGGGCTCGGGGCCGCGTCCTCGGTCGTGGCGCTGGCCCACCACCCGCCCGAGCGCGCGCTGGTGCCGGTCGAGGTCGTCCGCCTGGAGCCGCCACCGCCTGCGCCGCCCGAGAAGGCCAAGATGCCGCCGCGCGTGGTATCGGAGCCTACCCCGACCACTCGCTCGAAGCCGACGTACCAGAACCTGATGGTGGACCCGACCCCGCGCGTCGAGCACCAGCCGGATCCGGCGCCGACCGCGCCCGATCGCCGTTTCATGGCCTCGGCGCAGGTGCCCGGTCCCGCCCTGCCCATCCCCGCCGCGCCCGGCGCGGGCGGCCTGCTCCTCCCATCCCCGGAGATCCCGGGCGCGCGTAGCGGGAGTCCGCGCACCGGTCAAGGTCTCGCCAACGCAACCGGCGAGGGCGTCACCTCGCTCGCCCGCCCCCTCAGCGGGTATCAAACCACACCTCGCTATCCGGAAGCGGCCCGCCGCGAAGGGATCGAAGGCGTCGTCACCCTCCGGTTCGAGGTTCTCGCGAACGGAAAAGTCGGCACCGTCCAGGTGCAACAGTCGGCGGGACGCGAGGACCTGGACCGGGCCGCCGTGGAGGCGGTCCGGACCTGGCTCTTCGAGCCCGCCCGTCGTGGAAAGGAGGCAGTCGCCGTATGGGTCACCGTGCCAGTACGCTTCGAGCTGCACACTCGTTGAGGACAACGCGCCGCCCGCGGGCTCCGCGCGGACATCATTGGACCGCGCTCGGTCTGGCGTTCTGCGCCATCGCCACCGTCGGCACCGCTCAGGCCCAGGGGATCTGGGACGATCCGGCGTTCGCCCTCTATCGGCAGGCCGTCGAGGCCATGGACAAGAAGGACTACGCCCGCGTCACCACGCTGACTGGACAGGCGATCGCCCAGCAGCCGACCCACGTGCTCGCCTACTACCTCCGCGGCCAGGCCGCCATGTTCCAGTCGCGCTGGGACGATGCCGCCGTCGCGTTCGGCAAGGTCGTCGAGCTGTACCCCGCGTCGTTCGCCGGCCACCGCGATCTTGGCGGGGCCTACGAGCAGCTCAACCGCGTGGACGACTCGGCGAAGGAGTACGAGGCCGCGCTCGCCCTGCGCGATCAGGAGGACCTGCGTGTGCGCCTGGCCTTCGTGCTGCTCAAGGCCAACCAGAACGCGCGTGCGCTCCCGCACCTCCAGGCACTGGCGGACAAGGACACCAAGGCGCCGGAAGTCTGGTCGGCGCTCGCCCGCGTGGCCTACGAGAAGAACGACCTGCCCGCGGCCGAGAAGAATTTCAGCCGCGCCGCCGCCCTGCGCGACGAGGGGCGCACCTGGTACAACCTCGGCGTGGTTCGCACGCGCCTGAACGATCTGCCCGGCGCGCTGCAGGCCTTCGAGAAGGCGGCGCAGCACAACGACACCCGGGAGCCCGCGCAGAAGGAGATCGCCAAGGTGCGCGAGGCCATGAAGCAGCCGGCCACCGGCACACCGCCCGAGCGGGCCATGCCGGGCAGCGTGCCCGGACAGCCGGTGCCGGCCCGCCGCTAGTCGACCGTCACGCTCGTGCGCACGTTCGTCTTCTGGACTCACCTGCTGGTGGGGGTGACCGCCGGTCTGGTGATCTGCTTCATGTCGGTGACGGGTGTGCTGCTCGCCTTCGAGCCGCAGATCACTGAGTGGCTCGAGCGCGACCGACGGATGATCACGCCGCCTCCGGGCACGCCGCGGCTCTCGGTGGAGACGCTGCTGGCCCGCGCGCGCGCAGCGCGGCCGGATCAGCCGCCCGGCATCGTGACGCTGCGGTCCGATCCGACCGCGTCCGCGGTGGTGAGCTTCGGGCGCGAGGGCGGCGCGCTCTTCATCGATCCCTACCGCGGCACCGTGCTGGGCGGGCTCTCCCCGGTCCACGACTTCCTCCACGAGGTGGTCGAGTGGCACCGCTGGCTGGGCTCGCGCGACATGGGCCGGCCGATCACCGGGGCGGCGAACCTCGGGTTCCTCGGCCTAGTCCTCCTCGGCGTCTACCTCTGGTGCCCTCGCCGCTGGACGCGAGAGACGGTGCGCCGGGCGATGCTCTTCGACGGCCGGCTGCGCGGGCGCGCCCGTGACTTCAACTGGCACAACGTGATCGGCATCTGGTGCGCGCCCGTGCTGTTCGTAGTGACCCTCACTGGGCTCGTGATGTCCTACCAGTGGGCCAACAATCTGCTCTTCACGCTGACCGGCAACGAAGCTCCACCGCCGTCCGAGCGCCCGGCGCCGCCGGCTCGCGCGGGCCAGGGGGCCAATCGACCGGCAGGCCGGGATGAGGCGCGCGTGCCTGCCGGACTCGATGTCCTGTGGCAGCGCGCCGAGCGTCAGGTGCCCGGGTGGGTGGCGATCAGCCTCCGCATACCGCCGCGGCTGGACGGCGCACTCACCTTCGTCATCCAGGAGCCCGTCGGTTGGCACCCGGCGCCGCGCTCACAGCTCGTTCTCGATGCCTCGACCGTGGACGTGGTGAAGTGGGAGCCCTTCGCCGGCCAGAACCTCGGCCGGCGGCTCCGCGCCTGGGTCCGTCCGCTCCATACGGGTGAGGCCGGCGGGATCGTGGGCCAGGCGCTAGCCGGCGTGGCCTCGGCCGGCGCGACGGTCCTGGTCTGGACCGGACTCTCGCTGGCCTGGCGACGGCTGCGGAGCTTCCGGCGGCGCAGCGTTTCGACTGAAGCCGGACCGGCGGTCCGAGCCAGCCAAGAAGTGTCAACGGACTGACGTAGGTCGCCAGCCCCCGCGCGCCGCCGCGCGCACCCCCGCAAATTCTTCCAGCCCCTTAGGCAGACATCTCACTGGCAATAGGCTTGCACCCTCGCCCGGCTGGCCCGGACAGGTTCAGGGCCCAGTGAGAGGAGGGCCTCATGGGTGTCTCCGTTGCCACCAGACTGGAGCGGCTGGTCCGCTTCGTTCCCGGAGTCGCCGGCTATCAGGACCGCGAGAACTCCCGGGCCACCGACAAGCAGGTGCGGATGCGCCTCGTCGAGGAGATGCACCGCCTCTCGCTGTTCCTCGAGCAGGACAAGGCCCGGCTCGCCGAGTCCGGGTCCTTCTCGAGCCTGCGCATCCTCGATCGGCTCTCGGGACGCCTCGAGCGCCTCGGCCGCACCGTCGAGTTCGCGAGCCGTGGCTACACCGGCCTCTTCGATCTCCACAAGGTCGACCAGCAGACGCTCGAGCAGTTCTACGCCTTCGATCTGGGTCTGTTCGACGCGCTGAGCGTGGTGCGCGCCAAGGCGGAAGCGGTGCGGGCAGCGCTCGCCGACGCGGTCGCGCTCAAGAGCGCGGCGCTGCACATGACCGAGGCGCTCGAAGACTTCGGTCAGCTCTTCGACCA
>DATFWA010000099.1:0-8514 GCA_035259825.1 Candidatus Methylomirabilota bacterium | reverse complement strand
ATCGGGCTGTCGATCGTGTACCGCGTCGTGCAGCTGCACGACGGTACCGTCGAAGCCAAATCGCAGCCGGGTCGAGGCACCGCGCTGATCGTGCGGCTGCCGATACGCTGATGCGCATGCGCCCCCCGATCTGGCTCGCCTGGCTGACCCTGCCGCTCGGCGGCTGCGTCAGCGCCACCGATCTCCTGGTGCCCGCGCCCTCGGCGGCGCCGCCCCGCACCTCGGTCGTGGTGCCGGAGGAGCCCCCGCCGACGCCGGCGCCCCCCGATCTGGTGAAGGAGCCGGTGCCGCCACCACCCAAGACGGTGAGCCCGCCGCCGCCCCCGGTCGCACCGCCGGCGCCTCCGCCGATGGCGCCGCCTCCGCCGCCGCCCCGGACCGCGGCGATCCCCCGGGAGCCGTCCACACCACCTCCGGTGCTGGCTCCCCAGGCGAGCGCGGAAGAGGAGCAGCGGATGAAGTCGCAGGCCGAGCGCCGCATCGAGGGTACCGAGAAGCTCGTGCAGCGGATCGATCCGTCGCGGCTGGCTCGCGAGCAGCAGGAAAACTACCTGACCATCCAGAGCTTTCTCAGCAAGGCGCGCGAGGCGCTCTCGACGCGTGACATGCAGCGGGCCTTCACGCTCGCCGACAAGGCCTACCTGCTGGCCGACGAGCTGTCGAAGACTCCGCGCTGAAGCAAGGTAACCATTGCCACAGCCGGTAAGGATTACGGACGCAGTCGGTGGCGCGCGCCCATCGGACGCGCCTAACTTGTCGCGGGCAAGGAACTTTCGGGCAAGCTAGCCGTGGCATACAGGTTGCGATTTCAGCCCCGGACTTCAATCGCGCGCCAGGAGGTTGTCATGCGAAGCGCATCGCTCGGTTCACCCGTCCGCCGCCTGCTGTTCGGGTGCGGCCTCGCCGTCCTCGCCTCGGGCTGCACCATCGAGCCGCCTGAGGGCACGCCTCCAGCTCCGATGGCGGGTGTGCTCGAATCGGGTCCGCGCGAGACGAGGTTCGGCCGCACCGGTGACGAGGTCGTCAACAATGCGCAGCTTCGCGACAAGATCCGCACGCTCTTCGGCGCCGACTGGAATCCGGGCACGGGTAAGATCCAGCGGGGCGCCTCCGCCTACTTCGGGCGCGTCACCTCGCCCCGCGGCGTTCGCGTCGGCGACAAGAACTATGTCGCGGTCACCGGCTGCGTGACCACGGCGTGCCCTGCCGAGCGCGTGCTCCTCCTGATCCAGGAGACCGGCGACTCGATGCTCGCGCGCCTGGACGAGGGTGGCTACTCGCACTACTACGCCTACGGACCCGAGTGGGGCGCCGCGGGCTCGACCCAGCAGGCCACCGACGCGGCCTTGAGGGCGCTGTCGCGCACCGGCGACCCGTACCCGCGGGCCTGAGGGCGGCGCCAACCCTTGACCCGTCCCGGATCGCTCGCTATGCTGGCGTCTGCCTGCCCGGCCCGGCCGTCCTTTCAGAAACCATGCGCGATACCGACACCGAGCGCGCAAGCCGTCTCAGGGCCGACCGCGCCGCCCCCGGCGGCGGAGCGCGCGGCATGAGCGACCTTGCCCACATCCTGACCACCGTCGGCGAGTGGCTGTCCGGCGGCGGTAGCGTCCTGCTCATGACCGACTACGACGGGACCCTGACGCCCATCGTGGACGATCCCGCCGACGCGGTGCTATCGGAGGAGATGCGCGAGCAGTTGCTACGTCTGGCCCGCTCGCCGCGGGCCTCCGTGGCGGTGATCTCGGGCCGCGGGCTCGAGGACCTGCGCGGGCGAGTCGCCATTCCGGAGGTGATCTACGCGGGCTGCCACGGTCTCGAGATCGAGGGGCCGGAGCTGGCGTTTTGCCATCCCGACGCGAGGGCTCAGCAGGCCATGGTCGGCGCGGTGGGCGAGACGCTCGTACGCCGGGCGCCCGGCGTCAACGGCATGCGGGTGGAGACCAAGGGCCTGGCGGTGGCGGTGCACTATCGCCACGTGGCGCCCGACGAGATCCGCCGCGTGGAGATCGAGCTGGCGCGCGCCATCCGCGAGCAGGGGAGCCGGCTCAAGATCTTCCACGGCACGAAGGTGATCGAGGTGCTGCCGCAGGTGGCCTGGACCAAGGGCGAGTGCGCGGAGTGGATCCAGGAGCGCGTGGGCTCGACCTTGACCGGTCGCGTGCTCTGGCTCTACCTGGGCGACGACTGGACCGACGAGCACGCCTTCGAGGTGCTCGGGAGCCGCGCGCTCACCATCCGGGTCGGAGACCTGGTGCCGGCCTCGAAGGCCGCCTTCCGGTTGGAGGACGTTTCCGAGGTGCAGCAGGTCATCACCGCGCTCGCCGGCGGTGCCAGGACCGGGAGCGGCGCGTGAGGTTCCAGCTCCGGCTGGTCGCCGCGCTGTGGCTCGCCTCGCTGGTGGTCATCGGCATTTTCGCTTACCTGCAGGTCGTCGAGGAGAAGCAGCGCCTCACCGCCGAGCTCGATCGTCGGGCAGCGCTCCTCAGCGAGGGCCTCAAGGAGGTGCTCGAGCCCGCGCTGGTTCGCGGCGGATCGAAGGCGCAGGTGGACCGGCTGATCAAGAAGTTCAGCAAGCCCGACCAGGGGCTCGCGGTGTACGACCGCGTGGCCTCGCTGATCGTCGCGACACCGGACGTGGCCAAGATCCTGGAGAACCCGCCGCCGGAGGTCACCTGGGCACTGACCTCGGGCGTGGTGCAGACCGGGTTCCGCCGGATGGAGGGCAAGACCCTCTACGTCTACGCGGACCCGATCATCCGCGAGGACCGCCCCGCCGGCGCGCTGGCCGTCTTCCTCGATGCCTCCGATCTTAAGAGCGCGGAGTGGGAGCGCTGGCGCTTCAACGCGGCGCGCTTCCTGGTGCTCGCGGTCGTCCTGGCCCTGATCGCACTGCTGGTGGTGCGCATGAGCCTGACCCAGCCGCTGGCCAAGATGGCTCGCTGGACCAAGGCGGTGCGGCGCGGTCATGCGATCGATCCGCCCGAGATGCCGGACGAGAGCCTCTTCGGGCCGATCGCGCGCGAGGTCTCGGTGCTGGCCAAGAATCTGCAGCGGGCCCGGGCCGCCGCCGAGGAGGAGGCGGCGCTGCGCCTCATCGGCCAGACGCTCTGGACCGAGGAGCGGCTCAAGCAGTTCGCCAAGATGCGGCTGGGCGAGCGGCCACTGGTGGTGGTGTCCAATCGCGAGCCGCTGAGCCACGTCTGGAAGGACGGCTCGATCCAGGTGATCACTCCGGCCAGCGGGCTCGTGACCGCGATGGATCCGGTCATGCGCGCCTGCGGCGGCGTCTGGGTGGCCCAGGCCAGCGGCGATGCCGACCGCGACACCGCCGACGCGCGGGGCCGGCTGCGGGTGCCGCCCGACGATCCGCGCTTCACTCTCCGGCGCGTGTGGCTCACACCGGAGGAGGACGCGGGCTACTACTACGGCTTCTCCAACGAGGGCCTGTGGCCGCTTTGCCACATCGTTCACAACCGCCCGCTGTTCCGTCCGGAGGACTGGGCGCAATATCGGATCGTGAACGAGAAGTTCGCCACCGCGGTGCTCGAGGAGATCGCGGGCACCGAGTCGCCGATGGTGCTGATCCAGGACTATCACTTCGCGCTGCTGCCCGCGCTCATCAAGCGCGAGCGTCCCGACGCGCGGACCGCGATCTTCTGGCACATCCCGTGGCCGAACTTCGAGGCCTTCAGCATCTGCCCGTGGCAGGACGAGCTGCTGTTCGGCATGCTGGGCGCCGACCTCATCGGCTTCCACACCCAGTACTACTGCAACAACTTCCTGGACACGGTGGATCGCGCGATCGAGGCTCGGATCGACTGGGAGCGCTTCTCGGTGACCCGCGGTCAGCACGTCACCTCGGTGAAGCCGTTCCCGATCAGCGTGGCGCCGGACTTCGTGGACAACCCACCCACCATTTCCCGGCAGGCGTTACTGCAGAGCCTCGACACGCCGGCCGAGTTCCTCGGCGTCGGCGTGGAGCGACTCGACTACACCAAAGGCCTGCCGGAGCGGTTCCGGGCGCTCGGCCGCTTCTTCGAGCGGTTCCCCGAGTACCGCGAGCGGGTGGTGTTCGTGCAGCTGGCCGCCCCCAGTCGCAGCACCATCCCGCGCTACCAGGCGCTGGAGGCCGAGGTCGACGCGGCGATACAGGAGGTCAACAGCGCCTACCAGACGAACCGCTGGAAGCCGATCCTCTACCTGAAGCGTCACCACGAGCACCGCGACATCTGGCCGTTCTACCGGCACGCGGACTTCTGCATGGTGACGTCGCTGCACGACGGCATGAACCTGGTCGCCAAGGAGTTCATCTCGGTGCGTGACGACGAGGACGGGGCGCTGATCCTGAGCCAGTTCACCGGCGCCTCGTCCGAGCTGCTCGACGCCATCCTGGTGAACCCCTACGACATCGACGGGATGGCCGAGGCGATCCGCACCGCGGTGGCGATGCCGGTGGACGAGCGGCGGGCGCGCATGGCCCGCCTGCGCCAGGGCGTCCGCGAGCACAACATCTACCGGTGGGCCGGTCTGCTGCTGAGCGAGCTCGAGCGCATTCCCGAGACCGCCCTCGCCACACCGGAAGCGGCCACGTCGGAGAAGAAATGAAGCGGGGGAGGGACGCGAGGCCCTCCCCCGACTAGACCGACTGTCGCCCCGCCCCTCTTCTCCAACGGAAGAGGGAGGGGCGGACGCTTCTAGTCCTGGTCCACCAGCATCTTGACGGTGACCCGGCGCTTCTTCTCGTCCGGCGTCTCCTTCGCGACGATGGGTCCGAGGCCCACCGCGTGCACCCGCGTCAGCGGGACGCCCTTCTCCACGAGGAAGCGACGCACCGCCTCGACCCGGCGCTGGCTCAGCCCGTAGTTGTAGTCCACGGGGCCCTTCGGGTCCGTGTAGCCGCCCAGCTCCACGATCAGCGTCGGGTTGCCCTGGAGCTCCTTCACCACGCCCAGCAGCGCGGTCTGCGCACCGTCGGTCAGCTCGGCCTTGTCGAAGCCAAAGTAGACCTCGAGGGTATCGGCGGTCTTCTGGTTGTAGCGGTTGCTCCACAGCCGAGTCAGCCGGCTGTCGACGCCCTCCGCCTTCGTCATGGCGGCGTCGGCCTTCGTCATGGCGCCGTCGGCGCGGTTGCGCGCGTCGGCGACGGCGCCCTCGAGGCTCTTCACCTGGGTGGTCACACCCTTGACCTCGGTGCTGACGCCGTCGACCTGACCCTCGACCTTCGTGAAGCGCTGACCTGTGGCCGCGTCACTCTTCGAGAACTGCTCGCGAACCCAGTCCTTCGTGGCGCAGCCCGACACCAGCAGGACCGCCGCCGGTAGCAGGACGCCCAGCTTCATCATTTGTCGCATATGCCCCCGCCTCCTTTGTGAGCGTTTGACCAGCCTATTCACGAATTGCGAACGGGGCTTCCTGAGGCAACAACCAAGCCAGCGCGGCCTGAGACTCGGGGCGGTGGGTTTCGTGTGGTCTGACCCCTACTTGGCGGATGCGGGCGACGTGGGTCCGGGGGCCGGCCATGGCCCGGCTGTCGGCGCGCCTATACAAATTACACGGGCCGTGTAACAGTTACACGATCCGTCTACCTGTCCGAAACCCGGAAAGAGGGTTAGTGGACGGGTGCCGGCATGTGGATGTACAGCTCCTGCTTGGTGGGCTTGCTCCCGGCCAGGGGCCGCGGCGGACGCATCTCGTAACGCACCGGCCTCTGGTGATCCGCGTATTGCCGCTCGGTGTTGTAGACCGTGCTGAACTTCCACAGCATCCGCAGATAGTTGGTCTGCCCGCGGGACGCGGCCCGCAGGGCGGGAAGGCCGTAGAGGCGCAAGGCGCCCCAGCCCAGATGCTTGCGGTTCAAGATGGCCTGAGTGTTCACCAACTCCTCATAGAAGCGCTTGAGCGGCAGCTTCGTCGGCAGCACCGCGTGCTGGACGTCGAAGAGGCGATAGTCCCGCGAGGTGAGCTGACGCGACTCGGTCAGCCACAGCTCGGTGCCGGGATAGGGGGTGGCCACCGTGAGGTGCACCACCTCGGGCACGCCCAGCGCCCACTCGCGCACCGACGCGAAGCGCGCCTCGTCCCAACTCGGATCCGCGATGATGTTGATCGCGACGGTGAGCCCGATGGACCGCGCGATCTCCAACGCGCGCAGGTTCTCGTTCAGGGTGACCCGCTTGCGGTGCGCCTTCAGGGCCGCCTCGTCGAGGGCCTCGATGCCGAGGAACATGTAGAAGAGCCCGAGCTTCTTCCAGTAGGCGAACAGCTCCTGGTTCTTGATCAGCACGTCGCAGCGGGTCTCCAGGTAGTACTGCTTGCGGAGGCGCCGGCGCTCGATCTCGCGCCCGATCGCGAAGCCATGCTCGGCGTGGATGAAGGCGACGTCGTCCACGATGAACACGTTGGGCTCGCGGATACGGGCCAGGTCCTCGCCCGCCTTCTCGGGCGAGCCCTTGCGGTAGCTTCGCCCGTAGAACGTCCACGCGCTGCAGAACGAGCAGTCCCACGGGCAGCCGCGGGTGAATTCGACCGAGGCGCACGGGTCGAGCACGCCGATGAAGTACTTGTGGCGCTTCCGTCCGAGATCCCGAGCGGGCAGGTGGAGATCGAGATCCTCGAGCAGGGTCGGGCTCGGCCCCTGTCCGGTCATGGTCACCACGCCCGGGAGAGTGTCGAGCTTCGGGTCGCCGATGGCCTCCAGCACGCGCGGGGCGATCACCTCGCCCTCGCCGCGCACGATGCAATCGATGGCGCCCTCCGCGTGCTCGAGGAACTCCCGGGCCACGAACGACGCGCTGTGTCCGCCCACCATGATGAACACGTCGGGCCGCTTCGCCCTGGTCTGCTTGGCGAGGTCGATCACCTCGGGCACGTTGGCCAGATAGTTCACCGAGAAGCCGATGGCCTGCGGCGCGAGCGCGTCGAGCTCCCGCCAGTAGTCGGCGGGCTGAAAAATCTGCAGATCGAGCAGCCGCACCTCGTGGCCCGCGGCGCGGATCGACGCGGCCACCCGCTCGAGGCCCAACGGCTCCAGGCGGAGGTATAGCTCGGAGTACATCAGCGGGCTCGGATGCACGAGCAGCACTCGCATGTCTCTGATCTCCTCTCGGTCCGAATGATATCTGAGATTCTGGCGCGCCGCTCCTCGGCGCCGCGCGCGGCGCGGCGCCGAAGTCCGCGTCGGATAGAAAAAATTACTCGTTTCCATGTAACGCTTACACGACACGTGTCGAAAATCTGACGCGGTCTCGGCGCCCGAACCGCGGCGTGGGTTCGTCTAACGTTGCGGAATGCCACGCGTGGGCGACGCTCTCGCGGCCTCCGGATCGGGTGGCACTTCGGTTGCCTACACGACGATTCGGAGCGAACTCACCATGGCGATGATCGGCTTCAACGGCGAGGCGGAGCACGACGGACGCGCTCACCTCCTGCTCGTCGATCCGTACGGCGGCAGCCGCGAGGGACTCGGCGCCGCGCTCCGCGGCGGCAGCCTGATCGTGGAGACCGCGGAAGGCATCGCCGAGGCGGTCGCCAAGATGCAGCACGGCGAGTTCGACGTCGCGGTGATCGACCTCGACCTCCCGCCCGCCCACGGCCTCGCCGAGAGTGGCTGGGACCTGGTGCGGCTCGTGCGCGAGGTGCACCCCCAGATGCCGCTCGTCCTCATCGCCGCCGAATGCCCGCCGGACACGCAGGCCGAGGCCCTCCGCCACGGAGCGGCCCGCCTGCTCGAGAAGCCCATCAACCCGCGCGAGCTGCGCAGCATCGTGCAGGCTTTGCGCCCGGAGACCGCCCCCGCATGAAGCGCGCTTCGATCGGCCTCGGCATCCTCGTCACCTTCTTCCTCCTCGCGATGTTCCTGATGGCCGACGCCGAGATCCAGCCGCTGGACGACACCCCGGTCCTGACGTCGACGCCGTCCGCTCGCTGACCGCTCGCCGTCCGCGGCCGCTCTGCCGCGTCCCGAGACGTTCTTCGCACCGGCCGCACTCTGCGGTACCATTCCGTCCGTGACGGATGGAGCGCATGAGGTGGCGATGATGCTGATGGCATATCCCTGGCTGGTGCTGTTCGCGATGGGCTGGATCGTGGGCGCAATCTTCGTGGGCGCGGTCGGCGGAGCGACCCGCGGCGTGCAGGGATTCTTCGCCTGGCTCCTGCTCGCGCTGATGTTCTCGCCGCTGCTGGCGATGATGGGGCTCATCGCGGTGCTCCTCGGCGATCTGGCCCGGGAGATCCAGATCAAGGCCATCCACGGTCCCGAGGAGATCCTGCCTCCGCTGCGCCGCTCGTCCGGCCGCTTCGCGCACCTGTCCGGGGAGGACAACTAGGAGACGACATGGCGACGATCGGGGTTCTGCATCCGGGTGACATGGGCAGCGTGGTCGGCGCCTGCGCGGTAGCCGGAGGGTCGCGCGTCCTCTGGGCCTCCGAGGGACGGAGCACGGGCACCCAAGAACGGGCCGCCGCGGCCGGCCTCGAGGACGCGGGCCGGCTCGCCGCGGTCGTGGCGGG
>DATFWA010000098.1:0-4828 GCA_035259825.1 Candidatus Methylomirabilota bacterium | reverse complement strand
CCCACCGCCGGTATGGCGCCCGCCGAGCGCGGCGCGCTCATGGCGCTCACCCGGCGCATCGCCCGCGAGCGGCAGCTCACCGTGCTCTTCACCGAGCACGACATGGACGTGGTCTTCTCCATCGCGGACCGGATCATGGTGCTCCACCAGGGGCGGGTCATTGCGGAAGGCGCCTCGGCCGACGTGCGCGCCAACGCCGAGGTCCAGCGCGTCTACCTCGGGGAGGACGAATGACGACCGACACCCTCTCGCTCGAGCGCATCGAAGCCGCCTACGGGCTCTCGCGCGTGCTCCACGGGGTGAGCCTGACCGCCCGGGCCGGGGAGGTGGTCTCCCTGCTCGGGCGCAACGGCGCGGGCAAGTCCACCACGCTCAAGTCCATCGTGGGGCTGGTGGAGATCACCGGCGGCGCCGTGCGCTTCGACGGGCGCGAGATCACCCGCCGGCCGACCCACGAGATCAGCCGGCTCGGCGTCGGCTACGTGCCGGAGGACCGCCGCATCTTCGGCGATCTCACCGTGGAGGAGAACCTGGTGGTCGGCCAGAAGGGTGGCGGCGCGTGGAGTGCGGCACGGGTCTATCAGTTCTTCCCGAAGCTGCACGAGCTGGCGGGCCGGCGCGCGGGCAGCCTCTCGGGCGGCGAGCAGCAGATGCTGACGGTGGCCCGGACCCTCATGGGCAACCCGCGCGTGCTGCTGCTCGACGAGCCCTCGGAGGGACTGGCCCCGGTGATCGTGCGGGCGCTGGGAGACCAGATCGCCGCGCTCAAGCGAGAGGGCTTGACGATCCTGCTCTCCGAGCAGAATCTCAAGTTCGCGGCGCGCCTGGCCGATCGCGCCTACATCATCGAGAAGGGCGAGATCCGCTTCGACGGGCCGATGGCGACGCTGATGGCCGACGAGGCGCTCCGGCGGAAGTACCTGACGGTGTGAGGCGGACGAGAGAGCACCCCTCCGAACCGAGAGGGAGATGAGGAGGCGGAGGCGAGCGTGAAGACCTTGATCAGGAACATCGGGCAGATCGTATCGGGCGACATCGCGGCCCCTCTGCTCGACGGCGACACGATCGTGATCGAGCATGGCAAGATCGCCGCTGTGGGCCGGGGCCTCGACGGCGACGCCGACACGGTCATCGACGCCCGCGGCACCACGGTGGTGCCGGGACTCATCGATTCGCACTGCCATCCCGTGTTCGGCGACTTCACGCCGCGCCAGCGCACGATCGACTTCATCGAGTCGGGCCTCAACGGCGGGATCACGACCATGATCTCGGCCGGCGAGGTGCACCTGCCGGGGCGGCCGAAGGACATCGTGGGGCTCAAGGCGCTCGCCATCGTGGCCGCCAAGGCCTACGCCAACCAGCGCCCGGCCGGGGTGAAGGTGCACGCGGGCGCCCCGATCCTCGAGATGGGCATGGTCGAGGACGACTTCGCGGAGATGGCGAAGGCGGGGGTGAAGCTGGTGGGCGAGATCGGCCTCGGCTCGGTCCGGACCGGCAAGGACGCCGCTCCCATGGTGAAGTGGGCGAAGAAGCACGGCATGACCGTGACCATCCACACCGGAGGGCCGTCCATCGCGGGCTCAAACGCGATCAGCGGCGACGTCGTGCTGGAGGCCGATCCGGACGTGGTGGGCCACATCAACGGCGGCACCACCTCGATGAGCGAGCGCGAGATCGACGCGCTGGTGGCCACGCAGATGGCGCTCGAGATCGTCCACTGCGGCAACGGCAAGACCGCGCTCCACGCCCTGCGCCGCGCCCGGGAGGCGAAGGCGACGCACCGGATCATCATCGGCCTGGACGCTCCGTCCGGCACCGGCGTCGTGCCCCTGGGCATCATCCGAGTGCTCGCTCATCTGGCCTCGCTGGGTGGTGTGGCCCCCGAGGAGGCGGTCTGCATGGCGACCGGGAACACCGCGCACGTCCACAAGCTGCCGGTCGGGGTGATCGCACCCGGGCGCGAGGCCGATCTCTGCATCGTGGACGCGCCCATCGGCTCGCAGGGACGCACCGCGCTGGAAGCGCTCACCGTCGGCGACCTCTTCGGCGTCTCCTTGATCGTCATCGACGGCCAGATCCGGATCGGGCGGAGCCGCAACACGCCGCCCGCCACGCGCGCGGCAGAGGTCGTGAAGGGCCAGGGCCCCGCCGCGGGAGGACACTGATGAAGATCCGCAAGCTGCTGACCGTGGTGGAGGAGATCCAGGAGGACGGCGGTCGCCGTCTCGACAAGCCGCTCCGGAAAGTCGCGGCGGTGGCGGTGATCGAGAATCCGTTCGCAGGTCGCTTCGTGGAGGACCTCCAGGAGCTGGTGAAGACCGGCGAGGAGCTGGGCGACCTGCTGGGCCGTCGCGCGGTGGCCGCGCTGGGCGCCCCGGTGCACTCCTACGGCAAGGCGGCCATCGTGGGCGCGGACGGGGAGTACGAGCACGCCGCCGCGATCCTCCACCCCACGCTGGGCACGCCGTTCCGCGCCGCGGTGGACGGAGGCAAGGCCATCATTCCCTCCGCGAAGAAGCTGGGCGGTCCGGGCACCACCATCGACGTGCCGCTCCACTACAAGGATGCCGCGTTCGTGCGGACCCACTTCGACGCCATGGAGGTGCGGCTCAACGACGCCCCGCGGGCTGGCGAGATCCTGGTCGCCCTCGCGGTCACCGACGGCGGCCGACCACACGCGAGGGTGGGCGGCCTCACCGTCGCGGAGGCGAAGAAGGAGGATGGCCTCCGATGAGCGCCAAAGGCGTGAAGAGGCCCTACCGAAGCGCGAAGAAGATCGCCGCAGGTGGCTCAGAAAGAAGCGCCAAAGGCGCGAAGAGGCCCAACCGGAGCGCGAAGAAGATCGCCGCATTGCGACCTGGGAAAAGAAGTCGCGGTAGCAACACGTCAGCGCGCTCAAGAAAGAGCAGTGGGGAAGACCGCGCGCGCGTCCGCACCGGCGGCTCCATGCGCGCTATCCCCTCGATGCCGAAGACCGGCGACCTCAAGTTCGGCCTGCGCATCCCGAGCTTCGCGCTCGGTCCGAAAACGGCCACGCTCGAAGAGATGGGCGCCTACCTGCGCCGCGCCGAGGACCTGGGCTTCGACTGCGCGGTCAGCATCGATCACTTGCTGCTTACCCCGCCGGCCTACTCCTGCACCTGGCTCGAGCCGCTGGCCCTGCTCTCCGCGCTGGCTGGCGCGACCCGCACGATCAAGCTGGGGACGATGGTGCTGGTGCTGCCGCTGCGCAACCCGGCCTACTTCGCCAAGGAGTGGGCCACGCTCGATCTGCTCTCGCGCGGCCGCAGCCTGCTCGGCGTCGGTGTGGGCTGGCACGAGGAGGAGTTCGCCCTGATGGGCGTGCCGCACAAGGAGCGCGGGCGCCGGATGGACGAGATGCTGGAAGCGGTGACCGCGCTGTGGGCGGGTGACAACGTCAGCTACGAGGGCAAGTACTACCGGTTCCGCAACCTCACCATCGATCCCAAGCCGGTGCAGAAGCCGCATCCGCCGATCTGGATCGGCGGAGGCAGCCAGCCGTTCGAGAAGGTGTACGGGCAGACCGTCACCAACATCGACCCGGTGCTCCGCCGGATCGCGAAGTACGCGAAGACGTGGGTGCCGCACTCCTCGGCGACCGCCGACATGGTGAAGGGCGACTGGGAGAAGATCCAGCGCTTCATGGCCGAGATCGGTCGCAGACCTGGGGACATGAGCAAGGTCTACTCGAACTTCGTGTGGGTCCTGAAGAAAGGCGAGAAGCCGGAGACCGCGATCCCGCACTTTCAGACCTACTCGGGCATGGACCTGCCGTACTGGAAGGAGTTCTATCTCCTGGGTGAAGCCGAGGAGCTGGCCGAGAAGATCTCGGCCAAGGTCGCCAACCTGGGCGGCTGCGAGTACATCGTGCTCAATCCGCTGAACTGGGGAATGGAGCAGCTCGAGCTGCTGGCCGGCGAGGTGCTGCCCCGCGTGGCGAGGCCCTGAGCTGAGCACGCCGGCCCCGCGCTACCTGGGCGCGCAGGTCAAGCGGCTCGAGGACCCGCGCCTGCTCGCGGGGCAGGGACGCTTTCTCGACGACATCACGCTGCCCGGGCTGCTCCACGCCGCCTTCGCGCGCAGCGAACACGCCCACGCGATCCTGCGTGGCGTGGATGCGGCTCCGGCCCGCGCGGTTCCCGGAGTCGAGCTGGCCCTGACCGGCCACGACCTCGCGGGCCTGATCGCGCCGATCCAGGCGCGCCTGGAGGCCCCGGGCTTCGCGGCCACGCCCTGGCCCGCGCTGCCGACGGACCGGGTGCGCTTCGTGGGCGAGCCGGTGGCCGCGGTGGCGGCCGTCACGCCATACGCGGCGGTCGATGGCTGCGTTCAGATCGCGGTTGAGTACGATCCGCTGCCCGCGGTGCCCGACGTGGATCGCGCGCGGGAGCCCGGGGCGGAGCGTCTGCATCCGCAGCACGCGTCGAACGTGCTCTTCGCGCGTCGCGGTTGCCAGGGTGATGTGGACGCCGCCTTCGCGTCGGCCGCCCACGTGGTGCGCGAGACGTTCAGCCACGACCGCTGCTCGGCCGCCCCGCTCGAGCCGCGAGGGGTGATCGCGCACTGGGTTGGCGACGGTCTCACCCTCTGGATGGGCATCCAGACCCCGAGCCTGATCCGGACCGGCGTGGCGCGCGCGTTCGGGATGCCCGAGGAGCGGGTGCGGGTCATCGTCGCCGACACCGGCGGCGGCTTCGGTCAGAAGATGTACGTGATGCCGGAGGATCTCGCGGTCGCCGCGCTGGCCCGGCGCACCCGGCGCCCGGTGAAGTGGCTCGAGACCCGTCGCGAGAACTTGGCGGCCGCT
>DATFWA010000097.1:0-7123 GCA_035259825.1 Candidatus Methylomirabilota bacterium | reverse complement strand
GCGATGCTGGTCATCGTCATCGCGCCGATCGCGGTCGCCATCGTGGTCGTGGTCGACCACGCCGATCACGTCGTGGAGTGGGCGAAGGCGGCAGTGGTGCAGGCCGCCAGCGGCCCTCCCGCGTGGGTCGGCAACCTGCCGGTGGTCGGCAGGAGGATCGCCGCCGAGTGGCAGCGCCTCGCCTCCGGGGGTCAGGAGGCCGTGGCCACTCAGGTCGGTCCGTACGTGACGGCGGTCGGCGCGTGGGTCGTGTTCAAGGCGGGAAGCCTCGGCCTCCTGCTGGTCCAGCTGCTCCTCACCGTGGTGGTCGCAGCCATCCTGTACGCCAACGGCGAAACCGTCGCGGCGGGAGTGCGCGCCTTCGCCCGCCGCCTGGCGGGCGATGCGGGCGACCAGGTCGTCGTGCTCTCCGGGCAGGCCATTCGCGCCGTCGCCCTCGGTATCGTCGTGACCGCGCTGGTCCAGTCCGTGATCGGCGGAATCGGCCTCGCCATCACCGGCGTGCCGTACCCGGTGCTGCTCACCGCGGTGATGTTCCTGCTCGCGGTGGCCCAGATCGGCGCGGGGCCGGTCCTCGTGGGCGCCATCATCTGGCTCTATTGGAAGGACCAGACGCTCTGGGCCATCGTGCTGCTCGTGTGGTCGCTGATCACGTTGAGCTTCGACAACATCCTGCGCCCGGTGCTGATCAAGCGGGGCGCAGACCTGCCGCTGGTGCTGATCTTCGCCGGAGTGCTCGGGGGACTGGTCGCCTTCGGGGTCGTCGGGCTGTTCGTCGGCCCGGTCGTCCTCGCGGTGACCTACACGCTGCTCGTCGCGTGGGTGACCCGGACGGGGCAGCCTACGAGCTAAGTGCGGCCGGCTTGGCGGGGGATGTAACGAAGCGCATCAAGGGGTGAGGAGGCGCAACCGGTCCCAGGACCCAAACGAGCCCTATCTGCTTGACGGAGGCACCGATGCGGCCATCCAAGGACCCGGAAGGAGTTGGCGTCATGGACAATCTCGCGCGCTGGCTGGCCGGGCGAATGGCGGTCGGCCTGCTCGCGATCAGCGGCTCGCTACTTCTGGCTGGCATCGGAGAGCGGGCCCACGCGCAGAGCGGAGGCGACCTGCCCAATCGACTCCGCGTTCTCGTCGCTCCCGGACCGACCGCGCCCTGGCGGGCCCCGGACCTCCACGAGTACTCGAACGCGCTCAAGGCCACGGAGCAGAACCCTATCGATCCAGCCCGCCAGTACGACTTGCTCGAGCTGATTGATGTGGCGCAGCGGGTGAACCCCGAGACCCGAGTAGCCTGGGAGCGCGCGCGGCAGGCCGCCGCCGGGGTCGGGCTCGTGCAGAGCGAGTACTTCCCGGTGCTGACGCTGGCCGTGTTCGGCGGATACCAGAGCCTGCCCCTGCCAGCCCCGCAGAACCTGATCCCGGATGGATTCTTCCGCGTCGACGTGGCCCACGCCGTGCCGGGTCTCGCGTTGAAGTGGCTGCTGCTCGACTTCGGACGTCGCGGGGCGATGATGGACGTCGCGAAGGAGCGACTGCTCGCGGCGAACCTCGGGTTCAACCGGCGCCATCAGGATCTGGCGTTTCGCGTGCAGCGGGCGTTCTACGCCCTGACGAGCATCCGGGCGCGGATCGCGGTGGCCCAGTCCGCACTCGATTCGGCCCGGGCCGTCCAGGGAGCCGCGGAGTCGCGGTACAAGCAGGGGCTCGAGACCGTGCCGGAAGTGTTGCTCGCCCGGCAGCAGACCGCGCAGGCAGAGTTCGAGCTGGAGGACATCGCCGCCAAGGAGCGCGATGCGCAGGTGGCGCTGGCCGAGAGCATCGGCATCCTGCCCACGACCCCGCTGCAGGTGGTGGACTTTGCCGCCCTCCCCATGCCCAGCGCGCTCGAGGACTCGGTGGATCGGGTCATCGACCGCGCGCTCGAGCAGCGGCCCGACCTCATCGCCAAGGTGGCCCTCGTCCGCGAGAGGGAGGCTGCGGTTCGGCGGGCGCGAGCCGATTACTTTCCCACGTTCGCGCTGGTGGCGGACGTGGGTGGCGAGCTGGCCCGGACACGGTTCGAAGTGAGCAACCGCAGCGGAAGTTACTTCAACGTGGCCGAGCCGACGTACGGGGCGGGCTTCCGCCTCGAATGGCAGGTGTTCGATGGCGGGGCGCGCGCGCGCAAGGTGGAGCTGGCCGAGGCGGAGCGGCGCGCGGCTGAGCAGGAGGTGGCGGCTGCGCGCGATCGAGCGATCAGCGACGTGTGGAAGGCGTACAGTGACGTGCGGCTCGGGTTCCGGCGGCTCGACGTGGCGAACGCGCTGGTCAAGGCCTCGGAGAGCTCGTACGAGGCGATTCTTCGCTCCTACGGGCTCGGCCTCGGAACCCTGGTCGATCTCCTCGCCGCGCGGCGCGAGCTGAGCCGAGCGCGCTTCCAGCAAGTGGAGACGAAGGTCCAGCTCCTCGACGCGTCGGTGAATCTGGCGTTCAGCACGGGCGCGCCGGCGCCTGGTCCCCGGACGGAACGATAGACGGCATGAGAGCGACGGAGCTGAGGGACCGCTCCCGCGGCGGCTGGGTCGCCGTCGCCGGAGTAGCTCTGCCGGGCTGCCGTCCGGGGCCGGACATTACCGTGGCCGGCTCGTACTTCCCCTCGTGGATGGCCGCGCTGGTGCTGGGTGTCATCGGCACCATGCTGTGCTGGCGACTCTTCACGCGCACCGGGCTCGACCCGTTCCTGGGGCCGCGGGTCCTCGTGTATCCGAGCCTGGTGGTCCTCCTGACGCTCGTCATCTGGCTGAGCGTATTCCGTGGCTGAGCCCATGGCCGACTTCGAAGAGGGAGGTTCCGGCCGGCAGCGGGTCCTGGGTCGCCTAATCGGAGCGCTGATCCTGGTGGGGGCCGCCATCGCGGTGGCGTACACGGTGTGGCAGTGGGAGTACCGTCCCGAGACCGACGCGGCCACCGTCCGCGCGAACTTCGTGGGCATCGCTCCCAAGGTGAACGGACATATCACGGAGCTGCCGATCCGGGACAATCAGTCGGTCAAGCAGGGCGACCTCCTCTTCGTCGTCGATCCGCGGCCCTACGAGATCGCGGTCGAGCGGGCCCGCGCCGCGCTGGCCCTCACGCGGAAAGAAGTCGACGCGCTCGGGAAGGCCATCTCGACCGCCGACGCGGCGGTGACCCGGGCCAATGCGCAGCTCACCGCCTCGGCGGCCGATGTCACGCGGCGCGAGACCGATCCGGTCGCGGCCGACGCCGAGATCGCGCGGCTGGAAGCGCAGCGAGTGGCGTCGGAGGCGGCGCTGCGCCGAGCGGAGGCCGAGCTCGCGCATGCCGCCGACCATCTCAAGCGGGTTGAGCCGCTCTTGTCGGAAGGCTTCGTGACGGCAGATCGCGTGGAGGAGCTGCGTACGAAGCGGTTGGGCGCGGAGATGGCGCGGGAGCAGGCACGGACCAACGTCGAGGCGGCGAATGCAGCGCTGGCCGAGGCGCGAGCACGCAAGCGGGCCGCCCTGGCCGCGCTGGATGCGACGAAGGCCCAGCACATCGCATCGACCGCGGCGCTCGCTCAGGCGAAGACCGAGCGCGAGCGTGCCCAGGATACGCTCGGACAGGTCGGCAACGTCAACGCACGCGTGGCCGCGGCCGAGGCCGCCCTGCACGCGGCGGAGCTTGATCTCGGGTACTGCCGGGTCACCGCGCCGTTCAGCGGTCGGGTGGTGAACCTCGACATCTCGGTCGGCGCTTTTGCGCGGGCGGGCGCCGACATCTTCACGCTCGTCGATACCGGCACCTGGTACGTGATCGCAAACTTCCGGGAGACCCAGCTGCGACACATCGCGGCAGGGGCTCCGGCCACCATCCACCTCCAGTCGCAGCCGGGCAAGCGTTTCCGGGGTACGGTCGTCGGCCTGGGATGGGCGGTGCTGCCGGAGAACGGCACCAGTGTGATGGGCCTCCCGCGCGTCGACAAGTCGATCGACTGGGTACGCCTCGCCGCGCGGTTCCCGGTGCGGATCAAGGTGGAGGACCCCGACGAGTCGTTCCGGCTCGGTGCCTCGGCCGTGGTGACGGTGAGCGAGAACGGCGCTCGGTCGGCGCCGGGCCGTTGACCGTGGGCCGCCTGAGCCTGCGCTCGCCCCGGCAGGCCACCACTCCTCCGCTCCTGGAATTTCTCCGGCGTGAGCTGGCTCCCACGCCCGGCCGGCTCGGCGCCACGCTCCGGCTGACCCTGGCCTGCACCGCGGCCACGGTGCCGATCATGATCCACCACATCCCGCACGGGCTCGTGGTGATGATCGTCATGTACCTGATCACCAAGGAGGACACGACCGCCACTCTCATGGGCTCCGTCCTGAGCATGGTCGCCGTCACGGTCGGCTTCGCGCTGGCGCTGTTGGCGTGGCAGGTCGCCCTGGAGACGGCGTGGCGGCTCGTGTTCCTTTTCCTGTTTGCGGCGGCCGGTCTCTGGCTGAGTCGTGCGGTGGTGGTCGGCGCCCTCGGAACCGCCGTTGGGATCCCGGCGACGTTGGCCATGATGCTGCCGGACATCATGCCGGTGCCGGACACGGAGGCCATGACCGAGTTCGTGCTGTGGATCTGGTGGTGCGTCGCGCTCGGCCTCGCGGTGAACCTCGGCGTGCAGCTCCTGCTGTCGCCGGGCGATCCGCTCCAGCTGCTCCGTCGCGAGCTTGTGACCCGTCTCCGAGCAGTGGCGGAGGCCGCGCGGTCCCTCGCGGGGTCCGTGGCGCGCGCGTCCCGTCCGGCCCGGGCGTCATTGGCGTCGCTCACCGTCGCCGGCACATCCGAGATGCTGGCGTTGCTCAAGACTGCCTCACTTCGGCACCGGTGGGCGCGAGAGCATGGCCCGGAGCTAGGCGCGCTCATCAGCCTCGTCGACCAGCTCGTCACCGCCGCGGCGGCGCTCGAGGCGGCTGGCGCTTCGGCGCCCGGGTCGGATACGCGCGAGCGGCTGGAGCGCGTGGCCGAGGCGTGCGGAACGACTGCTCGCGCGATCGCCGATACTTCGATCCCATCGCCTGACCCGGTGCACCGGATCCACCCGTTCGTCGCGCTGCCGGGGCCGACCCTGCCGGCCCTCGCGGCGATGGAGTGGGCGCTCCGCGAGATCGCGGTGGCCTTGCCCCGACTATCCGGCCCCGCGCCCCGGCCACCGATGCCGCGGGGAGCGGAAAAGATGTCCCTGATCCGGCCGGACGCATTCACCAACCGGGAGTATGTGCAGTTCGCGATCCGTGGCGCGCTGGCGTGCCTGATCTGCGACGTGCTGCTGGTCGCCGCCGCGTATCCCGGGATCTATACCTCGGTGATCACCTGCTTCGTCGTGTCGCTGTCCACCGTGGGGGCGAGCACCCAGAAGGGAGTGCTGCGGTTCGCCGGCGCCGCGGTGGGAGGTGCGATCGGCATCTTCTCCCTGATGTACATCCTGCCCCACGTGGAGACGCTGGCTGGATTCTGGGCCGTCTTTGCGGTTGGGACCGCGGTGGCGGCGTGGGTGAACTTCGGCAGCCCGCGGGTCTCGTACGGCGGATACCAGGTCGGGCTCGCGTTCTACAAGGTCGTTCTGCAGGGCTGGGGACCGGTGACCGAGCTCACGGTGGCACGGGACCGCCTGGTCGGCATCGCCTTCGGTCTGCTGGTGATCGGTGTCCTCGAGCACTTCCTCTGGCCCGTGCGGGCCAGCGATCGTCGGCGTCAGCGCTTTGCCGATGCCCTCCACTCGCTCGCGGCCCTGGCGCGCCTCGGAGCCCGTGATCAGAACCTGGACGACGTGCGTCGACGGATCGTGCAGGATCTGGGCGAGACGCAGCGCCTCATCGACGAGTCGAAGTTCGAGCTGCAAAGTGGCGAGCTGGAAGCCTTCCAGCGCCGGCTTGGTGACGCGCAGACCATCCTGCTCGTGCTGCTATCCCTCGCCTATCAGCGGCGGGCGCCCGAGGACTTGCTGGCGAGTCTTCCCCCGGCCGCGCGCGAGCTGGAGACGGCGGTCGCTCTGAACCTCGAGGGACTCGCGGCCTCGATCGCCGGTGGCCCCCCGCGTCCGGCGGCCGACCTTGATGCCGCACTCGTCGCGGTCGAGCGATCGTTCGAGTCCTCACCCCGCGGGACGCAGCCCGCGGCGGCGGCATTCGCGGTGGAGCGGCGCCTGGACCTGTACCGGACCCTGGTTCAACTCGTTTCGCGGCTCGATCGGGGGCGGGCGGGCACTGATCTCGGACCCGAAGGACGGCGTGGGACTTTGGTCCAATAGGACCAGCCGGGGACTTTCTGCTACCTAGGAAGCCGTGCCGGACTCGGTCTGCCCCCCGATTACGAGCGGCCGCACTGCCGAAGCTCGCGAAAGCGAAGGCGACGGCCGCGAAGGCGAAAGCGCGGAAGGGGCGATGACGCCGGCGGGCCACCGGCCGCGGTGAACCGCGCCGGTCCCGTCATCCTGCTGGCCTGCCTGCTGGGCATCCCGGCGGGGATCGGCGCCTTCACGTTCGTCTACGCGAAAGGCTTCTCGTACCTGTCGACCGACCCGCGGGCGTGCGTGAACTGCCACATCATGAACCCGCAGTTCGACGCGTGGCTGAAGAGCGGCCACCGCCACACCGCGACGTGCGTCGAGTGTCATCTGCCGCACGCGGGCGTCTCGAAGTGGGCGGCCAAGGCCGAGCACGGGTTTCGGCACTCGGTGGCCTTCACGCTCCAGAACTTCAAGGAGCCGATCGAGATCACCCCGCGCGATCGCGATATCGTCCGCGTGAACTGCGTCCGTTGCCACGAGGGGCTGGTCCACGCGGTGATCGGAGCGCCCGGGCCCATGCGGGGGACGCTCGACTGTCTGCACTGTCACGCCGGCGCCGGACACGGCGCCGGAGGCTGAGACGTGAGGGTGAACATGCTGCCCACCTCGGAGTCGCGCCCGCCCAGGCGGAGCTGGGTCCTGCCGCTGCTCGGTCTGGCCGCGGTCGCCGGCCTCACCGTGCTCCTGCTGGCCCTCCTCACGAACATCTTCGAGCGCAAGCAGGAGGCCCGGCAGACGTACGTGCGGCTCGTGGACGTGACCGAGGACACGATGGATCCGAAGGTGTGGGCCCAGAACTGGCCCGCGCAGTACGACTCCTAT